>DAIDUA010000101.1 GCA_027456965.1 Alphaproteobacteria bacterium | reverse complement strand
GTGCAGCGCTTCACCAGGAAGATGCATACAAGCCGTTTCACCCCCGCGTTGGGGCCGGCCACGCTGTGCGCCGTGTTCGTGGCGACCGACGCGAAAGGCTTCGCCGGCCGCATCGAACCGGTGCGCGTTGGAGGGCGGTTGAAAGAAACGCTGCCGGTCCTGTGACCGCTTAGTCGAACTGCATGATCGGACTAATTGGGACCGGCGCTGTCGTCGGCGGGTGCTGGCGGTGACGCATCGGGCACGTCGGTGTTACCGGTCGGGCAGGCGTCGGGGCAACTCTCTCCGTGACCGTTGTCGCCGTAGGTCTGTGATAGCGTTTGATCGCCACTGGTGGCGTTCTGCAGTTGTTGAATGGCGCTGGTGTTGTCGTCGTCCGCAAAGGCCGCGCCGCAACTGAGCGCGATCCCCAATACAAGCGCGGCGCCTGAAAGAACGATACGCATTGTTTTTCTCCCGTTTCCGGACGAGTCGCTGGGCTCTCCGATCATCGTGCGCAGTCTCGCACTGATCGCGCCTCGCTCAAAGACAGGAAAATGCGAAGGCCACGCAGTCTCATCTCTGTGCGGTCTTCGCATTGTGTGTTCTGTCTAGTTCGGTCCGTTGTCGTCCTGACTGCTGTCGTTGTTGGTATCGACAGGTGCGCTCGGCCCCGGATCGGGACCGTTGACATCGCCCTGCGGATACGCGTCGCTGGGCGCGCAAGGGCCGTTGCAGCCGTCGAAGGTTTGCCCCGTCGGTTGCGTGCCGCTGGTGGCATCCTGCAGTTGTTGCATGGCGCTGCTGTCGTTGTCCTCGGCGAAAGCCGGAGCACAACTGAGCGCGATCCCTAACAGAAGAACGGGAAGAAGGATACGCATCGCTTTCCTCCTGACGATCGGTTGAATGTTGACGTTCGAAACGTCACGCGCAATTCTCGCACCGAATGGCGTCCGCCGATAGGGACCAAAGGTACTGGAACCACGCAGCCTCATTGCTGCCCGACGTTCGTCTCGTCGGAATGAAAATATGTGGTCGGGTTTACGCCGCTGGCGCACGCCACGATCAACCTGCGGTGACGCGGGGCGGGCGAGCCGGCCGCGTTGAGGTTCGTGAACTTAGGGTGAATGCCGAGGTCAAGCTACCGCGATCTCTGCCCGACCACAGGGTTAACCGCCATTGTGAGTATTCATGGATCGGTTATCCTCCCGGGAACGCCGCAAGCAATTCGAAACCTTCAGCCTTTATGTCAGCGAGAGGCCGGTCGTTTTTCCAGAGCGGCGAAAATCTGCTATGACCGGCGCAAGGCCATAGAACGAAGCGGATTTTACGGTTTGCCGTCCGATGAAATTTTTGTTCTTGAGAAGTGGAAATGTCAGAGCCATTTAGTCGGTCGCAGAAGAATCTCAATCGCTCGCCACTTGATGATCCTCGTGTGCTGAGCGGCCCTTTCTGGGGCGAGTTGAGGGTGTTTCTTGCCGTCGCGAAGGCGAAATCCTTCAATCGCGCCGCCGAGGAGTTGAACATAAGCCAGCCGACGGTCAGCCGGCAGGTCAAACGGCTCCAGGATGTCATCGGGTCGCAACTTGTCGTCGCGACTCAAAACGGCGTCAAATTGACGGAAAAGGGTAAGGAGCTGGCGGCCTCACTGCTCGCGCTCGACGAGAAGCTGTTTGAGATTTCGCATGATTTGCAGGCCG
>DAIDUA010000100.1 GCA_027456965.1 Alphaproteobacteria bacterium | reverse complement strand
GTTCGCTGCGGGCGGATCGTTTTCAGATCGACCGGCTCAAGCGCCGGATTGTCCTCAGCGGTCATGTGCACATGACGATGTATCCGAAGGAAATGAAGCGATGATGCGCCCGATGCTGATGTTCGCAGCGCTGCTGGCGGTCGGTGTGGCGGCTTATGCGCAACAGGGCACGCAGACTTCGTTGGGCGTGTTGAAGGATCCCAATGCGCCAATCGAGGTGACGGCCGACCATTTCAGCGCCGATGCGAATAGCAAGACCGCCACCTATTCCGGCGATGTTGTGGTCCATCAGGGTGAAGTACGCATGCGCGCCGATGCCGTGCGCATCAATGTCGTGGACGGGAAGGCATCGAAGATTTTTGCGCAGGGCGGCGTAGTCGTCACGGCGCCGTCCGGCACGGCGACCGGCGACGGCGCCGTCTACGATGTCAATCCGCGCATCGTGACGTTGTCGGGCCATGTCGTGCTGACCAAGAACCAGAACGTCATGCGGGGGCCGCTGCTGACCGTCAATCTGATCACCGGGCAGGCCGTGCTCGGCGGTGGCGCCAGGACGGGCGGGCGCGTTCAGGGATTGTTTACACCAGGCTCGCAGGCACCACAAAAACCGTAGGTTTCACAGTTCCTTAAACACAAACAGGCACAGTTCTCGCATGGCACAGACCCCGACTGCCGCTCCGGACCAGCAGATCCGCCCGCACGTTGTGGAGGGCGGCAAGGGGCTTGTCGTCACCCGCATCGCCAAGAGCTTCAACAAGCGTCCGGTCGTCCGCTCGGTCAGCCTGTCGGTCAAGCGCGGCGAGGTGGTCGGCCTGCTCGGTCCCAACGGCGCCGGCAAGACGACCTGCTTCTATATGATCACGGGCCTCATTCCGGTCGACGGCGGCACCATCGAAGTCGACGGCTACGACGTGACGCGCCTGCCCATGTACCGCCGCGCGCGTCTCGGCATCGGTTATCTGCCTCAGGAGGCCTCGATCTTCCGCGGTCTGAGCGCCGAGGAGAACATCCGCGCCACCGCGGAGCTGGTGGAGCCGGAACCCGGCATGCTGGAAGCGGCGGTCGAGGAACTGCTGGCGGAATTCGGCGTCACCCATGTGCGCAACACGCCCGCCATCGCGCTGTCCGGCGGCGAGCGCCGTCGGGTGGAGATCGCCCGCGCTCTCGCCACGCATCCGTCGTACATTCTGCTCGACGAGCCGCTGGCCGGCATCGATCCCATCGCGGTGAACGAAATCCGCGCCCTGGTGAAGCATCTGAAGGACCGCGGCGTCGGCGTTCTCATCACCGACCACAATGTGCGCGACGCGCTGGACATCATCGACCGTGCCTACATCCTGTACGACGGCCAGGTAATGAAGGAAGGCACGCCGGACGACATCGTCGGCGACCGCGACGTGCGGCGCGTCTATCTCGGCGAACGGTTCTCGCTGTGAGGGTGCGGGGCAGACCATGGCGCTGACGCAACGGCTGGAGATCCGGCAGGGCCAGGCGCTGGTCATGACCCCGCAATTGCAGCAGGCCATCAAGCTGCTGCAGTTGTCGAACGTCGAACTTGCCGAATATTGCGAGCAGGAGCTGGAGAAGAACCCGCTGCTCGAACGCGACGACAGCGTTGCGGCGCTCGATGCCGAGCGGGCGCCGGCCGAACCCAAGACGCAGGACGAGCCGCTGGAAGCGTCTCTGGCGCGCGAAGACTTTTCTAAGTGCGAGGAAATGGATACCTCGCATGACAATCTCTACGACAACGACGAACCGCCGTCGTCCGTCATCCCCAGCGCGCCAAGCGCGCCGCTTGCCGACTGGACGACCGTCAAGTCCTCGCAGCGCTTCGAAGGCGACGAGGACCTTCTGGAATCCACGATCGCCGACGGCGGCTCGCTGAAGGATTACCTGGAGGGCCAGCTCGCGATCGCGGCGCTCGATGCCGAGCAGCGTCTGATCTGCGTGTCGCTGATCGACGCCATCGACGAAGCGGGCTATCTGCGCGCGGATCTCGACGAGGTCGCGCAGCGGCTGGGTGCGGACCGCGCCCTGGTCGAAAAGACCGTGGCCGTACTGCAAGGCTTCGATCCCGTCGGCATCGGCGCGCGCGATCTTGCCGAATGCCTGGCGCTGCAGTTGAAGGACAAGGACCGTCTCGATCCGGCGATGCAGGCGATGCTCGCCCATCTCGATCTGGTCGCCCGCCGCGACACGGCGCAGCTCGCCCATCTGTGCGGCGTCGATGCGGCCGACATCGCCGACATGATCGCGGAGATTCGCGACTTGTCGCCCAAGCCCGGTCTGGCGTTCAGCAGCGAGACGGTGCAGCCCGTGGTGCCGGACGTGATCGTGCGCGAGGGGCCCGACGGCGGCTGGCACGTGGAGCTGAACTCGGACACGTTACCGCGCCTGCTGGTCAATGCGCGCTACTACGCGAAAGTCTCGTCGCACGCCCGCGACAAGGATTCCAAGAATTATCTCACCGAGTGTCTGAACAACGCCAACTGGCTGGTGAAGAGTCTGGACCAGCGCGCCCGCACGATCCTCAAGGTTGCCAGCGAGATCGTGCGCCAGCAGGACGGCTTCCTCGCCTATGGCGTGCGTCATCTCAGGCCGCTGAATCTGCGCACCATCGCCGACGCCATCAGCATGCACGAGTCGACGGTCAGCCGCGTCACCTCGAACAAATACATCTCGACGCCGCGCGGACTGTTCGAGTTGAAATACTTCTTCACCGCATCGATCCAGTCTGTGAACGGCGCCGAATGCCATTCCGCCGAAGCGGTGCGCGATCGTATCCGCGAGATGATCGAACGCGAAGGCAGCGATGAAGTGTTGTCCGACGACCGCATCGTGGCGTTGCTCACGGCCGACGGCGTGAATATCGCAAGACGCACGGTCGCAAAATATCGCGAGGCGATGCGGATCCCGTCTTCCGTGGAACGGCGCAGACTCAACGGCCGGGAACCGGCCATGGCCGAGCTTCGTTAATTTCAAGCGTTGACTTTGGGAAACGTGCGGACTAATGGTCCGCGCCCTTCGATGGAGGCCCGGCGAATGCGCAGCTTTTATGACGCAAGATGCGGTACGACGGGCCACAAAATAACACAAGGCAAGCACGGGCTTGTGGTGTAACGGATAGGATGGGCGACTAGCCTGACCGCGGCGTAAACCTCAACAATAGGGCCGTCATGCAGATTGCGGATTTGCTAAGTCCCGAAGGCGTCGCAGCGGCGTTGAAGGTCCAGGGCAAGAAACAGCTTCTCCAGGAATTGTCTGCGCGGGCCGCTGGCCTCGTACGCGTTCCCGAGCGGCGCATCTATGAGACGCTCACCGAACGCGAGCGCCTGGGCACGACGGGCGTGGGCCAGGGGATCGCGATTCCGCATGGACGTCTCGTCGACATCGGAAAAATCGTTGGCGTCTTCGCGCGGCTGGAAACGCCGATCGAATACGAGGCGGTCGACAATCAGCCCGTCGACTTGGTGTTCATGCTGCTGGCGCCGGAAGGCGCTGGTGCCGACCACCTGAAGGCGCTGGCGCGCGTTTCGCGCCTGCTGCGCAATCAGATCGCGTGTGAAAAGCTGCGCGCGGCGAGCAACGCCGAGGCGCTCTACGCCATCCTTACTGAGCCCGCCGGCAGCGCGAGTTCCGTCGCGGCGTAGCGCTCTGGTTCGAGGCGCCGCCGCACATCGCGCGTCACCGATCCGGTATGCATTCAGGAAA
>DAIDUA010000099.1 GCA_027456965.1 Alphaproteobacteria bacterium | reverse complement strand
GTGGATCGCTGCAAATCAATATCCAGCTTGGCGGCGCGGGCGGCGTTGCAGGCAATGGCGGCGCCGTGAACATCACCAACAACGGCGCGATCAATACGCAGGGCATGCGCTCATATGGCGTTTTTGGCCAAAGCGTGGGCGGCGGCGGCGGTGAAGGCGGTGCAGGTGGCGCGTCCTCCAGCATTCTTTCCACGGTGGGAAAGGGCGTTACGAAATATCTCACCAAAAAGGGGCTTACCAAAATATTCGGTAACGCGTCATCGAACTCGAATAAGAATTTTCAGTTCAATTTTTCGATGGGCGGCTCCGGAGGCGCGGCTGGCAATGGCGGCGTCGTAACGATCAACAACGCCGGCTCAATCGTGACGCAAGGCTACAACGCATTCGGCATTCTGGCGCAGAGTATAGGTGGAGGCGGCGGTGTCGGCGGGGCCGGCGTTGGTGGTGATGCCGGTGTGACACTCCCTACCAAGAATGCCTTGAAGAGCACGGTTGCCGGATCAATAGCCATCGGCGGTAATGGCGGGGCATCCGGCAACGGCGGCGATGTCTCGGTTAGCAACACGGGTACCATCATCACGTTCGGCGGCGATGCATCGGCGATTTTCGCGCAAAGCGTAGGCGGCGGCGGCGGCATCACCGATACCGGTGCGGACGTTAGCGGCCAACAAATTGCGGACGGTCAGGGAGGCGGAGCAAAGGGCGGCGCTTCGCTCACAAGTCTGAATTTCAATGTCGGCGGTAACGGCTCCGCAAGCGGCAACGGCGGCACCGTCGCCGTCAATCAGACCGGCAATATCACGACATTGGGTGACGGCTCATTCGGCATAGAGGCCCAATCCGTGGGCGGTGGCGGCGGGCAAGGCGGGGATGCGACCAACGGATTAACGGGAAAGTTCACCATCGGTGGACAAGCCGGTGCAGCCGGCAATGGCGGCGAAGTCGACGTGAAAATGACCGGTAACATCCTCACTGCTGGAATCGGTTCGTACGGAATCTTCGCTCAAAGCGTCGGCGGCGGTGGCGGTGTTTCCGGCAGCATCGCTGGCAATGCTAAAACGGTCACGATACCGGCCTTGCCCACCCCCGTTGTGCTGCCCAGCGGCAACGGGCTCAACCTGACCACCGTGGACACCCCCCAGACCAGTTTCACCATTCCATCCTATGTAGGGCTGTTCACCATCACGACCAACGGCGGTAACGCCGGTAATGGCGGCGTGGTGAACGTCACCGATAGCGGCAATATTACAACGACTGGCGTCGGTGCTGACGGCATTTTTGCGCAGTCGATTGGTGGTGGTGGCGGACTCGCGGGCACCAGCGCTACGTCCCAGATTGCGTTCGAAGGCTCGAACGGCGGTGCGGGCAATGGTGGGACGGTTACCGTCAATCATACGGGAAATATCTGGGCGACGGGCAACGATGCCAGTGCCATCTTTGCACAAAGCGTTGGCGGAAAGGTTGCGCCAAGCGGTGCAGCTGAGATTGCGCTCTACGGCCATGTCGTCGACAGCCACGGCGATGCCGCTCCAGGAACAGGCAGCGATATTACCGTGACCGTGGCGGGCGGCACTTATGAGGGTGGTGCCGGCACCGGCGCCGGAATCTGGGTGGACAACGGCCTCGTCAACACCGTCACCATCGCCAAGGACGCGACCGTGAAGGCGCTGAGTGGCGTGGCAATCAAGGCCACGGTCAACTCCGGATTGGTCGTGAACACCATCGATAATTCGGGCACGGTCACGGGCGACGTGTTGCTCGGTGGAACCAATGCCAACAAGGTGATCAACGAAACGACCGGTATACTTCAACCGAACACGGCCGTCGATTTGGCAGGTGGCACGCTGACTAACAAGGGATTGTTGCAACCGGGCGGCAGCGGCACCGGTGTCACCGTCGCGGTCAACGGCAACTTCATCCAGACTGCCACCGGCAATTACGACGTCGACGTCGGATTCGGCGTGTCACCTTCAGACACGATGAACATCACGGGCAATGCCACCGTTGGCGGCACGATTACACCGCACTTCACCGCATTGATGAATGTGCCGGATGTCCTGCTCACTGCTGGCGGGACGTTGACCGATAACGGCGCCGCTACCGTCGGCAACACCGTTGTTGTGCATTTTTCGCTCGACTTCGGCGCCCACGCACTGACGCTCGTGCCCACCGCCAACTTCGCTCCTAATGGGCTGACTGGCAACGAATCGGCCGTCGGAGGAGCTTTCCAGTCAGTATGGAATGCGGGTGGCGCGTTGCCGCTTGCCTCCTTCATGGGCTATCTCGGCAATATTACCGATCTCGGGACCTATGAAAGTGCCCTGGACCGGTTACACCCCGAACCTTATCTCGCAGAGGTCGTTGGTCTGCAGAGCAGCGAAAGCAACTTCTTCAACAATCTGATGAGTTGCCACGCGCCGAACGGTGCGTTGGCGCCGGTGGAAGAGGAGGACTGCAATTGGGGCGAGATATCCTTCGGCGGTGAGAACGCAGATCGCACGGCACAGTATATGGGTTTTTCCGCAAGCGAACGACGCGTGCAGTTCGGGCGGCAGCAGCACATCAACGCCAATTGGGTGATCGGCGCATCGGCTGCCTACCAGGAATGGGACGGTTGGGTCGACAACCGCGCAGACCTCAGCGGTCGCGGCTTTGCACTTGGCGTCGTCGCTAAATATCTGCAGGGGCCTTGGGTAAATGCATTTGCGTTTAGCTTTGCTTACGACGGCTTCCACGGCACTCGATTTATCGGCCTGCCGGCAGCCAGCGTCGTTGCTGACGGATCATCACACACCATCTTCACTGGACTGCATGGTCGCAGTACTTATCTCCTTGATCTCGATGACTTCTATGTGAAGCCTTACGCCGATCTCGACCTTGGCTATTACAAAATGGCGAACTTCAAGGAGACGAACGCCGGTGTTATCGGCCTGGATGTCAAAGGGACGGACCAATTCGTGGCTACCCTAAGCCCGCATATCGAGGTCGGCACCACACGGGTCGAGAATGGCGGTTATCTGCGGCCCTACGTCAATGCCGGCCTCAATGTGGCGTCCAACGGGCGGTGGAACGTGTCCTCTGATTTTCAGGGGGCTCCTTCGCAGTCGGAATTCACCGTCTCCACGCCCGCGCGCGACGTCAGCGAGCAAATTGGTGGTGGCCTTGAGTATTTCTCCAATGCTGGCTTCGAATTGCACTTCCAGTTCAACCAGCGTTTCGCAAGTCACTATTCGGCCTGGGATGGATTCGCGAAGTTCGCCTTGAAGTTCTGACACTTCGTTGAAGGTGGTTACAGGCCGGCGGTGCTATTCGCCATGGCGTTGTGGTCCTGGAGTGCGCCGCGCCGTGCTGGTGGCAGAGTCACGGAAAGCCGCCAGTTCTCATTTTCATCCTGCCCGGTGCGCCATTTCAGGACAAAAGTGAGAACCCCGTTTGGGAAGGCCGCCGCGACGGCTGGCGTTGCCGTCGAACGCGGCGCGAATCTTTTGGCGATGCAAGACCCGGACGAACGGATCGTTGACGCGCTGCCGCTGCTGACGTGATGCCGCGCGCGTCGGGGAATTCATCGGACGCGAGTCGCCCGTGTCGGCAATGCGACGCCGCCGCGCCTCGGCGCGCCGCACGGGATTGTTGGTGACGTACTATCTTATTGAAAATAAACGGAAATATAGATATTTGGCGCTGTATCGCGACAAGCGGATGGCCGCTTACGACCTGATTGCGGCGACCAGATCGGCGGCGAATTGCGACAGCGTGTCGTCGCGCGCGCCCATGACCACGATGCGGTCGCCCGGCCTCGCCAGTTCGCGCAGCTTGTCGCCACACGCCGCACGATCCGCGATCGCAAATGCCGTGCGCCCCGCCGCCTCGACACCGCGCACGACGTCGACGCTGGTGGCGCTGCGCTCGACCGTGCCGCCGAAATAGACGGGCTCCGGCATGATCAGGACATCGCCGGCGCCGAGATTGTCGGCAAAGCACGCGATGAAGGCGTCCTTCATCAGCCGCAGCGGCCCGTAGCCGTGAGGTTGGAACATGACGAGGAGCCGGCCGGGAAAATCGTGCAGCGTCGCCAGCGTGGCGGCGATCTTGTCGGGGTTGTGGGCGAAGTCGTCGATGACCGTGATGCCGTTTGCCGAGCCGACGACATCCAGTCTGCGCTTGATGCCGGTAAATCCGCCCAGCGCGCGCGCTGCCTCTGCCAGAGACAGGCCGCAGGCGCGCGCCGCCCCCAGCGCGGCCAGCGCGTTCGCCACGTTGTGGCGTCCCGGCACATGGAGCGCGATCCTCGCCATTGTACTTCCTTCGCGCACCGCAAAGGCGATCCCGTCCGGCGCCGGCACAAGCCCGCTCGCCTGGAGTTGCGCCGGGCGGCCGCTCAAACTGTAGGTGATCGCCGTCTTTGCCGTCGCGGCGAGCGTGGCGGTCTCGTCATTGTCCAGGTTCAGCACCGCCACATCGGCTTTCGCCACGAAATCGCGGAACAGGGTACGCAGTTCCTCCAGCGATTTGTGATCGAGGGCGATGTTGTTGAGCACGGCGATGTGCGGCGTGTAGCGCGCGATGGAGCCGTCGCTCTCGTCCACTTCGCTGACGAAGATTTCGCTCTTTCCGACCAGGGCGCTGGCGAACAGCGCATCCGGCGTGACGAAATTCTTCATCACCGCGCCGTTCATGATGGTCGGATCGCGCCCGGTCGCCGACAGGATCCAGCCGATCATGCCGGTGGTGGTGGATTTGCCGCTGGTGCCGGCGACGCCGATGCTCTGCGGCGCGGCATTGAACAATTGCGCCAGCAGTTCGGCGCGGGCCATCAGCGTGGCGCCGATGCGGCGCGCGGCTTCGACATCGGGCACCGTATTCTCGACGGCCGCCGAAGCGACCACGATCATGTCCGCGTCCGTGACGCCGCTGCCGTCCTGCGGAAACAGCGCGATGCCGCGGGCGCGCAGGAAATCGAACTTCTGCGCCATACGGCCTTGATCGAGGGAGCGGTCCGAACCCGACACCGCGCAGCCTTGCGCCCGCAGGATCAGCGCCAGGGGGAGCATGCCGCTGCCGCCGATGCCGCAGAAGAAATAGCGCCTGTTCACAGTCATGGGGGCAGGTTATAAGGCGGATAGTGTCGTGACAAGCAATTGGAAAAACACGCGAATCCGAATGCGCGACGGCAGGATGAGAATCGGCGTTGTGGCGCCCGCGTCGCGTCTGGAACCGGTCTTTGCCGAAAAGGTTCTGGAGCTGGCGCGCACGCTCTATGCGGATCGCGCTCCCGACATCCAATTCCATCCGCAGTGCTTTCTCTCCTGGGGCCATTTCGCTGGCGGCGATGATGCGCGCGCCCAGGCCTTTCTCGACGTCGCGAACGACCCGAGTTTCGACGCGCTGTGGATCGGCCGCGGCGGCTACGGCTCCTGCCGCATTGCCGGGCGCGTGATCGCCGGTCTGACGGACGCGGCGAAACGGAAGAGCTATCTCGGCTATAGCGATGCCGGCGCTCTGCTCGGCAGTCTGTACAAACATGGCGTCGGCGAGGTCGTGCACGGACCGATGCCCGCCGACATCAACCGCCAGGGCGGAGAGAAAGCCGTCGGCAGAGCGCTGTCCTTCCTCGTCGATCGCGCACCGGTCTCGCTGGAGCCTGCGGTTTCGCCAACGACGATGACCGCCGCCTTCAACATGATGGTGCTCAGCCAAATCGTCGGGACGCCGTTGCAGCCGGACCTGACCGGTCACGTTCTGATGCTCGAGGAAGTGTCGGAATATATGTACCGCATCGACCGCACGATGTTTCACCTCACCAGCAATCCCGACGTGAAGAGCGTCGCAGGCATCAGGCTTGGCCGTTGCAGCGAGGTTCCGCCGAACGAGCCGGACTTCGGGCAGAGCGAAGAAGACGTCGTCCGGCACTGGTGCGAGGTGTCGGGGATTCCGTATCTCGGCCGGGCCGACATCGGGCATGATATCGATAACAAGGTTGTTCCCTTCGGGCGGCTGCGGGCCGCTTGACGGAAGCGTGCGGCTGCGTCCGTGGCCGATGCTGCAATGCGGTGCGCCCATGCCGGCAGTCTGCGCCACTTCTTTTTCTTACGTGCGGCCTGGGGGCGCGGCGCAGTCAGCCAAGGTGGTCGCTGCTTGACAGCGTTGTCATGATGCAAGAATGTCAAACCAATTCTATCTGCCAAAAACAACGATAACCAAAAAATTCAGGGGGTCACGTGCATCTTCAACTCATCGACATTGTGATCATCGTCGCGTTCCTCGCGACGTCCGTTCTGGTCGGGCATTGGGTTTCACATCGCGCGTCACGGGACACCAAGGCCTACTTCCTCGGCGGCAATGTTCTGCCCTGGTACATGCTCGGCGTGTCGAACGCGTCCGGGATGTTCGACATCGCGGGCACGATGCTGCTCGTCACCTGGCTCTTCGTCTACGGCGTGAAGAGCGTGTTCATCCCGTGGCTGTGGCCGGTCTTCAACCAGATCTTCCTGATGGTGTATCTGTCGGGGTGGCTGCGCCGTTCGGGCGTGACCACCGGCGCGGAGTGGATCCGCTTCCGCTTCGGCAACGGGCTCGGCGCGCAGCTTTCGCATCTGATCGTCGTGATCTTCGCGCTGGTCAGCGTCATCGGCTTCCTCACCTACGGCTTCAAGGGCATTGGCAAGTTCGCCGTCGACTTCCTGCCCTGGCGGTTCTCGGCGGACGCGTCGATCAATGAAAACGTCTACGCCCTGATCCTGATGGGCATCACGACGTTCTACGTTGTGAAGGGCGGCATGTTCAGCGTGGTGATCACCGAAGTGCTGCAGTTCTGCCTGTTGTCGGTTGCCTCGGTCGCCATCGGCTTGATCGCCATGCAGCAGGTTTCCCCCGCCGCCCTGCACGCCGTCATCCCCGCGGGCTGGGACCAGATCTTTTTCGGCTGGAAACTCAATCTCGACTGGTCGCATCTGATACCGGAGGCCAACGCCAAGATCATATCCGACGGCAGCTCGCTGTTCGGCTTCCTCATCATGATGCAGCTGTTCAAGGGTTATATCGTCAGCGCAGCGGGCCCGGCGCCCAACTACGACATGCAGCGCGTCCTCTCGACCCGCAATCCGCGCGAGGCCTGCATGATGAGTGCAGTCGTCAACGTCGTGCTGAACGTACCGCGCTATTTCATGACCGCCGGCCTGACCATCCTGGCGCTCGTCTTCTACAGCACGACGATCCGGCATATGGGCACCAACATGGATTTCGAGAAGATCCTGCCGGATGCGCTCAGCCGCTTCGTCCCGGCGGGCCTGCTCGGAATCCTGGTCGCCGGCCTGTTGGCGGCCTTCATGTCGAACTTCGCGGCGACGGTGAACGCCGCGCCGCCCTACATCGTCAACGACATCTATCGCCGCTTCTTCAATCCGAAGGCCAGCGAGCGGCTCTGCGTCAAGCTGAGCTATGTCGCCTCCATCAGCGTGGTGGTGCTGGGCATCAGCATCGGCTGGTTCGTGACCTCCATCAACGACGTGGTGCAATGGATATCCGCCGGACTATGGGGCGGTTATGCGGCGGCCAACGTGATCAAATGGTATTGGTGGCGCTTCAACGGCTTCGGCTATTTCTGGGGCATGGCCTCGGGCATCGTGGCGGCGCTTCTCATTCCCTGGGCGCAGCCCACTTGGCAGCCGCTGCTCACGTCGTTCCTCGCCGCCTATCCGGCGTTCCACGTGGCGTTCGCCACGCTCGTCACGCTGCCGTCGGCGCTCGCTTGCTTCCCGGCGATCCTGATTCTTTCGCTGATCGGCTGTTTTGTCGGAACATGGCTGTCGCAAGCGGAAGACATGGATGTGCTGAAGGCCTTCTACGTCAAGACGCGACCCTGGGGCTTCTGGGGTCCGGTGCTGAAGGCGGTGCAGGCCGAGGATCCGTCGTTCAAGCCGAACCCGGATTTCTGGCGCGACATGTCCAACATCGTCATCGGCATCGTCTGGCAGACGAGCCTGGTTGCGCTGCCCGTCTATGTCGTGATCCGCGAATACGACCGCGCCGAGATCGCGCTGGCCTGCGTCGTGGTAACTTCCCTCATCTTGAAGTTCACTTGGCTCGATCATCTGAAGAAGGTGTATCCGGATCCCAAGCCGGAACCGGCGCCGCTGCCTTCCGAGGTCGCCGCAAGTTGAAAAAAGGGGCCGAGGGAAACCGCGGCCCCTTTTTATTATGACGTCGCGCCTCAGCTCAGGACGGCTTCGACGGCGACCTCGTTCTTGCCGTCCTTGGGCGGCGCCACGACGGCGCCGTCGATGGGCTTGCCGTCGACCTTGAGGCTCACCTTGTTTCCTGGACCCTTGCGGCTCACCGCGATGCGATAGGTCACGCCGCGGAATTTGCGCATCGCGCTGAACCCCGGCCACTGCACAGGCAGGACGGGCGCGATCCGCAGCCCCTCATATTCCGGGCGGATGCCGAGAATCCATTGCGTGATGGCGTAGTAGTTCCAGGCCGCCGTTCCGGTCAGCCAGGAGTTCTTGGCTTCGCCATGGGTCGGCGCATCGCGCCCGGGGATCATCTGTGCATAGACGTAGGGTTCGCAGCGATGCACGTCGCTGATCGCCTCGCGGGCCGAGGGGTTGATGCGCGAATAGTAATCGTGCGCCGCGTCGCCGTTGCCGACCATGGTCTCGGCGATGACCACCCAGGGATTGTTGTGGCAGAAGATGCCGGCGTTTTCCTTGTAGCCGGGCGGATAGGTCGAGATTTCGCCGTATTCGATGTAGTAGCGCGAATAGGCCGGCTGCTGCAGCACGATCCCGTGCGGCGTCGCCAGATGCGTCTTGACGGATTCCAGCGCCTTCTTCGCCATGCCGTCCTCGAGCCCGATGCCGGCCAGCACGCAGAAGCCCTGCGGCTCGATGAAGATCTTGCCTTCTTCGCATTCCTTCGAGCCGATCTTGCGGCCGAAATCGTCATAGGCACGCACGAACCATTCGCCGTCCCAGCCGTGTTTGCGGACCGTCGCGTCCATGCGCTCGGCTTCCGCCAGGCAGGTCTTGGCGTCATCCTTGGCGCCGCGCCGCTCGGCGATCGCCGCCAGTTCCTTGGCCGCCAGCACGAACAGGCCGGCGATGAAGACGGATTCCGCCACCTTGCCGTCCTTGCTGGTGGTGGTCTGGAACGATTCGCCGGGCGTGTTCGAGAAGCAGTTGAGGTTGAGGCAATCGTTCCAGTCGGCGCGGCCGATCAGCGGCAGGCCGTGCGGCCCCAGCCGCTCGAGCGCATAGCGGAAGCTCCGCCGCAGATGCTCGTAGAGCGGCTGTTCCGAGCCCGGCGCGTTGTCGAACGGCACCGGTTCGTCGAGGATGCTCCAGTCGCCGGTTTCCTTGAGATAGGCTCCGACGCCGACAATCAGCCAGTGCGGATCGTCGTTGAAGTTGCCGCCGATGTCGTTGTTGCCCTTCTTGGTCAGCGGTTGATACTGGTGATAGGCGCCACCCGTCGGCAATTGCGTCGCCGCCAGGTCGAGGATGCGTTCGCGAGCACGCTCCGGCACCATGTGCACGAAGCCAAGCAGGTCTTGGTTGGAATCGCGGAAGCCGAGCCCGCGGCCGATGCCCGACTCGAAGGTCGACGCCGAACGCGACATGTTGAACGTCGCCATGCACTGATAGGCGTTCCACACATTCACCATGCGGTCCGTGTGGATGTCCGGCGTGTGCGTCTGGTAGACGCCCAGCAGCGTATCCCAATGGGCGCGTAGCCGCTCGAAGGCCGCGTCGACTTGGACCTTGTCGCGGTATTTCGCGATCAGCGGTTTCACCGTCTTCTTGTTGATCGTCTGCGAGTTCGGCGGATCGAATTTAGCGTCTGCCGGATTTTCGTGATAGCCGAGCACAAAGATGATCTGGCGGCTCTCGCCGGGCTTGAGCGCCACCCGCACGTGATGCGAGCCGATCGGCGACCAGCCATGGGCGATCGAGCCGGAGGACGCGCCGCGCTCGACAGCCGCCGGTTCGTCCCAGCCGCGCCAGGGTCCCAGGAACGCCTCGCGCTGGGTGTCGAATCCGGCCAGCTTCTCCGAGCAGGCGAACCAGGCGAAGTGATTGCGGCGCTCGCGATATTCGGTCTTGTGGTAGATCACCTCGTCGTCGACTTCGACCTGCCCGGTGCTGAAATTGCGCTGGAAATTGGTGAAGTCGTCGAGGGCCTCCCACAGGCAGAATTCGACCGAGGAAAAGGCCGACAATTCCACCGGCGTGGAGCGTTCGTTGGTCAGCGTGAGCTGCCAGATCTCCAGCGTCTCGTCGAGCGGCACGAAATAGCGCGTGCTCGCCGAGATGCCGTCGTGTTTCGACGAGATGACGCTGTAGCCCATGCCGTGCCGGCAGCTGTAGTCGTCGAGCTTGCCGCGTGTCGGCATCCAGGACGGCGACCAGTATTCGCCGCTCTTGTCGTCGCGCAGATAGATGTACCGCCCGCCGAAATCGAAGGGAACGTTGTTGTAGCGGCCGCGCGTGAGGCGGCGCAGGCGCGCGTCGCGGTAATAGGAATAGCCGCCGCCCGTCGCCGAGATGATTCCGAAATAGCTTTGGCACCCGAGGTAATTGATCCACGGCAACGGCGTGTCGGGCCTGGTGATGACATATTCCCGATTCGCATCGTCAAAATGGCCGTACTTCATGGTGTTGTCTTCCCGTTCGTTTGTTCTTTCAGCCGCGCCATCATCTCGTAGCAGGCGCGGGCATTGTGATAAGGGCACTTCCAGGGACCGACGAGATAGGCGTCGCCGTCCTCTTTCGCGGTCAGCGGCACGCCCTGCGGCGAAAGCTTGGCGTGCCATTCGCCATGCACGCGGTCCACAACGTTGGTTTCGATGTAGTCCCAGGCCCGGCGCGCGGCTGCGAGAAACGGCGTCTCGCCGGAAATCTGGAAGGCGTTGTAGAATCCGACGACGGCTTCGGCCTGCGCCCACCAGTGCTTCTTGGGATCGACGAGCGCGCCTTTGGCGTCGGCCTCGTAAAACAGGCTGCCGTCGCGATCGAGTCCTTGCTCGTACACCGCCTTGGCCATGGCTACTGCCAGCGTACGGGCGCGGGCGATCAATCCGGCGTCGCCGAGAATCTCGGCGGCCTCGACGATCAGCCAGCTGCCCTCGATGTCGTGCCCGTATGAAACATGGTTCGACAGCTTCTCCCAACGTTCGTCGAAGAACAGTTTGAAGTGTCGGGTTTCGTTGTCGACGATGTGATCCGTCGTCAGGTGCAGAAGTTCGGTCTGTTTCGCCATGAGCGTCGGGTCGCGCCACACCCGCAGCAGGTTGGTATAGGCCTCCATGATATGCAGATGCGTGTTCATGGATTTGGGGCTGTTGAGGTCCTTGTCGCTCAGCCGCATGTCTTCGAGTTCGTGCCAGTCGCGATCGCGCGCCTCGAAATAGCCCTTGAAGTCCGAATCGTAGCTGTGGTCTTCGATCAGCCAGAACAGGCGTTTGGCAAAGTCGAGGCTGGCGGCATTGCCCGTCGCACGGAAATATTCCGCCAGCGCGTAGATGCCGAAAGCCTGGGCATAGATTTGCTTGCGGGGCGAAACGGGATTGCCCTGACGATCGAGCATCCAGAAGAGCCCGCCGAATTTGCGGTCCCAGAACGCGGTCGTGACGTAATCGTAGGCCCAGTCGGCCGTTTCCCGGTATTCGCTGCCGATCAGCCGGCTCGCCGCCGAGAAGGTCCACAGAATGCGGGAATTGATCACGGAGGCGCGCGGCGCCTCCTTGTCGACCTTGCCGTCGGTGTCGATCAACCCGTAGAAGCCGCCGTTCTCGCGATCGACCGCATGGCGCGTCCAGAACGGCAGGATGTTGTCCACGAGTTCCTTGCGGAACTGCTCGGCCCAGAGACCGTTTGCTGTCTCGCTCATGGCATTTTCTGTCCGAGGCAAGATTCGACGATGGCGTACCAATCCGGCCGCGACAGGGTGAGCGCGTCTGCCGTCAGGCAGTCGCGCAGTCGGGCCGGCGTTTTGGTGCCGAGGATCGGTGTCACCGGCGCGGGATGACGCTGCAGGAAGGCGAGCGCCACGGCGGTTGGCGATACGCCACTGCGCTCCCCGATGCGGCGGAGCGTTTCGCGCACGCGGGAAAATTCCGTCGCCCCGGTCTCGCCAAGGCGTCCTCCGGCCAGAGGAGACCAGGCCATGACGGCGATGCCGCGCGCCATCGCCTGAGCGAGCGTACCGTCGAACAGCGGATCGACCTGCGCGGCGGAGAATTCCAGCTGGTGTACGGCAATCGGCGCCTTCATATGGCGCGCCAGCGCGGCGACTTGGCTCGTGGTGAAGTTGGAGACGCCGACGGCGCCGACTTTTCCCGACGCGACAAGCTCGTCCAGCGTCTCGGCCAGTTCGGCCGGATGCGCCAGGAAGTCCGGGCGGTGAATGTAGAAGAGGTCGATCTTGTCGACCCGCAGGCGCGAAAGGCTCGCTTCGCAGGCGGCCGACAGATATTCCGGCGAGGAGTTGTAGGGCGAGCCCGGCTCCACGCCCGCCTTGGTGGCGACGACCGCGCCCTTGAACAGTTCCGGCGTCCGCGCACGGAGGACGCCCAGCAGCCGCTCGGCGCCGCCGAAGGCGCCCGGTCCGCCATAGACGTCGGCGGTGTCCAGATGATCGATGCCGCTCTTGCGGACAAGCGAAAGCATTTCGGCCGCCGCGTCGACCTCGGTTTCGCGATAGCGCCAGAAGCCGTAGGCGAACCGTCGTTTTCCGGTCACCGACAAGGCGAGCATTACAGGTCCTTTCGAATCTCGCGGATTAAGGCGGCTTTGGGCAGGCTTTCTTCCAGCAGGGCGACTACCCTGCATGACAGCGTTGTCATAGTATCGTGGTTTGGCTACATTCGCAATCAAAACAACGTTGGAGGAGTAGGGTCGGCCGGACTTCGCAACGGTTCAAGCCCTACAGGGTCGGAGGACCAATAGGAAGATGATTATCCGGAAGGCGCCATTGGCGGCGCGTTGGTTTGTGGCTGTCGCCGCGTGTCTCGTCGCGGCGTCGATGGTGGCGCATGCGTCATCACAGGGCGCTGCGGTCGGCATCCAGGCAAAGCGGGCCGCGATCCTCAACTATGTGCGCGATCTGCAGAAGCAGCAGAAGACGATGGTGGGCGTGCAGGTCAACGAATTTGAGGTCTACATCGACTGCACATCGGTCGACCGCGTCGTCGCGCAGACGGGGAAACATCCGGCGATCATGGGCCTGGAACTGATGAACGCCATCGCCTATCCGCCCTACAAATCCTATCTGATCGACCGGGCCCTGACTCAGACGGCGGCCGGCGGCATCGTGGAGATGTCGTGGCACGAGCGCAATCCGGTGGAGGTCTGTCCGCGCGGCGAGTTCTTCGACTGCGTCAAGAAGCCGATGACGGCCGACACGTTTCGCGCCGTCCTCACCAAGGGAACGCCCGAGCACAAGCTGTGGCTGGCCGACGTCGATGCTATCGCCAAGGTGCTGGCCACGTTACGCGACCGCGGCGTCGTCGTGCTGTTCCGTCCTTATCACGAGATGAACCGCGAGTGGTTCTGGTGGGGAAAGCAGAGCGCCTATCCGGAACTGTGGGACGCGCTGTACGACGAGCTGGCGATCCGCCACAAACTCGACAATCTGATCTGGGTGTGGTCGGTCGACCGCGACACGCTCGATCCGACGCCCTTCTTCCCGGTGCGGCACAAACCGGACATCGTCGGAACCGACGTCTATGAGCATGATCCGGACAGCCCGGTCTATGCCTCTGCGCGCGCCAAAGTCACCGCTCTCGATCCGACCGCGCCCTTCGCGCTCACCGAAGTCGGCGTCGCGCCCGGCAGCCAGGTGCTGGACGCCGTCAACCCGGCCTGGGTTCTGCTGTGGGGCGGGGAATATCTCAATTCCGCCTGGGCCCTGGATCCGGCCAATTGCCCGTACTGCAACAAACCCGAGCAGGTGGCGGCGCTCTTCAAGCTTGACCGGATCGTGACGCTCGACAAATTGCCCGCGAGCCTGCGCGCCACGATTTCGGCGGGTGTGACCAACCAGCACCCTTTGCATCGGCCGAACCCGACCTGCCCGGCGAAGCTGCATTGAACGTCGCCCCGCCGTCATTCCAGGAAGAAGACGACAGCATGCCGACCAAAAGCGATTTCCAGAACCGGCTCGCCGAATTGCAGGCCCGGCACCGGGCGTTGATCGAGCGGCCGAACCGTCCGACCGAGCGCGACAACGGGATCTACCGGCGTTGGACGAACCCCATCCTGACGGCCGATCACACGCCGCTGTTCTGGCGATACGATCTGGATTTCAAGAGCAATCCGTTCCTGATGGAGCGGATCGGCGTGAACGCGGCCTTCAATTCCGGCGCCATCTATCGCGACGGAAAATATCTGCTGGTGGTGCGGGTGGAGGGCGTCGACCGTAAGTCGTTCTTCGCTGTCGCCGATAGCGCCAACGGCGTCGACAACTTCTCGTTCTGGGACTATCCGGTTCAGCTGCCGCAGACCGGCGATCCGGATACCAACGTCTACGACATGCGTCTGACGCAGCACGAAGACGGCTGGATCTACGGCCTGTTCTGCACGGAGCGCAAAGACAAGACGCAGCCCAACGACGCGTCGGCGGCCACGGCCCAATGCGGCATCGTGCGGACGCACGATCTCAAGACATGGGAGCGTCTCCCCGATCTGGTGACGCGCTCCGGCCAGCAGCGCAATGTGGTCGTCCATCCCGAATTCGTCGACGGCAAATACGCGCTTTACACCCGCCCGCAGGACGGTTTCATCAGTGTCGGCAGCGGCGGTGGCATCGGCTGGGGCCTCGCCGGCGACATGACGCGCGCGCGGGTGGATGAGGAAATCATCGTCGACCAGAAGGTCTATCACACGATCAAGGAGGTGAAGAACGGTCAGGGCCCCGCACCGCTGAAGACCGAACGCGGCTGGCTGCATCTGGCGCATGGCGTGCGCAACACGGCGGCCGGCCTGCGCTATGTCCTCTACATGTTCATGACCGCGCTCGACCGCCCCTGGGCGATCACCCATGCGCCGGGCGGGCACTTCATCGCGCCGGAAGGCGAAGAGCGCGTCGGCGACGTCTCCAACGTCACCTTCTCGAATGGCTGGATCGTCAACGGGAAGAACGAGGTGTTCATCTATTACGCGTCATCCGATACGCGCCTGCACGTCGCGACCTCCAGCATCGAACGGCTGGTCGACTACGTGACCAACACGCCGCCGGACCCGCTGACCTCGGCGGACTGCGTGAAGCAGCGTTCCGCGCTGATCGCGAAGAATCTGGCCCTGCCGGGACGCGGTGCACCGTAACGGAGGCCCCTTATCCCCTGTGAAGCTTTGCCCAGGGCACAGCGTCGGCCGAGAAATGCGCGACCAGGAATTCGATCAGGGCGGTCACGCGCGAGGCGCGCGGGCCGCCCGCCGGCGTCAGCACGTTGATGTTCAGCGATGGCGCCGACCAGTCCTGCAGGACGCATTCGAGCTTGCCGCTTTTGATCTCCTCCCAGACGACGAAGTCTGGCTGCATCGCCACGCCCAGCCCGGCGAGCAGGGCGGTCTTCAAAGCATCGGCGCTGTTGGCGCCGAGCGGTCCCTGCACCGTCACCGCTTCCTTCTCGCCGGCCTCATTGGCGAAGTGCCAGACGTCGCCGGAAGCAAGATAGGTGTAGGGCAGACAAGCGTGCTGTGCGAGATCGCTTGGCCGCTGCGGGCGACTGTGCTTTTCGAAATAGGCGGGCGTGCCGACCACGAAGCGTTCGATCGGGCAGAGCTTGCGCACGATCAGGCTCGAATCCGACAGGGCCGCGATCCGCACCGCCACATCGACGCCGTCGCCGATCAGATCGACCAGCCGGTCGTCAAGGCGCAGGTCGATCGACACGTCCGGATAGAGGGCGAGGAATTCCGGCAGGATGGGCGCGACCTGGCTCAAGCCGAACGACATCGGCGCCGCCAGCCGGATACGGCCGCGCGGCGACACCGAGCGGGCTTGTGCTTCGGCCTCGGCATCTTCCCCCTCAGACAGGATCTGGGCGGCGCGCGTCGCCAGCACGCGTCCGGTCTCGGTCAGGGTGGGTTTGCGGGAGGTACGGTGGAACAGCCTTTCGCCCAGCCGGGCTTCCAGGCGGGAGATCAGCTTCGAGACTGTCGCGTTCGAGAGCGATAACTCCTTGGCTGATTTGGTAAAAGAGCCGGTGGAGGCAACCTTCGCGAAGACGCCCCAGGCTTCAAGGTCTGGCAGCCGGCCCATAATTACCTCAAAAATGGAAACAATGAAGTTCCATTGTTTCTATTTTGTATGTCCTGGTCCAGGACCATCTTCTGTCCTGAGACGCAGTTGCAGGCCGCGTCCACGGAGACAGACGATGATTGAAGTCAGACCCTTCGCACAGCTCGGCGGCGCCAACCATGGCTGGCTCAAGGCCAAGCACCATTTTTCCTTCGCCGAATATTACGACCCGCAGCGCATGAACTGGGGCAGTCTCCGCGTCTGGAACGACGACGAGATCGCGCCGCAGTCGGGCTTTCCACCACATCCCCACGCGAACATGGAGATCATCACCTATGTCCGCGACGGCGCCATCACCCATCAGGATTCGATGGGCAACAGCGGGCGTACCGTGGCGGGCGATGTGCAGGTGATGTCGGCCGGAACCGGCGTCCGGCATTCCGAATACAATCTCGAGAACGAGCCGACGCGCATCTTCCAGATCTGGATCGTTCCCACGCTGCCGGGCGGCAAGCCGGCCTGGGGCACCAAGC
>DAIDUA010000098.1 GCA_027456965.1 Alphaproteobacteria bacterium | reverse complement strand
TGATCGTACCGGTGCTGTATCAGGTGCTCGCCGCGATGAGCGTTCCCGAAGGCCTGAGGATGCACATCGCAATTGGAACGTCTCTCGCCGCCATCATCCCGACCTCGATCTCCTCGCTGCGCGCGCACAACAAGAACGGTGCGGTCGACTGGGAACTGCTGAAGCGCTGGGCGGGGCCCATGCTCGCCGGTGTGGTCGTGGGAAGCGTGTTGGCGAGTCTGGCCCGCGGCCCGACGTTGACGCTGTTCTTCGGACTGGTGGCATTGCCGGTCGCGGCGCAGTTTGCATTAGGCAAAGAGAGCTGGCGGCTGGCGGACAAACTGCCTGGTGGCGCGCGCGGCGTGCTTCTGCCGTTCGGTATCGGCGGCGTCTCCGCCATGATGGGCATCGGCGGCGGAACCGTCGGCGTGCCGGCGATGACGCTGTGCGGCGTGCCGGTCCATCGCGCGGTGGGCACGGCGTCGGCCTTCGGCACCATCATCTCCGTGCCGGGCGCGATCGGCGCGGCGATCGCCGGGTTCGGCGCCGCGGGGTTGCCGCCCTATTCGCTGGGCTACGCCAACCTGCTCGGTTTCCTGTTGATCGCGCCGGTGTCGTTCTTCGTCGCGCCCGCCGGCGCCGCCATCGCGCACCTGACCGACAGCGGCCGGCTGCGCAAGATGTTCGCCCTGCTGATCGCCGTGACGACAATCAAGATGCTGTGGGACGCATTGGGATAGATACGCGAATAGGGAGTAGCGAGTAGGAGAAATTTCCATTCGCTACCCGCCATTCGTATCAAATCTTCTGATCGTACTCGCCCACTTCCTTGTGCTTCGACAGGCGGCTGTCGAGGTCGGCGAAGATCGCGCGCATATTGGCTTCCGAGGTTGGACTTTCGACGACGACCACGAGCGACGGCTTGTTGGAGGACGCGCGCACCAGACACCAGGTGCCGTCTGCCAGCGTCACGCGCACGCCATTGACCGTGACGATGCCGGCGATGTTCTGCCCCAACACCTTCTCGCCGCGCGCTTTCAGCCCTTCGTATTCCTTGGTGATCGCGGCCACGACATCGTACTTGGCGTCGTCGGCGCAATACGGCGCCATGGTCGGCGAGCTCCAGGTCTTGGGCAGCGTGGCCTCAAGCTGCGACATCGTCTTGCCGCCCGCGCGATCCAGCATTTCCAGAATGGCGATCGCCGCGATGATCGCGTCGTCATAGCCGCGGCCGACCGGCGGGTTGAAGAAATAATGACCGCTCTTCTCGAAGCCGGCGACCGCCTTGAGTTCTGCCGTGCGCCGTTTGATGTAAGAATGACCGGTCTTCCAATAATCGACGCGGACACCGCGCTGCTTGAGCACGGGATCTGCGAGATAGATGCCGGTCGATTTCACGTCCACGACGAACTGCGCGTTCGGGATATTCTGGGACAGATCGCGAGCCAGCAACACACCGACCTTGTCGGCAAAGATTTCTTCGCCCATGTCATCGACTACGCCGCAACGGTCTCCGTCGCCGTCGAAGCCGAGGCAAAGCTCCGCCTTGTGCTCGCGCACGGCGTCGGCCATGGCGTGCAGCATGTGCAGGTCTTCGGGATTGGGATTGTATTTCGGGAAGGTGTAGTCCAGCTCCGTATCCATCGGAATGACCTCCGCGCCGATGCGCCGGAGCGCTTCGGGCGCAAAGGCGCCGGCCGTGCCGTTGCCGCAGGCGGCAACCACCTTGATCGGGCGCGACAGCTTGTGGCCCTCGGTCACCGCCTGCAGATAACGCTCGCGGAAATTCTCTACGAACCTGTAGCTGCCGCCGGTCTGTGTCTTGCCCTCGCCACCCAGGACGATCTGCTTCAGGCGGCCAATCTCGTCAGGGCCGAATGTCAGCGGTCTGGCCGCGCCCATCTTCACGCCGGTCCAGCCGTTTTCGTTGTGGCTGGCGGTCACCATCGCCACGGCGGGAACATCGAGCGCGAATTGCGCATAATAGGAGACCGGCGTCGTGGCCAATCCGACGTCCAGCACTTCGCAGCCCGCGTTCATCAGCCCGAGAACAAGCGCCTGTTTGATCGACAGCGAATAGGAGCGGTAGTCATGACCGGTGACCACCCTGGGCGCACCAACCTCGTGCAGATAGGTGCCGAGACCCAGCCCCAGCGCCTGCACGCCCAGCAGATTGATCTCCTTCCCGAACAGCCAGCGGGCGTCGTATTCGCGGAAGCCGTTGGCCGTGACCAAGGGGAAGTTCTCGAAATCGAAGGTGTTGGGCTTCAGATCGCTTCGGGGCTTGGACATGACTTCTGGTGCTCGCACGATGGAAAGGCGAGTTGTCTATCCCAAAGGCAAGGCAAACGTCAGTGGAATCTGAGGGACATCCGCGCACGGCGATCGACGCCTGGGCTCCCTATTTCCCCGTCCAAATAATGTGATACACTAATATATACAATTTCGAAGTGTGCAATGGATCGAGACCTTATTAATGCCACCGAACGGGCTGCCGTCCAGCGGCTGGCCGTCGTACTTGCTCTGCCCGCATTCGAGCAAGGCTGGGTCTGGCTGGCCGGCGCAGGGCCGGGCGATCCGGGACTGGTCACCGCGCTTGGCCTGCACGCCATCGCCGGCGCCGACGTCATCCTCTACGCCGCGCTGGTCAACGAGACGCTGCTCAAGCTGGCGCGGCCGGGCGCCGAACTGATCTACGCGGGCAAGCGTGCCGGCAAGCGCTCCTGCAAACAAAGCGACATCTCCCGCACGCTGGTATCGCTGGCACGCAAGAACAAGCGCGTGCTGCGGCTGAAGGGCGGCGATCCGTTCGTGTTCGGACGCGGTGCCGAAGAGGCTCTCACCTTGGCGCGGGCCGGCGTGCCGTTTCGCGTCGTGCCCGGTGTTACGGCCGGCATCGGTGGGCTGGCCTATGCCGGAATTCCGGCGACGCATCGCGACACCAATCACGTCGTAACGTTTCTCACCGGCCATGGCGCGGACGGGAAGCTGCCGGCGCTTGATTGGGCGGCCATTGCACGCGGCTCGCCGACCATCGTGCTCTATATGGCAAGGAAATATGCGGGCGAGATCGCCGCGAAACTGATCGACGCGGGACGTGGCGCCGACGAGCCTGCGGCGATCGTCAGCAATGCATCGTTCGCCGACCAGAGCGTGCACGTGACGACGCTCGACGAACTAGGCGCTGCTGCCGCGGAAAGCGCGGCGCCCGCAATCTTGGTCATCGGCGAGAACGTGAAGCTGCGCGCAGGGCTGGACTGGCTGGGCGCGCTGGCGGGCAAGGCTCTCGAACCTGGCAAGCTGAATGTCGTGAAGCTCAGCGACGCAGGTTAGCACGCGCCAATCGCCCCTTAAGTTCACGCATGAGGAGCGCGCGTTCCGCGTCGCCTATCGTGCCCCATCGCGCGATTTCGTCGAGCGTGCGCCCGCAACCCGTGCACAGACCGCTGCGGGCGTCCATCGTGCAGATCTTGACGCAAGGGCTTTCGATCATAAGCTGCCGAAAATGCTTTCTTAACCGAGAAGATAGTGTCGCGTCACCGTCGGCGCGAGAGGCCAAGACTTAACTTCCACTTAAGATCGAAGTTTTACATTTACCCGGTCAAGGCGGGTGGACGACATGGCGAAGGCGCAATTTCACAAGAACCAGCGTGTCTATGTAAAGCCCGTCGGCACATGGGCGCTTGTCGAGCACGTCGTGCCGCACTGGGCCAAGGGCCTCGATGAACCGATCCGCGTGCATTACGACTGCGGTCTGGGCCGCGAATTCGCCGCCGAGGAGCTGCAGGCCGAGGAGCCGCTGCAGGATCACGTCGTGCCGACCGGCGAAACCTGGCGGATCGTGCGGGCCCGCAACAAATGGCAACCGACGGAAGATTGCTCGCGCCATCCGGTGCCGGGTACCTATCCCGTCGTCATCACCGGCCAGGCGGATTGGGGCGGCTGGCGCGTGCCGGGCGCGGAATACGACCTCGACCCGGCGAAGATTGAACGCCAAGCGCGGATGATTGCAGCCGTGCCCAGATTTGCAAGCTTTGCGAAGGGCCTAGTGGAATGGGCACGCCGGTCAGGCGAGGACATGCCGACTGCATTGGCCGATCTCGCACACGACGCGCAGGACATCCTCTCGCATCTCGATCGGGAAAGCTGATATCTCTGTCCGGTCAGACTCAGAGCGTCACATTTTGACACCTCATTATTCGGAATCTCCCGACCCCCGCCAGGACTCGGACATCACGTCATTCGAGCTGGTCACGCTCGACGAGCTGGAAAGCCCCGCCGTCAGGGAGGGCGCCGGGTACTGTCGCACCCTGCGGGGAAACAGACGCTATCCGGCGCGCAAGGACATCCTTCCGCGCGACATCGCTTCCATTCTGCGCAACATGATCCTGATCAAGGTCATCGACGGCTGCTCCGACTTCGAATTCCGCATCGCCGGCGACGCCCAAGTGCAGGCCCACGCCATCCCTTTCCAGGGCCGGCGCCTCAATCAACTAATGCAGATCGCGCCCGCATTTTGCCTTTCCCTGCGCAGCATCTTCATCCATGTCGTCCTGAGCGGCGCGCCGGCCGCAGTACGCGGCCGCATGGGCGCGGACTTTCCGAACGCGAAATACACTTATTGTGAAAGCATGTTTCTGCCGCTCGGGGCAGGCGATGACGCCGTCGACCATCTGATGATGTTCAGCACTTATGTTGCACGCACGTTCGTCAACGGCAAAAATTAATGCGCCGCGATGGCAGGCCGATGCCGTTCCCAAGAACACTGTAAAAAACAGGAGCGCCAGCCGCACGCTTTCGCTATACCGATGCGCCCCCGAGCAAGGAACCGACATGCGGACCGAAGAACCACGCGCCATTCGCCTGAAGGATTATCGCGCACCGGACTACAAGGTGTCGAAAATATCTCTCGATTTCGTGCTCAGCCCCGAAGCCACGCGCGTGACAGCCCTGATGACGGTGGCACGCACCGGTGTGCTGGCGCCGCTGGTGCTTGATGGCGAGCATCTGAAGCTGGTTTCCGTCGCCCTGGACGGCCGCGTGCTCGGTACTGAAGATTATGCCGTCGACGCCGAAACGCTCACCATCGACAAGGTGCCGGAGCACTTTACGCTGGAGATCGTCACCGAGATCGCGCCAGCCAAGAACACCTCGCTCGAAGGGCTGTATCTGGCCAAAGGCATTTTCTGTACGCAATGCGAAGCGGAGGGTTTCCGGCGGATCACCTATTTCCTGGACCGGCCGGACGTTTTGGCCGTCTATACGACGCGCATCGAAGCGGACAAGGCGCTGTGTCCGGTTCTGCTGTCGAACGGCAATCCGATCGCCGGGGGCGAGTTGCCGGGCGGGCGGCATTTCGCGGTGTGGCACGATCCGTTTCCCAAGCCCTGCTACCTGTTCGCCCTGGTGGCGGGCGATCTGGGCGTCATCACCGATCATTTCATCACCATGTCCGGCCGCAAAGTGGACCTGAGGATTTTCGTCGAACACGGCAACGAGCCCAAAGTGCTTTATGCGATGGACTCGCTCAAGCGGGCGATGAAATGGGACGAAGAGAAATACGGCCGCGAATACGACCTCGACATCTTCATGATCGTCGCCGTCTCGGCCTTCAATTTCGGCGCGATGGAGAACAAAGGTCTCAACATCTTCAACGACAAGGTGCTACTGGCCTCGCCCGAGACTGCCACCGACGACGACTATGCGCACATCGAAGCCGTCGTCGCCCACGAGTATTTCCACAACTGGACGGGCGACCGCATCACCTGCCGCGACTGGTTCCAGCTGTCGCTCAAAGAAGGCCTGACGGTCTTCCGCGACCAGAGCTTTTCCGCGGACCAGCGCTCGGCCGGCGTCAAGCGCATCGAGGACGTCCGCTTGCTGCGCCTGCGCCAGTTCCAGGAGGACGGCGGGCCGCTGGCCCATCCGGTACAGCCGCAGAGCTACATCACCATCGACAACTTCTACACCGCGACCGTCTATGAGAAGGGTGCGGAAGTCATACGCATGCTGAAGACGCTCGTCGGCGAAGACGGTTATCGCAAGGCGACCGATCTCTATTTCGAGCGCCATGACGGCCAAGCGGCGACCGTGGAGGATTGGGTCAGGTGCTTCGAAGACACCAGCGGCCGCGATCTTTCGCAGTTCCGGCTGTGGTACGTGCAAGCGGGCACGCCGGTCATCGAGGCCAGGGGTGCATACGATCCGGGGCAGAAGACCTATGCGCTGACGCTGAAGCAGAGTCTGGCGCCCACGCCCGGCCAGCCCGTCAAGAAGCCGATGCACATCCCCGTGCGGCGCGGCCTGCTGGGGAAGGCCGGCCGCGCGCTGCCGCTGACGCTGGAGGGCGAGAACGCCCAAGGGCCCGAGGAACGGGTGCTCGAACTCACGGATGCCGAGCAGACCTTCACCTTCGTAGGCGTCGACGAAGCGCCGCTGCTGTCGGTCGGCCGCGGTTTTTCCGTACCGGCCACCTTCAAAGTCACGCAAAGCGGCTGGGAACGGGCGGCGCTGATGGCGCACGATCCAGACTCCTTCAATCGCTGGGAGGCGGGGCAGACGGCCGCAAGGACGACGATGCTGGATGCGATCAGCGGCAAGGTCTCCGGACCCGATCCGCTTTATGTCGAAGCCGTCGGCGAAGTTCTGGCGCGCGCCAAGGACGACATGGCGTTCGCCGCCAACATGCTGACGCCGCCGCTCGAAAGCGAGATGGCGATGGCCATGACGGTCGTCGATCCGGATGCGATCCATGCCGCGCGCCTGACGCTGATCCGCGCCATTGCCGCCGCGCACGGCGAAAAGTTCGCCGCGGTGTATGACAGCCTGTCCGCAACAGGCACGTTCTCGCCGGATGCCGCGTCGGCGGGACGGCGGGCGCTGCGCAACGCTTGCCTGCGTTACCTCACCGCGGCCGACGACGACAAGGCGGCGGCGCTCGCCGCGGCGCATTACGAGGCCGCGACCAACATGACCGACATGATCGCCGGGCTCGCCACGTTGACGCGCATGGTGTCGCCGCGCGCGGATGCGGCCTTCGCGCATTTCTACAACCGCTTTGCCAAGGATCCGCTGGTGATCGACAAGTGGATGGGGCTGCAGGCGGGTTCGTCGCGGCCTGATACGGTGGAGCGCGTGCGCACGCTGATGGGTCACGCCGCCTTCGACATCAAGAATCCCAACCGCGTGCGGGCGCTGGTCGGCGCGTTTTCCGGCAACCAGCTGCGCTTCCACGCCGCCGACGGACGCGGCTATGCGCTGGTCGGCGAAACCATCCGCACCCTCGACAAGATCAACGCCATGGTGGCCGCGCGCATGGCCGCGTCCGTCGGCGGCGTGGAAGCGCAGCTGGTTGCCGGAAAACGCGCCGACCAGCGCCCGCACGCGGTTGGGATTCTTGATGTCGAAGGCGGCGTG
>DAIDUA010000097.1 GCA_027456965.1 Alphaproteobacteria bacterium | reverse complement strand
TTAATTCCTTTTGCAGATCGGCGCCCTGGTCGGTGAAAATAACGCCGGTCATCGACAGCCGACGCGACAGCGCGCCCGGGCCTTTGACGAATTCCGCGAGCGGTCTGGCGCCGGCAGGCAAGGGCGCTGTCTCGTCGAAATCGCCGAGATCTCGCCAATGGTGCGGAGCGGCTTCGTCGAGCGGCGCTTCAAGGTCGTCGCCCAAGGCTGCGGCGAGGGCCGCTTCGTAGCCTGGTTGCACGCTGACGGCATCCACCAGCGGCGGCCACAGGCTCTGGCCCTCCGGCCGCAACAGGTCGCTGAGCGCCTTGGCTTCCGCCGACAGGCGCTGCACTTCGCGTTCCGCGTCTTCCTGTGGGCCGCGCGTCGCGGTTTCGGCAAGCTCGGCTTCCGCAAGCACTGCGCGCGCTTCGGCGGCTGCCGCCGACGCGGTCTCGGCCAGTCGGCGGGCCTCGTCCACCGCCTCTTCGGCCGCGCGTACATCGGGCGCCGCCGCCGCGCCTTCCAGTGCGACGGCAAGGCGAGACTCCGCCTCGATCAGCTGCTGGCCGCTGGTTTCCGCCAGTTCGGCGGCCAACTGGCGCGAACGCTCCAGGCTGTCCTTGCGCGCATTGTGTTCGGCGAGTTCGGAGGTGAGCCGCTCAAGCATGCGCTCGGCTTGCGCCAATGCTTCATTCAACTCTTCGGCGCGCGCCTGCGCCTCGGTGATCTCGATGCCCGCGCGCTCCTGGGCGGCTTCGAGGTCGTTGCTTTCAGCCGCAAGGGTCCCCAGGGCGGTTTCGGCGTCGCGGTCGAGCGCTCGCTCGCGCTCAAGATCCTGCGCGGTCGATGCTTGCGCCGCGTGTTCGGTGCATGCCGCAACGACGTTGGTGGCCGCGGCAAGGGCTTCCGCCGCGGTACGGGCGCGAAGTTCCGCCGCGGTCCAGCGCAAATGGTGCGCCAGCGCTTCGGCGCGGCGAATATGGCCGGAGAGATTGCGATAGCGCGAAGCCTGACGGGCCTGGCGCTTCAGGCTCTGCAGCTGGCCTTCCACTTCGCGGATCACGTCGTCCAGGCGGGAAAGGTTGCTCTCCGCGGCCCGCAGACGCAGTTCGGCTTCGTGCCGGCGCTGATGCAGACCGGTGATGCCGGCGGCTTCTTCCAGGATGGCGCGCCGCGCCAGCGGCTTCTGGCTGATCAGCAGGCTGATCTGGCCCTGGCGGACAAAGGCCGTGGAGGATGCGCCCGACGACGCATCGGCAAAGAATATCTGCACGTCGCGCTGGCGCACGTCGCGGCCGTTGATGCGATAGACCGATCCCGCCTCGCGCTCGATACGCCGCGAGACTTCGATCGTGTCGTAATCGGCGTAGGGCGGATTGGCGCTGCGGTCGGTATTGTCGATCGTCAGCGTCACCTCGGCCATGTTGCGCGCGGGGCGCGCCGCCGAGCCTGCGAAGATGACGTCGTCCATTTCGGTGCCGCGCACCGACGTCGGACGCGTTTCGCCCATCACCCAGCGCAAGGCGTCGAACAGATTGGACTTGCCGCAACCGTTCGGGCCGACGATCGCCGTCAGCCCGGGCTCGATGAAGAGCTCGGTCGGTTCCACAAAGGACTTAAAACCGGATAGTCTTAACCTGCTAAACTTCAACGGATACGCGCCGTCCTACGCTGCTGCGCTGTCCGTTGTCAGTGTTTGGACAGCAGGGAATCAAATCTCGCCTTCAACGAAGGCCACGTCGCATCTTCGGCCTGCACTTCGGTTCCATTGATAATGAACGTCGGCACGCCCTGGATGTTGTATTTGGTTTCGCCGTCCTGGGCGACTTGATTGATGCGATCCTGCTCACTTTTGTCTGAAATGCACTGGTCGACTTTCTCGGCGCTCATCCCCTCGATGCGCGCCAACTGGATAAGCCCCCCGCGCACGTCGGTTATGCCGTACTCCGGATCCCATTTGGGCTGATTCCGGAACAGAAGGTCAATGAACTGAAAATACTTATCCGCAGGCAAACAGCGGGCGATTGCTTCCGCGGCGGGGTCGGCGGGGTTAATCGGGAAGACGCGGAAGATATAAAAGACCTTTCCGGTGTCGATGTAGTTCTTCTTGACAAGCGGAAAGACCGTTTGGTCGAAGTGGGAGCAATGCGGACAGGCGGGCGCCGCGTATTCGAGCACCGTGATCGGAGCCTTGGGCGAGCCCAGTGTGCGGTCGTGTTTGTAGAGCTGGACGGTCAAGGGGCCGCCGCTGGCAATCGTCAGGTCGCTGGACCCGCCGGTGAAGACGAAGAAGTAGAGGATGGCGGCGCCCGCGACCAGCACGGCCGCGACCGAGGCGATGATGATTTGATTGCGCGTGAACAGAGGCGCGCTTTGGCCGGTGCGCTGCGGTTCCGCTTTCACGGCAACTTTCGGCTTTTTTGCAGCGGGCGCCGGTTCGGCGGAGCTGGAGGCGCGCAGAAAGCCGCGCAGCGAGTCGATTTCCGCGCGTTCAGCTTTCGCCATCTCGGTTTGGCCAGCCGCGCTGAAGGAGGCCGCCTGCTGCTCGCGTTCCATGATGATCTTGGTGATGATCGCATGGATGTCGGCATCCGTGGCGCCGGGCTGTGCGTCGACGGCCGCCATGACGGCCCGCAATGTCGCGAGGCGGCGCTGGCTGTCGGTGGGCGTCGAATGAAGCGCGTCGTTGAGCAGGTCCCTAAGGGCCATCCTTGGTCTCCAAATCAGAAAAGTGAATCAGGCCGCGTATCAGCCCCCCATATTAGTCCGACTCCGCCGGGCGCGGGCAAGGTCCAGCAGTGCGGTGCGGAGCCCTTCCGGCCCGTTATATTTCAGGGTCGGATCGGTGGGGGGGATGGTGCCCGGAGACGGCCTGCGGGCCGGTGGCGCCGGACGGGGCGGCAGCGGCCCCTGGACGAACCGCAGGCGCGCGACGGCCGGCTGCCCCAGATAGGCGTTGATTCTCTCGCATAACGAGCGGGTTTCGTGCTGCAGGAACAGCGCCGCGCCCGGCTCGGCCTTCAGGGTCAGCACACCGCCATTCGGGCCTTGCGACAAGCGGATCGGGCGGGCCAGCCGCGCGGTCTCGGGGCCGGCGATTTCGTCCCAGCGCAGCACGAGCGTCGGATCGGCAAACCCGGCGCGGACGAAAGCGGAATGGGCGACCGTCGTCGCATTGGGGGCCAATGCCGACACCCAGTTGCGCCTCTCACCTTGTTCATCTTTGCCGGATCGGGCCATGGTGGGAATTATGCACGGGACACCCGCCGCCAAGCAAAGCCTTAGGAGAGATCGCGCACAGCGTTTGCTTGCCTGGTATGACGCCCACCGCCGCGACCTGCCATGGCGCGCCAAGCCCGGAGAGGCGGCTGATCCCTACCGCGTCTGGCTGTCGGAGGTCATGCTGCAGCAGACCACGGTGCAGGCGGTTGCCGGTTATTACCGAAAATTCATCGCGCGCTGGCCGACCGTCGAGGCGCTGGCAAGGGCGCCCCTGGACGATGTCCTCGCGGCATGGGCGGGCCTCGGCTACTACGCGCGTGCCCGCAACCTGCACAAGGCGGCGAAGGTGGTTGCGGACGAACTGGGTGGACGGTTTCCGTCGACCGCCGAGGAATTGCGCAAGCTGCCGGGCGTCGGCGCGTATACGTCCGGGGCGGTCGCGGCGATCGCATATGGCGCGCGTGAAGCCGCCATGGATGCCAACGCCGAGCGGGTGATCGCGCGTCTGTTCGCCGTAGAGGAACCGTTGCCGGGTGCAAAGCCGAAGCTGCTGACACTGGGCAAATCGCTGGTGCCGGAAAAGCGGGCAGGGGATTTCGCGCAGGCCCTGATGGATCTGGGTGCCGGACTCTGCGGCGTAAAACGCCCGACTTGCACAAGTTGTCCGTGGGCGGATGACTGCGAAGCGCGCAAACGCGGCATCGCCGAGACGTTGCCGGTGAAGGGGCCGAAGATGGTGCGGCCGCTCAGGCGCGGTGCGGCGTTCGTGGCGCGCGATGCGGATGGCGCGGTGCTTCTCGTGAAGCGGCCGGAGAAAGGCTTGCTCGGCAGCATGATGCAGCCGCCGCAAAGCGAATGGGGCGGGAGATTTCCGTCAGCCGACGAGGCGATGGCGCAAGCGCCGTTCCGCGCCGCGTGGAAGAAGCTGCCCGTCGTCGTCCGCCATGGCTTCACGCATTTCGAACTGGAGATCGAGGTGTGGGTGGCGGAAGTGAAGAAGCGGCCGAAGGTCGGCGGCGTTTGGCTCGCCGACCTTTCTGACACCGCACTCCCCACCGTAATGCGCAAAATCGTCGAGCACGCCTTTGCCGACGAAGGGCCTTTGTTCCGTTCAGGAAACCGTCGCGCGTAGCTGCTGCCGCAGCACATCGATCGGCACGAGCTTTCCGTTCAGTTCGAATTGCCAGAATGTCCAGCCGTTGCAGGCGTCCAGGCCTTGTACATGCGCACCGATGCGATGGATCGAACCTGTGGCGTCGGAGCAAACCAGTGTGCCGTCGGCACGAACCTTGGCGCGATGCCGCTTCTGCGGACCTTGCAGAACTGTGCCGGGCGGCAGCAATCCGCGCTCCACGACCCAGCCGAAGGGGATGCGCGGCTCGGAGCGCTTGGACTTCGTAATTTCGATGGCGTCGCTGTCGGCGGGCTCGATGTCGGCAATGCGCGAACGTGCGATCTTCGCATATTCCCGGTCGCGTTCGATGCCGATGAAATGGCGGCCGAGGCGGCGCGCCACTGCGCCCGTCGTGCCGGAGCCGAAGAACGGGTCGAGCACGGTATCGCCGGTTTTCGTCGAAGCCAGCAGCACGCGGTGCAGCAGGCTTTCAGGTTTCTGCGTGGAATGCGCCTTCTGGCCGTCTTCGTCTTTCAGCCGCTCGCCGCCGGAACAGATCGGCAGCGTCCAGTCGGAACGCATCTGTATCTCGTCGTTCAGGGCCTTCATGGCTTCGTAGTTGAAGGTGTATTTCGCGTCTTCGCTCTTCGAGCACCAGATCAGGGTTTCATGCGCGTTGGTGAAGCGGCGGCCGCGGAAATTCGGCATCGGGTTGGATTTGCGCCACACGACGTCGTTCAGCACCCAGAATCCCAGGTCCTGCAGAATCGCGCCAACGCGGAAAATGTTGTGATACGAGCCGATCACCCACAACCCGCCATTGTCTTTCAGCACGCGCCGCGCCTCGGTCAGCCAGTCGCGCGTGAAGCGGTCGTATTCCGCGAAGCTGGAGAACTTGTCCCATTGGTCGTTGACGGCGTCGACCTTGGAATTGTCGGGGCGGTGCAGGTCGCCCTTGAGCTGAAGATTGTACGGCGGGTCCGCGAACACCAGGTCCACGCAGCCGTCTGGCAGCGCCCGCATTCGTTCCACACAATCGCCCTCGACAACCCGATCGAGTGCGTCTTCCAGTCTGAGTTCAGCCATGTCCCGCCCGTTTCATCCACAATGGGCGGCGACAGTGATTCGTGTGAGTCCACAGGTCAAGAGTCTTATGAATCAAAGACTTGTGCTTGAGTCCTCAGGATTCCCACCACACAAGATGTTGTGGATGGGCGCGAAGCTGCGGCGGTGATGCGGGGTTGCTCCGTGCCGCTTGAGTGCAGAAAGGTGATCGGCAGTGCCGTAGCCCTTGTTGCTTGCCCAACCATAAACCGGATGTTCGGCGTGCAGGGCGGCCATCAGACGGTCGCGCGTGACCTTGGCGACGATCGACGCCGCCGCGATGGACAGCGAACGTCCGTCGCCGCCGACAATGGTTTCGCACGGACACGGTAGCGCCGGCGCATCGTTGCCGTCTACGAGAACGAACGCAGGCGCCGGTGCGAGCGCGCGAACGGCCCGCGCCATCGCCAGATGCGTCGCCTGGCGGATGTTCAGGAGATCTATCTCGTCGACGCTTGCCTCACCGACGCCGACGGCAATCGCCGATTCCCGAATGCAGGCATACGCCGCGTCGCGCGCTTTCGCGCTCAGCTTTTTGGAATCGTCGAGCCCTTCGGGGATGCGCGATTTGTGGAGAATAACGGCGGCGGCGATCACCGGCCCGGCCAGAGGTCCGCGGCCGGCTTCGTCCACACCGGCGACGAGGCCGCAGGTGCGGGAATGGGCACGCGACTCGAACAGGTAATCCGGCATCGCCCGATTATAGCGCGACGGCTACAGGCGAGAGAACTGACGTTCCAGGAGAAGGGTGAGGACAATGATCGCGGCGGCCAGGTTAAACGCCGCGGAGGTGGCGATCGTTGGAACGAGCCAACCAATTTCTTCGCCGATTTTCTGCAGCGGCAGTACCAGCAATGCCAGAACCATGAAGGTCAGCGCGCCCGCGGCGGTGACGAGCCGCCCGCGGCGCTGCGTCTTGCGAACGCGCGCCATGACGTTCCGCGAAAACCCCTCATCGGCCACGGAGGTCAACGGCTGCACGAGAAGTTCGTCGATGGTTTTGTTCATGACACGGCCTTTATACGCCACGGCTCCAGCATCGCCGCCAATTTATCGCGGCCGCGGTTGACATGCGATTTCAGCGTACCGAGCGGTATCTTCAAGGTATCCGCCGCCTCCTCGTGCGAGAGGCCGAGCGCAAAGCACAGCGTCAGCGCCGCGCGCTGGGCCGGCGCGAGACGCGCCATCGCTCTTTCGAGATCAACCCTGACGAGGCTCGCGGTTTCCGCTTCGGGCGCGTCGTCCGGCATGTTATCCGCCTCGTCCAAACTTTCCAATTTGCGTTTGCGCGCCTCCATCAGATAACGTGAATAGGCGATGGCGCAGAGCCAGCCGAAGAACGATCCCGTGCCGAATTGGTCGATCTTGCGAAAGGCTTCGAGAAAGGTCTCCTGCGCCAGATCGTCGGCCAGCGCATGATTGCCGCGCGTCATGCGCAAGAGGAAGCCGCGCAGCTTGGATTGATGCTGCCGCACCAAAACGCCGAAGGCCGCGGCATCGCCCGCCGCGGCTTCTCGCGCCAGCCATTCGCTCTCGCTCATGGGTGTTCAGCATAGCATCTCACTTGGACGGGCGCCTCTCGAAGATCATGCCGACCAGTCGCCCCAGTCCGATGGCAAAGGGGAATATCCCGATCACCGGCAGCCAGTTCGGGACATTCTCGCCGTGGAAGAAATTGCCGCCGCCACCCATCGCCCAGAAGAAGATGGCGATCGCGACGCCGATAAACATCAGGATGATGGCGCCGCTGGCCGAGCTCCTGTCGCGGTCGCCATTGCCGAGCTTGGCGAGCAGCTCCGGAGAGAGCGTCTGCCCCTTCTCTGCCAGTGTTTCCAGCATGCGGTGCTGGCTTCTGCGTGTGAGATATTTGAAGAAACTGCCAATGAACACAAAGAGCACGATGGCAACCCAAAAGATGGTCGATGCTCCGAGCACGCCATTGTCGAAAGGCATGTTGAACTCCCTTTTCAGCTCTTAGTCTTTTTTTCCGCCCTCGATCTGCGCAAGCAGCTCCGGCGATATGGCTTGTCCCTTTTCGGCCAGCTTCTCCAGCATCCGATGACGGCTGGCGCGTGTCCGATAGCGGAAGAAGCTGCTGACAAACACGATGAGGATAAGAGCGATCCAGAGGATGCTCCCGCCCGGCAGGCCAATATTGGTCATCAGCATCACTCCCATGGTGCGCCTTCACTCCTGGAGATGCAGCCGGACGCAGGTTTGGATGCAGGGGGCTAAAATAAAGCCAGCTGGTCGCCCAGGCGCGGCGGCGGCTTGAACAGGTTGGTCCGCAGCGCGGCCAGATCCTTGTTCAGGTCCAGACGCTTGACGGCCATGTGGAAACGCCGCGCGATCATCTGGGCATAGGGCCACGTGCCCCGCATCCGGGTATGCCACTGCGCGTCGTAATCCTTGCCGCCCCGCATCTGGCGGATCAGCGACATGACGTGCCTGGCGCTGTCGGGCCGGTTCACTTCCAGCCATTCGCGGAACAGATCCTTGATCTCCAGCGGCAGACGCAGCATCACATAGCCGGCCGACCGCGCGCCGACATCCTTGGCGGCGGCCAGCACGCTTTCCATCTCGTCGTCGTTGAGCGCCGGAATAACCGGCGCGAACATCACATGCGTCGGGATGCCAACCGAGCTCAGCGCCTTGATCGTCTCCAGGCGCCGTGCAGGCGTGCCGGCGCGGGGCTCCATTGTGCGCGCCAGCTTGCGGTCGAGCGTGGTCACCGACACAGCCACACGCGCCAGTCCCATCTGCGCCATCTCCCCCAGGATATCGGCGTCGCGCAGCACCAGCGGCGACTTGGTGACGATGCCGACGGGATTCTTGAAATCGCGCAGCACCTCCAGGATCGCGCGCGTGATGCGCAGTTTCTTCTCGACAGGCTGATAGGGGTCCGTGTTGGTGCCCAAGGCGATGGTCTTCGGCACATAGCCGGGTGCCGACAATTCTTTCGCGAGCAGCGCCGCCGCATTCGGCTTGGCGAACAGGCGGGATTCGAAATCCGCGCCCGGCGACATGCCGATCCAGGCGTGCGTCGGCCGTGCGTAACAATAGATGCAGCCGTGCTCACAGCCGCGATACGGGTTGATCGAGCGGTCGAACGAGATGTCCGGCGACTGGTTGCGGGTGATGATGGTGCGAGCCGCTTCCGCGATGACTTCCGTCCGCAGAGGAGGGGGCGCATCGTCGCCGTCCCGCCAGCCGTCGTCCCATCCGTCGTCGACCAGCACGCGGGCATGGCGTTCATAACGCCCTGCGGCGTTGGAAACGGCGCCCCTCCCGCGCATGAGACGGGGATTGGCTGTTCTGTTTAGGACCGTTGTCATCGGCAAGGAATATAGAGAACAAATAAGAACAAAGCAAGTACATACTTGTGCCGCAAATGCGTCTCCTTTGCAATAAAGAATGCAGGCTCCGCGTGCGGCGCGAAATTAATTTTCGGCGGGCGCCGTCTCGTTCATATTGCACCGCATGATCAGCGTCGTCATCCCGACACACAACGCTCAGGAGAGCCTGACACGCTGTTTCGACAGCCTGATCGGCGCCACCGTGCACGGCGTCGTTCGCGAAGTGATCGTCGCCGACGGCGGTTCGACCGACGACACGCTGTTCATCGCCGACGCGGCGGGCGCCCATGTGGTGCAAGCCGGAAAAAGCCGTGCATCGCAGCTGGCGGCCGGAGCAAAGGCGGCGCGCAGCGACTGGATACTGTTCCTGCATCCCGAAACCGCGCTCGATCCCGGCTGGGACGTCGAGGCCGAGGCGTTCCTGTCGCGCGTGGCGCTCGATCGCCCGCGCGCCGCCGCGTTCCGCTTCGGGGTGGACGATTTCGATGCGCGCTCGCGGCGCCTGGAAGCGATGGTGGCGCTGCGCTGCTGGCTGTTCAAACTGCCTTACGGCGACCAGGGACTGCTGGTTCCCAAACGCCTGTACAACAGGCTCGGCGGCTATCGCGACACGGCGATGGAAGATGTCGATCTTGTGCGCCGCATCGGCGCGCGCCGGCTGGTGATGCTGCGTGCTCGCGCGGTGAACAAGGCCGAGACGAAGACGCGCGCGCTTCGCGAGCGGGCGCTGGCGATCCTTCACGCGTTGCACTTGCCGACCGGTGTCCTGGCACGGCTGCGGTAGGTTCACTCGCCCCGCAGCGGGAACGTGATCAAGCCCCCCACATAGCCAACATGCCGATTGCAGCGACCGCCATCGTCGCGGTCGCCAGCCAGCCCAGTGCGCGCAACAGGCCGCGCACATGAAACGCGCCCATGATTTTCCTGCTTGTCGCCATGCGCATGGTCATGATCATGACCGGCACGGCGACGACGCCGTTGATCACCGCACTCCAAAACAGCGCTTTGACGGGATCGATTGACGTGAAGTTCAACGCGCCGCCGACGAGGGTCGCCACCGCGATCGTACCGTAAAAGGCCTTCGCCTTTAGAGGCTCACGGGCCAGGCCGACCGGCCAGCGCAGGGCCTCTCCCAAGGCGTAGGCGCAGGAGCCGGAAAGCACGGGCAGCGCGAGAATGCCGGTGCCGATGATCCCAGTTGCGAACACCGAAAACGCGAATTTTCCGGCTATGGGGCGCAACGCCTCGGCTGCCTGGGCGGAGGTCTGGATGTCCGTGATCCCATGCGCGTTCAACGTCGCTGCGGTTGTCAGGACGATACACAGGGCAATCAGGTTCGAGAACGCCATTCCGATCCAGGTATCGAGACGGATGCGCGCCAGCTCGGAGGGCGCTTCGCCCGGTGCTTGCTTCAACGGGTGGGCCAGCGGGTTCTCTTTTTCATCCTCGACTTCTTCTTCTGCCTGCCAGAAAAACAAGTAGGGGCTGATCGTCGTTCCGAATACCGCGACGATGACGGTGAAATATCCGCCGGTCCAGGAAATCTGCGGCACAAAAAGATGGTAGCCGATATCCGACCAATTGAGGTGCACGGCGAAGAGCGTCGCGACATAGGCAAAGAGCGACATGCTAAGCCACTTCAGGATTGCGACGTATCGCGAGTAGCGGACGAATGTTTCCAGCACCACGGAGACCGTTCCGAACAACACCACATAGGGAAGTATCGGGCCGCCGATCAACAATTTGAGGGCGGCCCCCATGGCGCCGAGATCGGCTCCGAGATTGATCGTGTTGGCGACGACCAGAAGCCCGACGAGGAGATAGAGAGCCCAAGGCGGGTAGTTGCGACGCAGGTTGCCGCCAAGGCCATGGCCCGTCACGCGGCCGATCTGGGCGCTGATCTGCTGAATGGCGCACATCAGCGGAAACGTCAGCATCAGGGTCCACCCCATGTTGACGCCGAACTGCGCTCCGGCCTGGGAGTATGTCGCGATCCCGCTCGGATCGTCGTCGGATGCGCCGGTAATCAGTCCCGGTCCCAGGATTTGCAGCAGTTTTGGCCGCTCGGGCTGCTTCGCCGTCGCTGGTTCGCGGGGCTGGGTTGATGAGTAGTTCACCGCTCCAACAGCCTTGGCATGATCTCGACGAGGTTGCAGGGCTTGTGGCGGATGTCGAGTTGCCATTTCAGGATGCCGTCCCAACCGTCCTTCACCGCGCCGGGCGAACCGGGCAGGGCAAACAGATACGTGCCTTTCGCGACGCCGGCACAGGCGCGCGACTGCAGCGTGGAGGTTCCGATCTGCCCATAGCTGATCTGGTGGAAGACGACCGAGAAGCCGTCGATCTCCTTCTCGAACAGTGGGCGGAATGCCTCCACGGTCACGTCGCGGCCGGTCAGTCCGGTGCCGCCGGTGGCAATCACGACGTCGATCAGCGGGTCGTCGATCCAGCCGCGGATCTGCGCGGTGATGCGCGCCAGATCGTCGCGCAGGATCATGCGCGCGGCGAGAATATGTCCGGCCTCTGCGATGCGCGCCGCCAGCGTATCGCCCGACGAGTCGCTGGACGCATCGCGCGTGTCGGACACCGTCAGCAGCGCAATTCGGACCGGAACGAACGCCCGCGTTTCGTCAAGACGTGGTGTTGTTGTCGACGTCATTTTCGTCGTCCTCGTCGGAGCCCGCCGGCGGCGGCGGCGGCGCGGACTGCTGGGGCGGGTGGTAGGTCGGCCATTCGCCGCGCGCGGCTTCGCCGAGGCTGAGCGCAACGCCGTCCGTGCGCCGGCGATACATCCAGTAATAGGTGAGAAGCCGCTTGACGTAGCTGCGGGTCTCCGGGGACCGCATGCTTTCGATGAACATCAGCGGATCGGACTCGTGGCCGTCGCGGGCCGCGATCCATTGCGCGACTTTCGTGGGCCCCGCGTTATACGCCGCGCACAACTCCACCAGGTTGCCGTTGTAACGGTTGAGCAGGTCGGCGATGTAGCGTTGTCCAAGCGACATGTTGTAGCTGGGGTCGAAAAGGCGGTCGGATGCTCTCTCGCCGCCGATATGCGCCGCCGTCGCGGGCATCAGCTGCATCAGGCCTTTCGCGCCTGCCGGCGAGACCGCCGTGGCCTGGAAGCGGGTTTCGATGCGTACGAAGGCCAGCACCAGTGACGGATCGATCGTGTAACCGCCAAGCGGTTTGTACTGCGGAACGGGGAAGAGGCCGGTGAGCAGCAATCCGCTGGCGGCGCTGGTTTCACTGGCGCGCAGTTCAAGATTGGGGACATCCAGCGCGCGCGCCAGTCCGGCGAAGGCGGCGTCGAGATGCAGATCGGCAGATTCGCCGAATGCGCGGTTCAGTTCCGCGTTGACGAAATTATCGTAACCCTTCTCTTCGATCTGCCACAACGCGACGGCGCGGTGAGCCGCGGCGCATTTCATGATCTGAGCGAATTGCGACGGCAACAGCACGGGGTCGGCAAAGCCGGTTTGCGGGTCCTGGCCCAGCACGCGTTCCGCCAGGAGGCCGTAAAAGGTCGGCTCCTCGCGCGCGGCTGCCGTGAGCAGGGTGATGACGCGCGCCGGATCTCCGGCCCGCATGTAGGAGCGGGCGGCCCAGAAAGCGGCGGCGCTGCGCGTCCAGTTCGGCATCGCCGCGACCTGCGCCAGGATTTCAAAATGCTTGGCCGCGCTGGCGTAATTGTGCAGTCGGAAGGCCGCCAGCCCCGCGCACCAGTCCAGTAGTGGCGCATCGCGGCGGCCGGCGGCGGCGGTGCTGTCGCCGAGCGCATAGGCTTTGTCGTTCATCCCTTCGGCGAGATAGGAGTAGCAGACGCGTTGCGACAGGCGGGAGATGTCGGAGGCAGGCGCGGTGTTCGCCGCGATCAGTGCCTGCAGCGTGGCGTAGGCCTGGTCGGGATTGTCGTCGCCGATGTCGGACGTGATCTGCTCCAGCACCGCACGCGCGGCGTCCGAGACGATCGGAGGATCGGGCTGATCCATCTCCTCGTAGCCGCCGCCGCGCGGGTGTGCCGATGACGGCGGCGGGATCACCGCCGTCATCACGGTGACGACCCTGTGATGGCGCTTGTGTATCTTCCTGGTCGCGCGCATGACGGCAAGTTTGTAGACGCGATGGGCGATGGGCAGGCTGCCGTAGGTGCGCATCCAGCTCACCAGTTCGGAGAGCGGCGTGCGCCCGGAGTGCGGCGAGAGGATGTGCTCGGCGAGCACATACCCTTCCAGCGACTTGTCATCGAGCTTTTTGTATAACTCCCGCGCTCTGGCAAATCGCCCGGCACGTTCGGCGGCGATGATCTCGCGGTAATATCGGACATCCTGTTGCG
>DAIDUA010000096.1 GCA_027456965.1 Alphaproteobacteria bacterium | reverse complement strand
ATATTTACGCTGCCGCGCTGCCGCAAGCCGCCCGCGTCCATCTGACGGAAATCCACGCCGTCTTCGACGGCGACGCGCGCATGTCCGCCTTCGGCGAGAATATCTGGCGGGAAACCGCGCGCGAAGATCGCCGCACGCCGGACGGTCTCGCCTACAGCTATGTCACGCTGCAGCGCATCTTGCCCTAACGGACACTTGCGCCCGCCTGCGCCTCGACTAGCCTTCGCGCAGCGAGGTGGCGCCCATGCAAATCCGTGAACTGGCGAGTGGTTTGCGGTTTCCCGAAGGTCCCGTCGCGATGGCCGACGGCTCGGTTGTCGTGGTGGAGATGGCCGAGGGCCGCATCACGCGCGTCAGGCCGGACGGCAGGACGCAGATCGTCGCCACGCCGGGCGGCGGTCCGAACGGGCTGGCCGTCGGTCCCGACGGCGCGCTCTATGTCTGCAACAACGGCGGCAATTTCACCATGCGCGAACAGAACGGCATGTTGATCCCTGGCCACACGCCGCCGGAGCACAAGGGCGGCCGCATCGAGCGCGTCGACATCGCAACCGGCAAGGTCGAAACGCTGTATGCGGACTGCGGCGGCGAGCGGCTGATCGCGCCCAACGATCTGGTGTTCGATGCCGCCGGCGGTTTCTGGTTCACCGATCACGGCAGCACCACCGACAGGCATCGTCTGCACGGTGCGCTCTATTACGCCCGCGCCGACGGCTCGAAAATCGCCCGTGTGCTGCACCAGTTGACGTCGCCCAACGGCGTCGGCCTGTCGCCCGACGGAAGGCACGTCTACTACGCCGAGACCCTGACGGCGCGGCTGTGGGAGCTGCCGCTGGCGGCGCCGGGCGTCAGCGCCATGCCGCCGGGCTTCGTGCCGGCAAACTGCATCGGCGCCTTTCCGGGGTTGGCCTATTTCGATTCCCTCGGCGTGCAGGAGGACGGCGGCGTCTGCGTCGCCACCATCCTGGCCGGCGGCATCTCCACCTTCTGGCCCGGCACCGACAGGTTCGAGCACACGGCGCTGCCCGATCTCGTCGTCACCAACATCTGTTGGGGCGGCCGCGAGCGGAAGACCGCCTTCGTCACCCTGTCCGCCACCGGCAGGCTCGCGGCGATGGAATGGCGCGCGCCGGGCCTGCGACTCGCGTACAACGCCTGAGGCACATAAAGGGGAGACCAGATGAAGCGCATCTTGCTGGCCGTCGTCGCGGTTGCTTTCGTCGCCACCGCGGCCGAAGCCGCCGATCCTTTCGCCAATGCCTACGGCAACACCGTCACGCAGGTCCTGCCCGACGGCACCAAGATGATCACCTACATCAATCCCGACATGACGTGGGAGCGGCACATCGGCGACAAGACGCTGAAGGGCACCTATGCGTGGGAGGATGCCACCCATGCCTGCTTCACGGTGAACGATCCGACGCCCGCCGATCCGGCCCAGGCGACGAGTTGCAGCGAGATCAAGGGCACGCACAATGTCGGCGATACCTGGACCGAAATGACGCCGGATGGACAGACCATCACGATCTCGCTCACCGCTGGGCGCTGACGTCCCCTGCATTGTTAGGAGATAAAGGGCGGAAAACGGCCTTTACCGCCCTGTCTGTCGCCGCCATGCCGGAAAAGCGCACGCCGGCACGGAAAGGGGCGTACAGTGCCGGACCAATCCCGAGGTCCCGCCATGCATTCGCTCTATATTGCCGCATTGCTTGTCGTTTTCGCCTCGGGCGCGGCCCTCGCCAAGGAAGACGTCATGGCTTCGCGCTTCGGCAACACCATGATCTCCACCGACCGCGACGGCAGCACCACCAAGCATTATTACCGCGCCAATCACACCTTCACCGCCAAGCACGGCTATGACTGGAGTTCGGACGGCACCTGGTCGCTCGAAGCCGGCAAGCTTTGCCTGACCTATCAGTTCAAGCGTCCGGGACTGGGCAACAGCGAGTGCCGGACCGCCGAGCTTCGCCAGATCGGCGAAAAATGGGTCGACAACGGCCGCCGCACGACGCTGGTCAAAGGCATCCAGTATTAGCGTTGCGGCACGTTTGGCCGCGCCTCTGCGTCAAGTTTGCGGCGCGATGACGCGTGCTCGGACTCCTGATAAAGTGAACGGCACGGAAACGCTCGCAGGAACCGCACGGCGATAGTGAAACTCGCGTGCAAGACATCACAACCATGAAAGGGGGCATCATGCGTTCGATTTTTATGGCGGTATCGCTTCTCGCATTGTCCGCCGCGGCTTATGCCGGTGACGACGACATCATGGCTTCGCGCTACGGCAACACCCTGGTCATCCACGACGCGTTCGGCACGTCGCGGGTCTATTACAACAAGGATCACACCTACACGGCGGCGAGCTGGCTCGGCGACGTCAGCGGCCATTGGAAAATCGAGAACGGCAAGATGTGCCTGTATGCCGACAAGCACCCGGCGCTCTATTCCCTGCGCTATTCCAACCCCGAATGCGACGTGATCACGGCGCACAAGGTCGGCGACAAGTGGACGGAAAGCGGCCGCGACTTCGAACTGGTGCAGGGCATCCAGAAATAACGCTTACGGCGCCGTCAGGTCGAACTCGACGACGATGCGCTGCGCGTTGCCTTCGTAGCGGCGTTCGCCGCGCGGCTGCCATGACGGATGCAGGATGATCATCCCGGACTGCGGGCGGATGGCTTCCGTCTGTCCGGCGGTCAGCCCGTTCGGCACGCGAAAACCGAGTTGCGGCGCGATCATCGCCGGCAGGACGCCGCGCGGATCGGCGAGTTCGCATTCCCCGCCCAGCGCTTCGTCGTCGGATTTCTGATAGCCGTCATCGACGTAATAGACGCCCGACCAGAAGGCGCCCGGATGCGCCACGCGCTCGCGATATTCGCCTTTGTGGCGGATCGCGGCGGCGGCGGTGATCTTCCAGTCGAGCGTCAGGCGCGTGCCGTTGCGCGTCGCCGTCAGGCTGTCGGCCAGATCGCGCAGCACGCGGAACAGCGTCTGCGCCTGCAGCCCGCCCCAGACCTCGAAGTCCGGCGTCGACCGCCAGCCTTCTCCGAGGTGGTTGTTGCCGCCGTCGGCCTGCGCCTTTTCGAGGATCAGCGGCCGCAACTCCACATTGGCCTCCTGCGCCACGGGCAGGAAGTGGATGCACACCGGCGTTGCGAACATGCTGCGGATTTGCGGTTTGGGGGCGACCATGGGTTCCGGACTGTCGAATGCTGCTTATTCAATCACGATTTTCGGCGCTGCGCGCTGCGACGTCGCGATTTTCGCCGCCACCTGCTCGGCGATCAAGAGGAAAGCCTTGGCTTCAGCGCTTTCCGGAGCCGTTGCGACGATTGGCGTACCGGCGTCCGAGGTCTCGCGAATAGCGGGAACCAGGGGAATTTCGCCCAGAAAGGGCGCGTTCAGCGCCTTCGCCGTCTCGCGCGCGCCGCCATGGCCGAAGATATGGCTCTCATGCCCGCAATGCGGACAGACGAAGGTGCTCATGTTTTCGATGATGCCGAACACCGGCACCTGGGTCTTGCGGAACATCGCCAGCCCCTTGCGCGCGTCGATCAGCGCGATGTCCTGCGGCGTCGAAACGATCACCGCGCCCTTCAGCGGCACGCGTTGCGCGATGGTGAGCTGGGCGTCTCCCGTTCCCGGCGGCATGTCGATCACCAGCACGTCGAGCGGCGCCCAGGCCACGTCGTTCATCATCTGCGTCAGGGCGTTCTGCACCATCGGTCCGCGCCAGATCATCGGCGTGTCTTCGTTGACCAGGAAGCCGATCGACATCGCCTTGATGCCGTAGCGCACGATGGGCGCCAGCTTGTTGCCTTCCGCTTCCGGTTTCTCGGTGATGGCGAGAAGGCGCGGCACGCTCGGCCCATAGATGTCGGCGTCGAGCAGTCCGACCTTCAGTCCCAGCGCTTTCAGGCCCAGCGCCAGATTCACCGCCACCGTCGATTTGCCCACGCCGCCTTTGCCGCTCGCCACCGCGATGATGGCGTCGACGCCCGGAATGCCCGCCTGCGGCGGCGATGCGTGCTGATGCGCGCGATGGCCGTGCGGCTGTGGCGCGCGCGTTTCGCTGTGCGCGGTCAGCACCGCTGTCACCGACAACACGCCGGGCAGCGCATGGACCGCATCCTCGCAGGCCTTGCGCAAAGGCTCGGCCTCGCGCCCGCGCGCGTGATCGACTTCCAGCGCGAAGCCGACATGGCCGTCCTTGAGCACCAGGCCCTGAACCAGGTCTTCGTGCACGACGCTGCGGCCGCTGTGCGGATCGATGACGCCGTCGAGCGCCTTCAATACATCGTCTCGCGTGGCCTGCGGCATGGTTTGCGCCTTTGTGCGGATGCACATATAACGGCGGCGAGGCGGAAAACAAGAAACACGGGATGCCCTGGAGCAACCAAAGCGGCGGTAGCGGTTCGAGTGGCCAGGGTCCCAAGGGGCCTTGGGGCTTGGGGCCGTCCGGCAACAACGGCATGCGCCCCCCCGATTTCGAAGGGCTTCTGCGCCGCCTGCAGGAAAATCTGAAGCGCTATTTGCCCGCAGGCGGGCTGGGAAAGGGCGGCTGGGCCGTTGCGGGCCTCGCGGTCGTGATCCTCTGGCTGCTCAGCGGCTTCTATATCGTGAGCCCCTACGAACAGGGCGTGGTGCTGCGTTTCGGCAAGTTCATTCGCCACACCGAGCCCGGCGTCAATTATCACCTGCCCTGGCCGATCGAGACCGCCTACACGCCGGAAGTGACGCGCCAGAAGCAGATCAATATCGGCTACCGCGTCACCTCCGATAACGGCAATCAGTCGCAGACCGAAGATATCCCCGACGAAAGCCTGATGCTGACCGGCGACGAGAACATCGTCGACATCAACTTCACGGTGTTCTGGCAGATCAAGGACGCCAACGCCTATCTGTTCAACGTCGAGAATCCCGAAGCGACGATCAAGGCCGTCGCCGAAAGCGCGATGCGCGAGGCTGTGGGGCAGGACCACATGGATCTTATCCTGACCTCCGACCGCGAGAAGATTCAGGTCAAGGTCCAGAAGCTGATGCAGAGGACGCTCGATTCCTATCGCGCCGGCATCCTGGTGACCGATGTGCAGATGCAGAAGGCCGAGCCGCCGGACGAGGTGCGCGCCGCCTATCTCGACGTGCAGGCCGCGCTCGCCGATCAGGACCGCAAGCGCAACGAGGCGGAAGCCTACGCCAACCAGATCATTCCCCAGGCGCGCGGCGAGGCCGCCCAGATCATTCAGGATGCCGAAGGTTACAGGCAGCAGGCCGTCGCCGAGGCCACGGGCGACGCCAAGCGCTTCCTGCTGATCGACCAGGAATACAAGAAGGCGCCGGAAGTGACGCGCCGACGCATCTATCTGGAGACCATGAGCCAGGTGCTGGCGCCGATGAACAAGGTGATCGTCGACGATTCCGCCAAGGGCGTGGTGCCGTACTTCCAGCTGCCGATGTCGAAGGCCGTGTCGGCGCCGTCCGCGCCGCAACGCCGGCCGGGCGATCAGTCCTCGGCGCCGACGCCCACGCCGCCGGCCGTGACGCCCGCCGACCAGGGAGGCGGCCAATGAACCGCCATCTCGGCATCGCCGTCGCCGTCGCCGTCCTGTTCCTGCTGGGCGTCCTGTTCTCCTGCGTCTTCACGGTCAATCAGACGCAGCTGGCGCTGATCGTCCAGTTCGGTGCGCCGCAGGGGATCGCCAGCGATCCTGGACTGCATTTCAAGCTGCCCTGGCAGCAGGCCTATTTCTTCGACAAGCGGCTGCTCAATCTCGACGCCAAGAGCGAGGAAGTGATCTCCCAGGACTCGAAGCGCATCCAGGTCGATGCCTTCGCGCGCTGGCGCATCGTCGATCCGCTGCTGTTCTACCAGACGCTGGTCAACCAGGACACGGCGATCGTGCGGCTGACGCCGATCCTGTCCTCCAACATCCGCCGGGTGCTCGGGTCGCAGAACTTCGCCGCCATGCTGTCGGCGCGGCGCTCCGAGCTGATGCGCGACATCCGCGACAACATGAACCAGGACGTGAAGGGCTACGGCATCGTCATCGTCGATGTGCGGATCAGCCGCGCCGATCTGCCGCCGGAGAACAGCGTCGCGATCTATCACCGCATGCAGAAGGAACGTCAGCGCGCGGCCGCCGAATTCCGCGCCGAGGGCGACGAGACGGCCCAGCGCATTCGCGCCCGTGCGGAGCGCGAAGTGACGGTGATCAAGGCCGAAGCCACGCGCGAGTCGGAAATCCTGCGCGGCGAAGGCGACGCGGAGAAGACCAAGATCCTGGCGCAGGCCTACGGCCAGGACCCGGATTTCTTCGCTTTCTACCGCTCCATGCAGGCCTACAAGACCGCCCTGCAGGGCGGCAACACCACCGTCGTGCTCTCGCCCAACAGCGCCTTCCTCAAATATTTCGGCAAGGGCCCGGGTGGCGCGAACGGCCGCAAGTAAGATCGGACGCCTGCTTCCAGGGTTGTCAGCTCCATAGGCAGGAGATCGGTGCTGCGGCGAGGTTGTGGCCAAAAGGCACAACGGTGTCGCCGTCGTGGAGGACGACGCCGAACGCAAACTTGCTTTTGCTGGCGTCGGCAAGCTTGCGAAGCCCGGCGAAATCGTCGGCGGACACCGTCGCACTCGCTTTGATCTCGACGCCGACGATCATGCCGTCGTCCTTTTCGAGGACGATATCGACCTCGTGCATGTCTTGATCGCGGAAGTGATAGGGAGAGAGACGCAGATCGGACGCGCTCGCAAGCTTCATGATCTCCGCAAATACGAAGCTCTCGATAGCGGCGCCGAGCATCTTGCGATGCTGTTTGATCCGATCGACGGTCAGCCCGCGGCTTGCGGCGAGAAGACCGGAATCCAAGAAATGCAGCTTGGGTGTTTTGATGATCCGCTTGATTCTGTTCGTGTACCAGGGCTCAAGTGCGGCGACGAGAAATATCTGCTCCAAGAGCGCGATATAGCGCTGGGCGGTTTTATGGGTCACGTGGATGCCGCTTCCGAATTCGGAATAGTTGACGAGCTGGCCTGCATGTTCCGCAAGGAGCCGCACGAATTTTGGAAGTTCTGTCAGCTTCTCGACGTCGGCGATGTCGCGCAGATCGCGTGTCAACACGGAATTCAGGTATGATCGCGCCCAATCTTGCCGGCGTCGTTCGCCGGCGCGGCTTAGAGCTTCCGGAAAGCCGCCCGTCAGCACGGTCTCGGTCAGCGCGTCCCCCAGGATGACATTCTTGGGCTTTGGCAGCTTCGCGGCAAAGACCGTTTCCAAGAAAGCAGGTGTTCGCCCTAGCACCTCGGCTCGCGATAGCGGCAGCAGCCGAACGACTTCCATACGGCCGGCAAGACTGTCAGCGACCTTCGCCAAGGTGAGCACATTGGCCGAGCCCGTGAGAAGGAAACGCCCCGGACGTGGATCTTCGTCTACGGTTTTCTTGATCGCGAGCAGCAAGTCGGGCGCGCGCTGGACCTCGTCAATGGTCACGCGGTCCAGTCCGCGGACGAAAGCCACAGGGTCGGTGCGGGCGGAGGCAAGCGTTGTCTGGTCGTCGAGGGTCAGATAGACGCGGTCCTCGCCGCCTGCGATGCGGACGAGCGTTGTCTTTCCGGCTCGACGAGGACCGACGACGAGCACGACCTGCGTGTCCGACAGCGCTTCGCGCACGCGCGGCTCGATGAGGCGTCGATACATGGACGATTTCTCTGTCCGTCAATTGGTATTATCATTATCGGTGATTGGGAGTCAATTTACCGGTGATTGGGAGTTAATCGTCCGGTAATTGGGAGAAAGATCGCCTTCAGCCACGCCCTTGTCGCCGCGGTCCGGCGTCCAGGCGAACGCTCCGTCACGGGGCCAACCACAGGTGCGACAGGTTGAGACGCCTCGGCAATTGCATCCCGAAGGCCCCCGCGGCCCTTCCGTCTGGGTGGAGCGAGAGTCTGCGAGCGGGGCGGACTTATCCCGGTCGTTCTCCGCGCCGCATCAGCACGTTGACCGAACTTATCCAAGCCGTCCGGAACGGCCGTATAATGGGCTTCGTCCTGTGCTTCGGCGTGAGGCCGGTGGACGGCCCCACCCCTCCCCCCGGGGTGATACCTCCAAAACCGGAAAACAACCTCAAGGCAATCAGGCAATGAAATGAGCAGCTTAGCAAAAAGGCCGATATTACGGATCAAGAACCGGGGCGGGGCGCCGAAGGGCAACCGCAACGCCCTCAAGACCGGAATGCACACCGCCGAGATGCGCGCCTGGTGGGCGCGGGTCCGCGGCCTGCGGCAGCGTGTACGGATCGTCCTCGCCCAACTCGATGCGAAATAGGCAACGCTGCGTAATTAATTTCGCCGCCCTCTTTGTTTCGCAAGGCAATCGCCTATGCTGCGCCGGATTCCCGTTTTGCTTCGGAAACGTTGATGGGCATGCGTTTTTTTGGCTTGTCGGCCGTCGTGTGTGTTGGCCTGGCGCTTGTCGCGCCGGCCTTGGCGCGCGGCGTGCCCGATTCCTTCGCCGACCTGTCCGCCAAGCTGTTGCCGACGGTGGTCAATATCGCCACCACGCAGACGCTGAGGGCCAACCAGAAATCGCCGTTGCCCGATCTGCCGCCCGGCTCGCCGTTGCAGGACCTGTTCAAGAACTTCCTCGGCCCCGGCCATAACCTGCCGCGCCACGTCACCTCGCTCGGCACCGGCTTCATCGTCGATCCCAGCGGGCTGATCGTCACCAACAACCACGTCGTGGAAGATGCCGAACAGATCGCGGTGACGCTGGACGACGGCACCACGCTGCCCGCCAAGCTGGTCGGCCGCGACGAGAAGACCGATCTGGCGCTGTTGCGCATCCATTACCGCAAGCCGCTGCCCGCCGCGCATTTCGGCGACTCCGACAAGGCGCGCATCGGCGACTGGGTGATCGCCATCGGCAATCCGTTCGGGCTGGGCTCGACCGTCACCGCCGGCATCATCTCGGCGCGCAACCGCGACATCGAAGCCGGACCCTATGACGACTTCATCCCGACCGACGCGCCGATCAACAAGGGCAATTCCGGCGGTCCGCTGTTCGACACCGACGGCAACGTCATCGGGGTGAACTCCGCGATCTTCTCGCCGACGGGCGGCTCGGTCGGCATCGGTTTCGCCATCCCGTCCAATCTGGTGCGCGACATCATCGGCCAGCTGCGCCAGTACGGCACCGTGCGCCGCGGCTGGGTCGGCGTGCGCATCCAGTCCATCACCGGCGACATCGCCGAAGGCATGGGCCTGCCGTCCACCGCGGGCGCGCTGGTGGCCGACGTGACGGCGAACGGCCCCGCCGCCAGGGCCGGTATCCGCAACGGCGACGTCATCACCGCCTTCGACGGTAGGAAGGTGACGGATTCGCGCGCCCTGTCGCGCATCGCCGCCGATACGCCGATCGGCAAGACCGTGGCGGTCGTGATCTGGCGCAAGCACAAATGGATCACGACGCGGCTCACCGTGGAACGCCTGAACGAGGGCCGTGCGGGTCCGCCGCCGAAGCGCCCGCCGAATCCGAACAAGGTGAAGTCGAACTATTCTCAGCTCGGCCTGACGCTGTCGCCGCTCGACGCCGACTCGCGCGCCGAGTTCAAGCTGCCGGGCGGCGTGCAGGGCGTCGTGGTGACCGATGTGATCCACGACAGTCTGGCGGCGGTGAACAACTTCCAGGCCGGCGACGTCATCGTCTCGGTGCAGGACCAGCCCGTGCGCACGCCCGCCGAATTCCTGCGGCGCGTCGACGCCGACGCCCGGGCGGGCCGCAAGGTCGAAATCCTGCTGGTCAACCGCGGCGGCGCCTTGACCTTCGTGGCGCTCAGGCTGGGCTAGCGCTCCAGCTTCGTCAGCAGCGGCTTCAACAGCGGCGTCAGGCGCCGCAACTCGTCGCGATGCGCGGCCGTCAATCCGGCCAGCAGCTTTTCGGCATCGTCGGTCAGCGCCAGCGTTACCCGTCTTCCGTCCGCCGGATCGGCCTGACGGGTCAGCAGCCGCATCTTCTCCAGCCGGTCGCCCACTCCGACGGCGCTGTTGTGGCGAATGGAAAGGCGCTCAGCCAGATCGCCGACCGTGGGTGTGCCCTCGGCGTCGAAACCTTTGATCGCCAGCAGCGCCTGATGCTGCTGCGGCGACAGGCCGGCATCCATCGCCTCCGCCTCGCTGAACGCCAGGAACTGGCGCAGCAACCGGCGGAACTCCGCCAGCAGGCGATAATCGGCCTGGGTCAACTCGCGGCCCGCCGGGGCGCTCTTCTTCCTCGCAGCCATGCCTTTGCCTCCGCCGTGGCGCGTTGCATTATATCGTATAACGATATAATAGCCGCCCTCCGCAATCTCTCACCCTTGTAGCGCGCGTGTCGAACAATTCTATCTCCGCCGATCCCGAAGCCTCCGCGCCCTATAGGGACCGCCTGCGGGATTTCACCGCCGACCATCGCCTGCTGATCCTCACCGCCATGGCGCTGGTGACCGGCGCCATTGGCGCGGGCGCCGCCTGGGCGCTGCTCAAGCTGATCGCCGTGCTCACCAATCTCGCCTATTTCCAGCGCCTGTCGACCGACACCGTCTATCTGTCGGGCGCGCATCTGTCGGTCTGGACCATCGCCATCCCGGTGATCGGCAGCGTGATCATCTGCCTGATGGCGCGTTACGGCTCGGAGAAGATCCGCGGCCACGGCATCCCGGAGGCCATCGAGGCCATCCTGATCGGCGAGAGCCGCATCGAGCCGAAGGTGGCGCTGCTCAAGCCGCTGTCGTCCGCCCTGTCGATCGGCACCGGCGGTCCGTTCGGCGCCGAAGGTCCGATCATCATGACCGGCGGCGCGCTGGGCTCGCTGTTCGCGCAGTTCTTCGATCTCACCTCGGCCGAGCGCAAGACGCTGCTCGTCGCCGGGGCCGCCGCGGGCATGACGGGCGTCTTCGGCACGCCCATCGCCTCGGTGCTGCTGGCTGTCGAACTGCTGCTGTTCGAATGGAAGCCGCGCAGTTTCATTCCCGTCGCCGCCGCCGCGATCATGGCCCAGGCCTTGCGCCCATGGTTGATCGGAGTCGGGCCGCTGTTTCCCTACGCCGGCGTGCCGCTGATCCCGTGGTGGGGAGTCGCGTTGTGCGCGGGGGTGGGCGTGATCGCCGGACTTCAGTCGGCGCTGATGACCGTCTGCCTCTACGGCGTGGAAGACCTGTTCCGCAGACTGCCGATCAATTGGATGTGGTGGCCGGCGCTCGGCGGCGTGGTTGTCGGCATCGGCGGCTATTTCGATCCGGCCGTCCTCGGCGTCGGTTACGACAACATCCGCCATCTGCTGAACGGCGAACTGTCCATGCAGGCATCCGCCGCGCTTCTTGTCGGCAAGACCGGCGTGTGGATCGCGGCGCTGGCCTCCGGCACCTCGGGCGGCGTGCTGGCGCCGCTGCTGATCATGGGTGGCGCGCTCGGCGCGCTCGAGGCGCATGTTCTGCCATTCGGCGATCCGGGGTTCTGGGCGCTGCTCAGCATGGCGGCGATCCTCGGCGGCACCATGCGCGCGCCCTTGACCGGCACGCTGTTCGCCATGGAGCTGACCGGCAATATCCACGTGCTGGCGCCGCTGCTCGTCGCCTCCGTCGCCGCCTACGCCGTCACCGTGCTGCTGATGCGCCGTTCGATCCTGACCGAACGCATCGCCCGCCGTGGCCAGCACATCGCACGCGAATACACCGTCGATCCGTTCCTCCAGATGCGCGTCGCCCAGATCATGACCAGCCCGGTCGACACGCTCGCAGCCTTGATACCGGTCGCCGAGGCGATCTCCTTTTTCACCTCCGTCGACGAGTCGAAGCGGCACAAGAGCTATCCGGTGGTCGACGACGGCGGCGCCGTGGTCGCCGTGGTCTCGCGCTCCGACGTGCTGCGCTGGACGCGCGAAGGCTGGGCGCAAAGCGCGACGCTCGGCGAGCAACAGCGTGGGCAGGAATTGTTCGTCGGCTATGCCGACGATCTGGTCGGCCATCTGGCGGACCGCATGGCCGCCGCGGATATAGGCCGCGTGCCGATCCTGGATCGCGTCACCGGCAAGCTTGTCGGCCTGGTCGCCCGCCGCGATCTGCTGCGCGTGCGGGCCAGGATCGCCGTAGAGGAACGCGACCGCCGGCGGCTGCTGAGGCTGCCGGGTCTTTAGCGTTCCAGTTCCCGCAAATCGCGTCCGCGCGTCTCGCGGCCATAGGCGGCGACCAGCGCAAACCCCATCAGCGTGGTGACGGCGATCGCCAGCGCCGCCATGCCGATGCCGGGCACGGCGGCGAGCACGCTCATGGTCTGGCAGATGAGACCGCCCGACTTGCTGCATCCCGCCACCCATCCCGTTGCCCGTCCGCGGATGCGCAGGGGATAATTCTCGGCCGCATAGGGCAGCAGAATCGAAATGACCCCGGTCGAACCGATGATCAGAAGCGCCACCGGCAAGGTCGGATCGGCCAGGATCGGCAAGCCGGTCTGGCGCAGCATCAGGGAGAAAAGGCCGAGTGCGGTCACCGCGATCATGGCGAGAAGCGCGCGCTTGGTGCTCCAGGCGGCATAAAGATAGGCCGCGACCGCCACCACCGGCACCGCGATCAGGGAGGAGCGCGCGATGATCGTGGCGGCGACCGCCATGTCGCGTCCTTCGGCCATCAGTTCGGCCGGCAGCCAGAGCAGCAATCCGAAATTGACGAAGCCCCAGACCAGTCCCACCAGCGTCAACGCGACGGTGGGGCCGAGATAGCGCTTGTCCACCGGCGGCAGGTGCGAATGATCGAGCGCGGCCTCTTCGTCCCAATCCTCGGTTTCGGTGACGACCACCGAGCCGAATTGTTGCAGGATGGCGCGCGCTTCGTCGGGGCGGCCGATATGCATCAGGAAGCGCGCCGATTCCGGGATAAGGGGGCTGAGAGCAATCAGGATAAGACCGGAGGGAAGGTTCAGGAACCACATGATGCGCCACCCGAATGTGGGCTGCAGCAGCGCCGAAAAGCCCGACGCGGCGAGATAGCCGCCGACCGCGCCGACGCCCCCGACCACCACCAGACTCCAGCCGCGGTGACGCGTCGGCATGATCTCCGCCAGCAGCGCATAGGCCACGGGCAACATGCCGCCCGCCGCCGCACCCATCAGAAAGCACATGAACAGATTCCAGTCGAAGGACGGCATCGCGCCGCAGATGGAGGTGCCGATGAACATGACGGCCGAAAGCAGGATCGTGGCCCGGCGGCCGTAGATGTCGGCGAGCGCGCCCCAGACGAAGGAGCCGAGGACCGTTCCCAGGAGCGCCGAGAAAGGCAGAAACGCCACCATCGCCGGTCCGAGGGCATATTCGACGCGCATGCCCGGGGTCACGAAACCGAGAGCCGCCGGCTTCATGATGTCGATGACCAGGGCGATCGCAAGCGCGCCGCCGGCCAGCAGATGCCGGATGGTGAGCGGCGCGTCTTCGGGGGCCACGATCCTCTCGTGCGCGCCCATGACATCCGTACTCGACGCCTTGGGCTGTAGCCCATAGGCCGCCGCGGCGATGCCGCCAAGGATGAACGCCATGCCCCACAGCATGCCGGCGCTCATCGGCATTCCGGCCATCATGTAATGCATGCTGCGCGCCATCAGGAACATCGGCAGATGCAGGAGAACGCCGACCACCACAAACAGGCTGCCGATCCAGAACGCGGGCGTGCTCCGCCGGTCCGCGAACATGAAAAGTTCGTGCATTTACGCCCCCTGCCGCGCGGCAAGCGCGGTTCCCGCGATGAATGGACCGATGCGTCGCCTCGTTGCGCGTACGCTTGCGACCACGGATTTTCCGATTGATCCGCCGCGCCCCTCGAGCGCGCGTGCGCGCCCCTGTATAGCGTTATCTTTGCAATTGATGCAATTCTAAGCTGCCGCAAGGGGCGGCACACCGGCGCGTGATGACTAAGTTACTGTTTTTCCTATAATTATAGATGGCCAGAGGCATCGCTCCATGATGGATAGGAAAATCCGCAGTGTTCTGATTGTCGGGGGCGGCACCGCCGGCTGGATGGCCGCGGCGAGCCTGGTCAGATTTCTGGAAAACATGAATGTCCGCGTCCGGCTGGTGGAGTCCGAACAGATCGGCACGGTGGGCGTGGGCGAAGCCACCATTCCGCCGATCATGGATTTCATCCGGCAGCTGGGCATCGACGAGAACGACATCGTCCGCCGGATCAAGGCCACCTTCAAGCTCGGCATCGCCTTTCGCGATTGGACCGGCCCCGGTGATTTCTATTTCCACCCTTTCGGGCCGACGGGCTTCGGGATGGGGTCGGTGTCCTTCCCCGCCTACTGGCTGAAGATGTTCCTGGAGGGCAAGGCGGCGCGGCTGGAAGAATATTCCGTGCAGGCGGTGGCCGCGGAGCAGGACAAGTTCGTGCGGCCGGTGCATGCACCCAACACGCCGTTGAACAAGATCACCTATGCGCTGCATTTCGATGCGTTGCTGTTCGCGCGTTATCTGCGGCAATTCGCGGAGGCGCGCGGCGTCGAGCGCACCGAAGGCAAGGTGCGGCACGTCTCGCTGCGGCCCGAGGACGGTTTTATCGAATCGGTTTCTCTGGAAAACGGCGACAGGATCGAAGCCGATCTGTTTATTGATTGCAGCGGCTTCGCCGGGGTCTTGATCGAGCAGGCGCTCGAGACCGGTTTTGAAGACTGGTCCCGCTGGCTGCCTTGCGACCGCGCGCTGGTCGTGCACAGCGAGCACGCGGCGGCGCCGTCCCCCTACACGCTGGTGACGGCGCGGGATGCGGGCGGGCAATGGCGCATTCCGCTGCAGCACCGCGTCGGCAACGGCCACGTCTATTGCAGCAGCTTTATCGACGGCGACAAGGCGATGGATACTTTGCTGGCCAGTCTGGAAGGCAGGCCGCTGACCGATCCGCTGTCTTTGCGCTTCACGCCCGGGCGGCGCAGAAAGGCCTGGAACAAGAACTGCATCGCGCTGGGGCTTGCGTCGGGCTTTCTCGAACCGCTGGAGGCGACCGGCATCCACCTGATCCAGCGCGGCATCGCCATGCTGCTGAAATTCTTTCCCGACCGCGATTTCGCGCAGGCCGATACCGAGCGCTACAACAGGATTCTCGAGTTCGAGTTCGGACGGGTGCGCGATTTTCTCCTGATGCACTACATCCACACGGAGCGCGGCGGAGCGTTCTGGGACCATTGCCGCAAGCTTCCCCTCACCGGCAGCCTGCAGGAGAAGATCGAACTGTTCCGCAGCCATGGCCGCATCCTGCGCGAGGATACGGAGCTCTTTCCCGTTCAGAGCTGGTTGTCGGTGATGATCGGCCAGAACATCGTGCCGCGCAGCTACGATCCGATGGCCGACAGTCTGGACCCGCGGAAGATCGAGGCCAAGCTGGACGAAATTCGCGCCAAGGCGAAACAATGTGCGGACGCCATGCCGCCGCATCAGGATTTCATCGACAAGTATTGCGCGGCCGGCGTGCTGGAGGCCTGACGGCGAAAGCCGTCGGCATTATCCCCGTGCAATCTCGTCGTCGCGATAGCCCTGCAGATAGAGCAGCGCCTTGAGTTCGTTGTGGGCGATGCTGGCGCCGGCCGCAGCGGCGACCACCGGCTTGGCGTGATAGGCGACGCCCAGTCCCGCGCGCTGGATCATCGCCAGATCGTTGGCGCCGTCGCCCACCGCCAGGACGTCGTCCGCCTGCAATCCGTATTGCTCCAGCGCGCGCTCCAGCGCCGCCAGCTTCGCCTCTTTGCCCAGGATCGGATCGCGCACTTCGCCGGTCAGCACCTTGCCGTCGTCGATCAGCACATTGGATTGATGCTCGTCGAAGCCGGCCGCTTCGGCCACGCGCGAACTGAAGAAGGTGAAGCCGCCCCACACCAGCAGCGTCTTCGCGCCGCTCGCCTTCATCGTCGCCACCAGCTCTTTCGCACCCGGATTGAGCCGCACGCGCTCGCGCCACACCCGCTCCAGCGCCTCCAGCGGCAGACCCTTGAGCAGTGCCACGCGCTCGCGCAGTGCGCCGGCGAATTCGATCTCGCCGCGCATGGCGCGTTCGGTGATGGCGGAGACTTTCGCCTTCAGCCCGGCCATGTCGGCCAGCTCGTCCAGGCATTCGCAGGCGATGATCGTCGAATCCATGTCGGCGATCAGCAGCTTCTTGCGGCGGTTTTGGGCCGGAACCACGTTGAAGTCCATCGTGGCGCCGCCGGCCGCTTCGCGCGCCTCGTCCAGCGTCGTCCGCGGATCGCTGACGATCGGGATATCGAAGGCGCGGCGCTTGGAGAGCCAGGTCTCCGGGCCGATCCAGCGCATCTTCGGCGCCAGAAGGTCCGCCATCTCGCCGACGATATTCAACACGGATTGCGTCATGTCACTTGAGCCATCGGAATTGGTGGTCGTAGACCGCCTTGATGTGGTCGCGGCGCTTGGTCAGCCGGTCGGCTTCATCCTGGAAGCCGATCTCCAGGGCGATGTCGATGGCCCGCTGCATGTTCATCAGGGCGTCCTCTGCGAAGTCCTTCGGGTGGCGTGCATCGTACATGGCGCTGTAAGCCTCTTCCGCCAGCGCTTCGAACCGTGCGATGTCTTTGCTGTATTGCAAGGACTGCAAACCCGTGACCGTCGATGCCGTGCTTATCGCAGGGCCCACCGCCAGCGGCAAGTCGGCCGCCGCGCTGGCGCTGGCCGGCGCGTTGCAGGGCGTCATCGTCAACGCCGATTCCATGCAGGTCTATCGCGAGGTGCGCATTCTCTCGGCGCGCCCGTCCGAAGAGGACTTGGCGCGTGCGCCGCATCTGCTCTACGGCCATGTCGGTGTGGCGGAGCGCTATTCCGTCGGCCGTTATCAAAGCGACGCCATGGCCGCATTGTCGGAAGCGCGCGCGCAGAAGCGTCTGCCGATCTTCGTCGGCGGCACCGGGCTGTACTTCGCCGCGCTGACCGAGGGCCTCGCGGATATTCCGTCCGTTCCCGCCGCCGTCCGCCGGCAGGCGCGCGACAGGCTCGAAGCGCTCGGCGTTGCCGGTCTGCATGCGGAGCTCGCGCGGCGCGATCCCGAGACGGCGGCGCAGCTTCGCCCCAGCGATCCGCAGCGCGTGCTGCGCGCCTATGAAGTGTTCGAGGCGACCGGACGGCCGCTGGCGAGCTGGCGGCGCGAGGCGGGGACGCCGGTTCTTGCCGGCCTCGCCCTGGCGAAATTCGTCCTCGAACTGCCGCGGCCTCTGCTGCGCGAGCACATCGAAACGCGGTTCCGCGCCATGCTGGCCGCGGGTGCCCGCGCCGAAGCCGCCGCGCTGAAAGGTCTTGATCCGACGCTTCCGGCGGCGAAGTTGCTCGGTTTGCGGCCGCTCTGGGCGCTGGACGATGGTGCCATGACCGAGGCGGAAGCGGTCACGGCCGCGGTCACCGCCACCCGCCAGTTCGCCAAGCGCCAGGAAACGTGGTTCCGCCACCGCATGGACGACTGGCGCCGGATTACTCCTCCAGATGTTAGCAATATTATTACCAATCTGCGACAAAATCTCTCATGAAATTTCTTGACGGCGTATTTCGCCGCCCGTAGTTTGTGCACCGCGAAACAAGGCCACCGCATGAAAACCGTGCTCGTACTGATTAGCAGGCCGCCGACCGGACGGGATTGACCCGTTTTCTGGCGCTGGCGGCTTGGTACCAAAGGGGCGGCGACGCCCCTTTCGCTTTTCTGGTTTTGGCAGATCGAAGGATGTCCCGATGGACAAGG
>DAIDUA010000095.1 GCA_027456965.1 Alphaproteobacteria bacterium | reverse complement strand
CGGTCAGCACCTTGAGGCCGAGATTCACGTGCGGATCGCCGATCACCAGCGGGTCGACGTTGAGGTAACGCCGGCAGAGCTGGCGCAGATCGAACAGCGCCGCGGGCACGACGGTGGCGATGATGGCGGAATGCAGATCGGAGAAAGCGAGGCCGTTGAGCTGGAGCAGCGGCTGCAGCAGCACGGCGTATTCGTCGGCGGTGCGCGTGGTCTCGGTCACCGCCCGCCATTCGCAGCGGATGTCCTTGCCGTCATGGACGGCGAAGACGATGTTGGTGTTGCCGGCGTCGATGGCGAGCAGCATGGATTACCCGAAAAAGACTTCGCCGGCGGCGATGATCCGCGTCGTGCCGCCGGACAGGCCGAGCAGCAGCGCGCCGCTATCGTCGATGCCCTGGAACACGCCGACCGTCTCCTCGTTCGCCAGCCGCACCCGGATGCGCGAACCGATTCCCGACGCCCGCGCCAGCCACGCCTCGCGGACGGGCGTAAAGCCACCCGCGCGCCATGCCTCATACCATTTCGCGAAGGCGGCCGCGAGGTGGAGCAGCGCATCCCTGGGGCGCGGCGGTGTCGCGCCCAGCGCGGACAGCGCGGTGGCGGGGAACTCGGTGTCCTCGGGATAGAGAGCAAGGTTGACGCCGATGCCGACCGCCAGCCAGGCGGCCTTGCCGTCGGCGCGGCTTTCGGATTCCAGCAGGATGCCGGCGAGCTTGCGGCCCGAGGCCAGCACGTCGTTGGGCCATTTGAGCTTGAGATCGGCGGAGGGCGCGAACCCGGCCAGCATGTCGGACACCGCGAGCGCGGCGGCGAAGGAGAGCTGGGCGCAGTCGCCCGCCGGCCTTTCGGGGCGCAGCAGCAGGGTGGCGAAGAGATTGCCGGAGGCGGAGTCCCATGCCCTGCCCCGGCGGCCGCGCCCGGCGGTCTGGCAGGCGGCGGTGATCCACAAGGGCATGGTGACGCCCGCGGCGGCGCGGCGGCGCGCTTCCTCGTTGGTGGAGTCGATCTCGTCGAAACCCAGCAGGGCGTAACCGGCGGGCCACGCGACCGCGCCTGGCACCGGAACAGCGCCTGCGCGGCGGTGAGCGCCGCGGCGATCAGCGGCCCGGGCACGAACACGAACAGCACGCTGAAGGCGGTGGAGAGCGCCAAGATGGCGCCCATGCCGCGTCCCATCTCGCGGTCGAAGGGCTTCGCCGGTTCGTCGAAATACATCACCTTGACGATGCGCAGATAGTAATAGGCGCCCACGACACTGGCGAGGAAGCCGAGCCCGGCCAGGACGTAGAGGTGGGCTTCGACGGCCGCCAGGAAGACGTAAATCTTGGCGAAGATGCCGGCCAGCGGCGGCAGTCCGGCGAGGCTCAGCATCAGCGCGGCCAGCGCGAAGGCCATGCGCGGACGGCTGCGCGCCAGGCCCGCGAGATCAGCGATCGTTTCGACCGCCTCGCCGTCGCGACGCATCGCCTGGATGCAGACGAAGACCCCGATATTGGTGACGGCATAGAAGGCCAGATAGAACAGCATGCCCTGCACGCCCATCACGGTGCCGGCGGCGAGACCGAGCAGCGCGTAGCCCATATGGCCGATGGAGCTGTAGGCCATCAGGCGCTTGATGTTGGTCTGGCCGATGGCGGCGAAGGCGCCCAGCCCCATCGACAGCACCGAGACGAACTCGATGATCTGGCGCCACTGCTGCAGCGCGTCGGGGAACGGGATGATGATGGCGCGGATGAACATCGCGAAGGCTGCGACTTTCGCGGCGGTGGTGAAAAAGGCGACGATCGGGGTCGGCGCGCCTTCGTAAACGTCCGGCGCCCACATATGGAACGGCACGGCGGAAAGCTTGAACGCCAGGCCGGCGATCAGGAAGACCAGCCCGAAGATCAGGCCGATGCCGACGCCCGACGCCTTGATGACATGGGCGACGCCGGCGAATTCGGTGGTGCCGGTGAAGCCGTAGATCAGCGAGATGCCGTAGAGCAGCATCCCGGAGGACAGCGCGCCGAGGACGAAATATTTCAGGCCGGCCTCGGTGGAGCGCAGCGAATCGCGGTTGAAGGCGGCCAGCACATAGAGCGCCAGGCTCTGCAGTTCGAGGCCGAGATAGAGCGCCAGGAAATTCGCAGCCGAAACCATCAGCAGCATGCCGAGCGTCGAAAGCCCAATCAGAACAGGCAGTTCAAAGCGGACTCTGCCTTCGTCCTCGAAGAAGCGCTGGGCCATCAGCACGCAGAGCGCGGCGGAGGACAGGACCACCAGCTTGGCGAAGCGCGAGAAGCCGTCGACGATGAAGGCCCCGTGGAAGGCGCCGGCGTCGGGCGCCATGAGCACGAAATAGCCCGCTGCGATCATCAGCAGGACCATGAGTATCGACAGGAAGTTCGTCGCCTTGTCGCCGCGTCCCGCGCCGATCAGGAGCGCCGCCATGGCGCCGACCGCCAGGATCAGCTCGGGCAGCAGAGTCAGAAGATCGGCCTGGATATTCACCGCACGTCTCCCCGGCTGGCCAGCCTGATCTGATTTTGACGAGGCGCCTGGTCGTAGGCGACCTCCGCCTTGTGCTGCGCGATCAAATGCGCCACCGAGGCGCTGGTGACGTCGAACACCGGCTTGGGATAAAGGCCCATCAGGATGGTGACCACCACGAGGGGCGCGAGGATGGCGAATTCGCGCAGCGACAGGTCCTTGATCGTCATCAGCGCCGGCTTCACCAGCTCGCCGAAGATCACGCGCCAATAGAGATAGAGCATGTAGGCCGCCGACAGGATCACCCCGGTCGCCGCGAAGATCGCCACCCAGGTGTTGACCCAGAAGGCGCCCAGCATGGTGAGGAATTCGCCGACGAAGCCGCCGGTGCCCGGCAGCCCGACATTGGCCAGGGCGAACACCATGAAGCAGGCGGCGTAGACCGGCATGCGGTTGACCAGCCCGCCATAGGCGGAGATCTCGCGGGTGTGCATGCGGTCGTAGATCACGCCGACGCAGAGGAACAGCGCGGCCGAGACCACGCCGTGGGAAAGCATCTGAAAGATGCCGCCGTCGACGCCCCACTGGGTGAGCGTGAACAGGCCCATGGTGACGAAACCCATATGGGCGACCGAGGAATAGGCAATCAGCTTCTTCACGTCCTGCTGGGCCAGCGCCACGAAGGAGGTGTAGACGATCGCCATGATCGACAGCACGAAGATCAGCGGCGTGAAGGTCGCCGACGCCGAAGCGAACATCGGCAGCGAGAAGCGCAGGAAGCCGTAACCGCCCATCTTCAGCAGGATGCCCGCCAGGATCACCGAGCCGGCGGTCGGCGCCTCGACATGCGCGTCGGGCAGCCAGGTGTGCACCGGCCACATCGGCATCTTCACCGCGAAACTGGCGAAGAAGCCGAGCCACAGCAGGTTCTGCATCGCCACCGGGAAGTGCACGGTGTTGATGATGGTCTCGATGTCGGCGGTACCGGCATAGAAATACATCGCCAGGATCGCCAGCAGCATGAACAGCGAGCCGAGCAGCGTGTAGAGGAAGAACTTGAAGCTGGCATAGACGCGCCGCTTGCCGCCCCACACCCCGATGATGACGAACATCGGGATCAGGCCGCCCTCGAAGAAGACATAGAACAGGAAGAGGTCCAGCGCCGCGAACACGCCCATCATCAGCGTTTCCAGCACCAGGAAGGCGACCATGTATTCCGCCACCCGCTCCTTGACGGATTCCCAGCTCGCCAGGATGCAGAACGGCATCAGTCCGCCGGTAAGCACGATGAACAGCATGGAGATGCCGTAGACGCCCATGTGGTAGCTGATGCCGTTGCCCATCCAGGCCGCGCGCTCGACGAACTGGAAGGCGGCGGTCGAACCGTCGAAATTGGCCCACAAGAGCAGCGACAGCGCGAAATCGACGAGCGTGACGATCAGGGCCACCCAGCGCGCCGTGTTGGCCACCGTCTTGTCGGAACCGCGCGCCAGCAGGATGAACACCGCGCCCACCAACGGCAGGAAGGTGATGACGCTGAGGATGTGGCTCATGAGAAAGCTCATGGCATTCCTCCCGTCACAACGAAGAATGTGGCGAGCACGAACACCCCGATCAGCATGGCGAAGGCGTAGTGGTAGACGTAGCCGGACTGCAGCTTGACCGCGCCCCTGGTCGTATCGAGCACGCGGGCCGCGATGCCGTCAGGCCCGAGCCCGTCGATCACCTTGCCGTCGCCGAACTTCCACAGGAAGCGACCGAAGCGCATGGCAGGGCGAACGAACAGGAAGGCGTAGATCTCGTCGAAATACCACTTGTTGTAGACGAAGGTGTAGAGCAGCCCATTGCGCGCGGCCATCTTCGCCGGCAGTTCCGGATTCAGGATGTAATAGTAGTAGGCGATGGCGAAGCCGAGCAGCGTCATGACGAACGGCGCGAACTCCACCCATAGCGGCAGTTCCTTCGCGCCGCCATGGCCGTAGGCCACCGCCACCGCGCCGCGCCAGAAGCCCGTCGAATCCGCGCCGATGAAGTAATGGGCGAAGACCGCGCCGGCGATCAGCGCGCCAGCCGCCAGCACGCCGAGCGGAATCAGCATGGTCAGCGGGGATTCATGGACGTCCTCCAGCTTGATGCCGTGGCCGTGGCCATGATGGCCCTCGCCGCCGCGGAACTTGCCGTGGAAGGTCATCAGGAACTGACGCCAGGAATAGAACGAGGTCATCGCGGCGGCCAGAACCGTCAGAACGAAGGCGTAGTTGCCGATCGGCGTGCCCGCAAGAAAGGTCGCATTGATGATGCTGTCCTTGGAGTAGAAGCCGGCGGTGCCGATGCCGAGCACCGGAATGCCCACGCCGGTCAGCGCCAGGTTGCCGATCAGCATCATCGCCCAGGTGAAGGGAATGGCCTTGGCCAGGCCGCCCATCTTCCGCATGTCCTGCTCGTGGTGCATGGCGTGGATGACCGAACCCGCCGCGAGGAACAGCAGCGCCTTGAAGAAGGCGTGGGTGAAGAGGTGGAACATCGCCGCGCCATAGGCCGAGACGCCCGCCGCCGCGAACATGTAGCCGAGCTGCGAGCAGGTCGAATAGGCGATCACCCGCTTGATGTCGTTCTGGAACAGACCGACCGTCGCCGCGAAGAAGGCGGTGGACGCTCCAATAAAGGTGACGAATTCCAGAGCCACCGGCGCGTGCTCGAACATCGGCGAGCAGCGGCAGACCATGAAGACGCCCGCCGTCACCATCGTGGCGGCATGGATCAGCGCGGAGACAGGGGTCGGGCCTTCCATGGCGTCGGGCAACCAGGTGTGCAGGCCGAGCTGGGCCGACTTGCCCATCGCGCCGACGAACAGGAGCAGGCAGAGCGTGGTCAGAATGTCGACATTCTGGCCGGCGAAGAGGAAGGTCTTTCCGGCCATCGCGGGGGCGGCGGCGAACCCCGCGTCGAAATTCAGCGTCTTGAAGACGTAGAAGATGCCGAAGATGCCGAGCGCGAAGCCGAAATCGCCGACGCGGTTGACCACGAAGGCCTTCAGCGCCGCCTCGTTGGCGCTCGGCTTCTTGTACCAGAAACCGATCAGCAGATAGGACGCCAGGCCGACCCCTTCCCAGCCGAAGAACATCTGCAGGAAGTTGTTGGCCGTCACCAGCATCAGCATGGCGAAGGTGAAAAACGAGAGATAGGAGAAGAAGCGCGGCCGGCCTGGATCGTCGTGCATGTAGCCGATGGAGTAGAGGTGCACGAGCGAGGACACGCCCGTCACCACCACCAGCATCACCGCCGTCAGCGTGTCGACTCGGATCGCCCAATGCACGTCGAAATCGCCCGAGGCGATCCATTGCCACAGCACGATGACCTGCGAATGGCCGAGGATCGCCACCTCGTAGAAGGCGACGACCGAAAGCGCCGCCGACACGAACAAACCGGCGGTGGTCACCAATTCGCACATCCGCGCGCCGATGAAGCGGCCGAACAGCCCGGCGATGGCCTAGGCGATGATGGGCAGGAAGCCGATCGCTGTGTACACGCCTCAGCCTTTCAGGAGATTGACGTCTTCGACCGCGATGGTGTGGCGGTTGCGGAAGAAGACGACGAGAATGGCAAGCCCGATGGCCGCCTCGGCGGCGGCGACCGTCAGCACGAACAGCGCGAAGATCTGCCCGACCAGATCGCCCAGAAAGGACGAGAAGGCGACGAAGTTGATGTTCACCGCCAGGAGGATCAGTTCGATCGACATCAGGATGACGATCACGTTCTTGCGGTTCAGGAAGATTCCGAACACGCCGATGGTGAACAGCGCGGCGGCGACCGCCAGATAATCGCCCAGACCGACAGTCATGCCTTGTCCCCCCGCCCCGGTTCGACATCGACCAGGTCCATGGAATTCTCCGGCGTGCGCGACACCTGCCGCCACACCGACTGCCGGCGGACGCCGGGCCGGGCGCGCAGCGTCAGCACAATGGCGCCGATCATCGCCACCAGCAGCACTAGGCCGGCGACCTCGAAGTAGTAGACGTAGTCGGTGTAGAGGATGCGCCCCAGCGCCACCGTGTTCGACACGCCGGCGGGCGTCGCAGCGGCCGCGGCCGCCACGGCATGGGGCGTGATGTTCCAGTGATAGGCGACGATAAAGATCAGCTCCAGCGCCAGCAAGCCGCCGACCGCCAGGCCGGCGAGCAGATATTGCTGCGCCCCTTTCTTCAACTCGGCGAAATCGACGTCGAGCATCATCACCACGAAGAGGAAGAGCACGGCGACGGCGCCGACATAGACCACCACCAGGATCATCGCCAGGAACTCCGCACCCAGCAGCACGAACAGTCCCGCGGCGTTGAAGAAGGCAAGGATCAGGAACAGCACAGAGTGCACCGGATTGCGCGCGGCGATGACCATGAACGCGGACGCGATCATGATCGCCGAGAAGACGTAGAAGGCTATCGCAGTCAGCATTCTCTTCCGTTCTTCCTCTGCGCCCTCATGCTTCGACAAGCTCTGCATGAGGGCTTTGCCTATCCCTCACCCCGAGCTTGTCGAAGGGTGAGGGGTAATTCGTCATCTGTACGGCGCGTCCATTTCCAGGTTGCGCGCGATTTCGCGCTCCCAGCGGTCGCCGTTCGCCAGCAGCCGATCCTTGTCGTAGTAGAGTTCCTCGCGGGTTTCCGTCGCGAATTCGAAATTCGGGCCTTCGACGATGGCGTCCACCGGGCAGGCCTCCTGGCAGAAGCCGCAATAGATGCACTTCACCATGTCGATGTCGTAACGCGTGGTGCGGCGGCTGCCGTCCTCGCGCGGTTCGGCTTCGATGGTGATGGCCTGGGCCGGGCAGATCGCCTCGCACAGCTTGCAGGCGATGCAGCGTTCCTCGCCGTTGGGATAGCGGCGCAGCGCGTGCTCGCCGCGGAAGCGGGGCGACAGCGGACCCTTTTCGAAGGGATAGTTCAGCGTCGCCTTGGGCGCGAAGAAATAGCGCATGGAGAGCATGAAGCTCTTCACGAACTCCCAGAGGAAGGTCTGCCGCGCCGCGCGATCGAGATTCAGCATCTTGGCCTCACGCGTGATGGTGGAAGACGAGCACCCAGCCCGCCGTCAGCACCACCCAGAAAAGCGACGTCGGCAGGAACACCTTCCAGCCCAGACGCATCAGTTGGTCGTAGCGGTAGCGCGGCACCATCGCCTTCACCATCGCGATCATGAAGAACAGGAAGATCACCTTGCCGAGCAGCCACAGCACGCCCGGCACCGCATTCATAAACCACGACAGACCCGGAATGTAATTGAGCGGCCAGAACAGCGGCGGCAGCCAGCCGCCCAGGAACATGATCGACATCAGGGCGCAGAGCAGCACGATGTTGACGTATTCGCCGATCATGAACAGCAGATAGGGCGTGGACGAATATTCCACCATGAAGCCGGCCACGAGTTCGGATTCCGCCTCCAGCAGGTCGAAGGGCGGGCGCTGCGTCTCGGCCAGCGACGAGACGAAGAAGATCACGAACATCGGGAACAGGATGCTGAAGACGAACCAGCCGTGTTCCTGGGCGCGCACGATGGCCGAAAGGTTCAGCGATCCCGCGAACAACAGCACGGTGATGATGACGAAGCCGATGGAGACCTCGTAGGACACCATCTGCGCCGCCGAGCGCAGCGCCGCGAGAAAGGGATATTTCGAGTTCGAGGCCCAGCCGCCCATGATCACGCCGTAGACGCCCAGCGACGAGATCGCGAAGATGTACAGCACGCCGACATTGATGTCGGCGAACACCCAGCCGTTCGCCAGCGGCACCACCGCCCCGGCCGCGAAGGCCAGCGTGAAGCTGAGCAGCGGCGCCAGCAGGAAGATGCCCTTGTTGGCACCCGACGGAATGATGGGCTCCTTGAACATGAACTTGAAGAAGTCGGCGAAGGACTGCAGCAGCCCGAAAGCACCCACGACGTTCGGGCCCCGTCGCATCTGCACCGCCGCCCAGACCTTGCGATCGAACAGCAGGATGTAGGCCAGCAGCAGCAGCAGGCAGACGGCGAAGACAACGATCAACGTCACCTGGCTGAGCGTCCACGCCCAGCCCCAGGGCAGCGCGATGCCGAGCCAGTTTTGGAATGCCCAGGTGTAGAAACCGATCAGCCCCATCGCCTACTCCGCCGCCATCGCGTGATCGCCGTGCACGAAGACGCGGCTGCACTCGGCCATCGTGCGGCTCGCGCGCGCGATGGGGTTGGTGAAATAATAGTCGGCGATCGCCGGCACGAGCGGTTGCGAGGCGTCCAGCGGCCCCTCGGCGCCGATCGCGTTCCACACGGCCGGATCGGTGCCGTGCACGGGCGCCTTGTCCAGCACCGCGTATTGCGGCGCCTGGGCGACGATGGCCGCGCGCAGCGCCTCGATATTGTCGTAAGGCAGGCGCTTGCCGAGCACCTCGGACAGCGCGCGCAGGATGGCCCAGTCTTCCTTGGCATCGCCTGGCGGGAAGGCGGCGCGCTGCGCCTCCTGAATCCGGCCTTCGAAATTGGCGTAGAGTCCGTCCTTTTCCGTGTAGGCCGCGCCCGGCAGGATGACGTCGGCGTTGTGGGCGCCGGCATCGCCATGGCTGCCCTGGTAGACGACGAAAGCCCGGCCGATCTTGTCGGTGGGAAATTCGTCGGCGCCCAGCGAATAGATGAAGTCGATCTCGCCCTTCTGCGCGCCCTCGACGATGCCCGCCACGTCGCGCCCGCCTTTGCCCGGCAGGAAACCGAGATCGAGCGCGGCGACG
>DAIDUA010000094.1 GCA_027456965.1 Alphaproteobacteria bacterium | reverse complement strand
GCGTCGTCCCGACCCTGATCCGCCGCGCGGCCTTCGATCCCCGCGATTCGGTCGCAATGATCTGTGGACCGGAAGTCATGATGCGATTCACGGTGAGCGCACTGCGCGATGCGGGCGTGCCGCCCGAGCGGATCCATCTGTCGATGGAGCGCAACATGAAATGCGCCGTCGGCTTTTGCGGCCACTGCCAATTCGGTTCAGTCTTCGTCTGCCGGGACGGGCCGGTCTTTCGTTACGACCGGGTGCGCAGCCTGCTCGGTATAAAGGAGATCTGACGTGGCGGAGAGAAAGCCCAGGCCGAGGCTCGCCGTGTGGAAATTCGCCTCCTGCGACGGCTGCCAGCTCAGCCTGCTCGACTGCGAGGACGAATTGCTCGCCGTCGCCGGCGCGGTGGATATCGCCTATTTTCCGGAGGCGACCCGCGGGACGGTGGCGGGACGGTACGACCTGTCGCTGGTCGAGGGCTCGATCACGACGGCGCACGACGCCGAGCGGATTCACGATGTCCGTCGGCGCTCGCGTGTGCTTGTCACCATCGGGGCATGCGCGACCTCGGGCGGAATTCAGGCACTGCGCAATTTCGCCGATGTGAAGGACTACACGTCTGTGGTCTATGCGCGGCCCGACTACATCCACACACTTGCGACCTCGACCCCGATCGCCGATCACGTTCCGGTGGATTTCGAGTTGCGCGGCTGCCCGATTAGCAAGCGCCAGCTCATCGAGGTCGTCGCAGCGTTTCTCGTCGGGCGCCGTCCGGTGACGCCACCGCACAGCGTCTGCGTCGAGTGCAAGCTCAAGGGCAATGTCTGCGTGATGGTGGCGCATGGTGCGCCCTGCATCGGGCCGGTCACCCATACCGGCTGCGACGCGCTTTGCCCGTCCTTCAATCGCGGTTGCTTCGGTTGCTTCGGCCCCAAGGAAACGCCCAACACGAAAGCGCTCAGCGGACAGCTCGCCGAGTTGGGCATGGACTCCAGGGCTATCAAGCGGATCTACAGCACGTTCAACGTGAATGCCGAAGCATTCCGTGAAGAGAGCAAGCGTCATGGCTAGTAAGACCATCAAGGTAGATTATCTCGCTCGCGTCGAGGGCGAAGGCGCGTTCAAGGTGGTGGTGCGCGACGGTGCCGTACGCAAGGCGGAGCTCAGGATTTTCGAACCACCGCGTTTCTTCGAGGCCTTCCTGCGCGGCCGCTCCTACATGGAAGCGTCCGACATCACGGCCCGCATCTGCGGCATCTGCCCGGTGGCCTATCAGATGTGCGCCGTGCACGCGATGGAGAAGATTCTCGGCATCAAGGTCGACGGCGCGCTGCGCGAACTGCGCCGGCTGCTCTATTGCGGCGAATGGATCGAAAGCCACGTGCTCCACGTCTACATGCTGCATGCCCCGGATTTCCTCGGTTATGACAGCGCCATCCACATGGCGAAGGATCACGGCGATCTGGTTCGCACCGCGCTGCGCCTGAAGAAGATCGGCAACGACATCATGAACATGGTGGGCGGCCGCGAGATTCACCCGATCAACGTCAAGGTCGGCGGCTTCTACAAGACGCCGTCGAAGCGCGATCTGCAGTCGATGGTCGAGAACCTGAAATGGGCGCGCGACGCCGCGCTGGACATGGTGCGCTTCGTCGCCAAGCTCGATTTCCCGGACAACGAGCGGGATTACGAGTTCGTCTCGCTGCGTCACGACAAGGAATATCCCCTGAACGAGGGACGTGTGGTCTCCAGCAAGGGGATCGACATCCCGGTCGAGGAATACGACCAACACTTCAAGGAAACGCATGTCGAGCATTCGACGGCGCTGCAATCGCATATCGTTGGACGCGGGCCCTATTTCGTCGGACCGCTCGCCCGGTACAGTCTGAACTTCGATCGGCTCACGCCGACGGCGCAGCAGGTGGCGCGCGAAGCCGGGCTCGGCAAGAGCTGCACCAATCCGTTCCGTAGCATCATCGTCCGGGCGGTCGAGGTTGTTTATGCGGTTGAAGAAGCGTTGCGCATCATCGCCTCCTATGAACAGCCGGACAAGCCGTTCGTCGCAGCCGAGCCGCGGGCTGGCGTCGGCTGTGCGGCGACCGAAGCGCCGCGCGGCCTCATCTATCACCGCGATGAGATCGACGCGGACGGCGGCATCGTGCACGCGCGGATCGTTCCGCCGACGGCGCAGAACCAGCCGACGATCGAAAAGGATCTGACCAGCTTCGTGGCCGGCTGGCTCGATCTGCCGGATGTCGAATTGCAGCACCGTTGCGAGCAGGCGATCCGCAACTACGATCCGTGCATCTCATGCTCGTGCCACTTCCTGAAGCTCGACATCGACCGGGCCTGATGAGAGCGTGCCCATGTCGCCCCGTGTGATCGTCCTTGGCGTCGGCAACACCGAGCGCGGCGATGATGGGGTGGGGCGCACGGTCGCCGGGTTGCTGCGCGATCTGGCATCCGACCGGGTGAGCGTTGCCGGGCAGGACGGCGAAGCGACGTCGCTTTTGATGGCTCTCGAAGGGACTGCTGTGGCCTACATCGTCGACGCCTGCGTGTCGGGCGCGCCGGCGGGGACCGTGCAGCGCATCGATGCCCATGAAGCGCCGTTGCCGCAGGTGTCCTCGGACCTCTCGACGCACGGCTTCGGGCTTGCCGCGGCGATCGAGCTCGGGCGCGCCCTCGGCCAGCTGCCGCCGCGCACCATTGTCTATGCGGTCGAAGGAACGTCTTTCGACACCGGTACGCCCTTGTCGCCGCCCGTCGCCGCCGCGGCTGCGGCCGTCGCTGAGAGAATTCGTTCCGAAATCGAAGCCGATCTGGCATAATTATCCCAAGGAGGACGGCATGCACGAAGCATCGCTGATGAAGAACCTGATGCGCCGTCTCGACGAGATTGCGTCGGCGGAGAACGCCAAGCGCATCACCGGGGTGTCGGTCTGGCTGGGCGCCCTGTCGCACATGTCGGCTTCGCATTTTTCCGAGCATTTCGAGGAATCCTCGGCCGGCACCATCGCGGAAGGCGCCAAGCTCGAGGTCACCGTGTCCGATGATCCGAAAGACCCGAACGCCCAGGAAATTCTCGTCCGGAGCGTCACGGTGGATACGTGACGGGCGGGGACCCAAACGCTTCGGGTCCTGAACCGAAAGACGGGACCCGCCGGCGTGTGCAGGCGGATATTCGCGGCGCCGTGCAGGGCGTCGGCTTCCGTCCCTTCGTCTATCAATTGGCGCATAAGCTCGGCCTTGCGGGTTGGGTCGAGAACACGACCTTCGGCGTCAGGCTGGAAATCGAAGGTGATGACGCAGCCATTGCCGCGTTTCTCCGGCAGGTGGACGAGGCGCCGCCGCCGAACGCAGCCGTCATCTCTGTTGCAATTCGTGATATGGCGTGTCTTGCAGACGACACGTTTGTTATCCGGCAAAGTGCGTCGCAGGGCGCGCGCATCGCGCAGATCCTGCCGGACCTTGCCACCTGCGCGGATTGCCTGCGTGAATTGTTCGACCCAGGGGACCGTCGCTATCAATACCCCTTCATCAACTGCACGCATTGCGGTCCGCGTTTCAGCATTGTCGAGGATGTTCCCTACGACCGCGCCAGGACCTCGATGCGGCAATTCCCGATGTGTCCGGCGTGCCGCGCCGAATATGAGGATCCGCTGAACCGGCGTTTTCATGCGGAACCCAATGCCTGTCCGGTCTGCGGTCCGCGCATCGCCTCGTGGGATGTCGGCGGCAAGGAATTGGCGAAAGGCCGCGAGGCGCTTTTGGCGGCTGCGCAGGCGCTCCGCGACGGCAAGATCGTCGCTGCGAAAGGCATCGGCGGCTTCCATCTCATGGCGGACGCGCGCAACGAGGAGGCCGTGCGGCAATTGCGGACCCGCAAGCGGCGTCCGGAAAAACCTTTCGCGGTGATGTTTCCCGCGAGGCCCGACATCGAGCGCGAATGCGAAGTCTCGCCGGAAGAGCGGGCGCTGCTCTCAGAACCGGCGTGTCCCGTCGTGTTGTTGCGGCGCAAGCCTGGCTTGGTCGCATCTGCGGTCGCGCCGGACAATCCGTGGCTGGGCGCGATGCTGCCTTACGCGCCGCTGCATCATCTTCTGATGCGCGAGTTGGGCTTTCCGGTCGTCGCCACCAGCGGCAATCTTTCCGACGAGCCGATCGCCATCGACGAGACGGAAGCGCTCACCCGGCTGGCCGGCATCGCGGATGTCTTCCTGGTCCACAACCGGCCGATTGTCAGGCCGATCGACGATTCCGTCGCGCGCGTCGTCTGCGGACGGGATCAGCTGTTGCGCCGGGCGCGGGGCTATGCGCCGGCGCCAATCCTGATGGAAGGGTTGCCGGCCGGTGTCCTGGCCCTTGGCGGCCATATGAAAACCACAGTCGCCGTTACGCTGGAGGATGGCGTCCTGCTCAGCCAGCATCTCGGTGATCTGGAAACGATGCCGGCGCGCCTGGCGCACGACCGCGCTGTCGACGACATGCTGAAATTGCGCGGGCTGGCGCCGCGCGTGGTCGTGCGCGATCTCCATCCCGACTACGCCACCAGCCGCATGGCGGCGCGGATAGGGCCGCCGGTCGTCGGCGTGCAGCATCATCTGGCGCACGTCGTCGCCTGCATGGCCGAGCACGGCATTGCGCCGCCGGTGCTCGGTGTCGCTTGGGATGGAACAGGCTATGGCACGGACGGCACGATCTGGGGCGGGGAATTTTTACTGGTCGCAAAAGGAAGTTGGTGCCGGGTGGCCCATTTGCGGCCGTTTCGTCTGCCGGGCGGGGAAGTCGCCGTCCACGAACCGCGCCGCTCCGCGATCGGGCTGCTCTATGAGGTGTTCGGCGCTGATGCGTTCGAGCTGGATCTTCCGCCGGTTGCCGCGTTCACGCCCGCGGAGCGCAAAGTCATGAAGACGGCACTGGAGCAAGAGGTCAACGCCCCGCGCATCTCCAGCATGGGCCGCTTGTTCGACGGTTTTGCGGCGCTGTGCGGTCTGCGGCAGTCGGCCAGCTATGAAGGCCAGGCCGCCGCGGAATTCGAATGGGCCGCCGACGACGTTGTGCCGGCACGCTCGTATGACTTTCCTTTGGTGACCAACACCGCCGAGGATGCGCCCTGGATCGTCGATTGGAAACCCGCGCTCGACGCACTGCTATGCGACAGAGCGGCTGGCGTACCGGTCGGCGCCATCTCTGCCGCATTTCATGCCGGTCTCGCGAAAGTTCTTGCTGCTGTGGCACGACAGATCGGGACGCCTCGCGTCATTCTCACTGGTGGCTGCTTTCAGAATGCACGCCTCACCGAAGAGGCTGTCACTGCTCTGCGTACCGCAGGACATGAACCGGTCTGGCACCGGCGCGTGCCGCCGAATGACTGTGCCATCGCGCTCGGCCAGGCGGTCTGGGCGGCTTGGAGCGAAAAGAAGGGTGCAGCCTGACGGCGCCTATTTTTTCTTCTTGGGCTTATGGCCGCGTGCAGGCGCAGCTTCGCTCTTCCCTTTGGACGGTGTCTTCTTCGGCTCCAATATTTCGGCTTCCGCCTGCGCCCAATGCTCTTCGGCGCGGCCATGCGGCCGGCCGGCCTGTTCCCAGAGCGCATAGGCGCGCCGCTCAATCTCTCCGTGGACGGACTCCGTCGTGTTCGCTTTTCCGGCGTTCATCGTGCCGCTCCCAAATGTCTTCGTGTCCGGACGCATCACAACGCAACGCAGGGAACGGGCGGCGGCGCGTTCCGGCCAGACATGGCCGGCACGACACCGCCTCTCCGAACCTTAGATTTCCTCCGGTACCATCTCGATGGCTCCGCAGGGACATTCCTGGGCGCACACTCCGCACCCTTTGCAGTAATCGTAGTTGAACTTAAATCGCTCGCCGGGCCCGAGCTTGATCACCGCGTTGTCGGGGCACACGCCGTAGCAATTGTCGCATTCGAAGCAGTTGCCACAGGACAGGCAGCGTCTGGCCTCGTACAGCGCATTGGTTTCGTCCAGGCCCGATACCACCTCGTCGAACGTACTCTGGCGGCGGACCGTGTCGAGCACGGGGCTGAGCGTTCCTGGTGCATCGCTGTAGTACCAGGCGTTGAGCTTGTCGAAGGTAGCGACCTCATGCTTTTCGGCCGGTGTATAGGTCTTGCCGTTGAGCCATGCATCGACGTGATGCGCGGCCTTCTTGCCATGGCCCACCGCGACCGTGACGGTGCGCTCCGAGGGAACCATGTCGCCGCCGGCGAAGATGCCCTCGGCGCCGGTCATCATGTTCGGGCCGACTTCCACCACGCCGTCCTTGATCGTGAGTCCGGGTACGCCTTCGAGCAGGCCGAGATCGACGTCTTGGCCGAGCGCCAGGACGACCGAGTCCGCTTCCAGCGTTTCGAACACGCCCGTCGGCTGCGGGAACCCGGTTTTGTCCAGTTCCATCTTCTCGACTGTGATCGTGCCTTCGTCCATGCGCTTGATGGTGGACAGCCACTTCATCATCACGCCTTCTTCCAGCGCTTCCTCGACCTCGAAATCGTGGGCCGGCATTTTGGCGCGGGTGCGGCGATAGACGATGATCGATTCGCTGGCGCCCAGCCTCTTGGCGGTGCGGGCGACGTCGAGCGCCGTGTTGCCGCCGCCATAGATGACCACCTTGCGGCCGAGTAGCGGCTTTTCCTCGCCTTCCATGGAGCGCAGGACCGAGACGGCATCGACGATCTTCGCCGCCGCGCCCGCGGGGATATAGGCGCGCTTGGCGATGTGGGCGCCGACGGCGAGGAAGGCGGCGTCGAACTTGCCGGCTTTCATCGTCTCACGGATGTTATCGACCTTGGCGTTGAGCTTCAACTCGACGCCCATGTCGACGATGCGTTGAACCTCGGCGTCGAGCACTTCGCGCGGCAGGCGGTATTTCGGGATGCCGAATCGCATCATGCCGCCGGCCTTGGGTCCGGCGTCCTGAAGAACGACCTGATGTCCCATCCGGCGCAGATGATAGGCCGCCGAAAGCCCGGACGGTCCGGCGCCGACGACCAGCACCCGCTTGCCGCTTTCCTGCTTGGGCGGGGCGAATTTCCAGCCGCGACGGATCGCCTCGTCGCCGAGGAAGCGTTCGACGGAATTGATTCCGACGGCGCTGTCGACTTCCGCGCGATTGCATTTGCTTTCGCACGGATGGTAGCAGACGCGCCCCATGCAGGCCGGCAAGGGGTTGTCCTGGGTCAGGACGCGCCAGGCGCTTTCGTAATCGCCGGATTCCGCATGGAACAGCCAGGCCTGGATATTCTCGCCGGCCGGACAGGCCTTGTTGCAGGGCGGCAGGCGGTCGACATAGACCGGGCGCTTGTCGCGCCATGATCCGGTCTGGTTGGCAAGGCTCGAACCGACGTCGAGCGTGATGGCATAAGGATGTTCGGGCATCAGACATTACCCTCATGTGCGAGCAGATCGTATTCTGCGATGTTGCGGTCGGCGATTTCCTGCAGCCGCGCGACGCGCGGGTCTTCGCCGCCCTTGAACAGATGGGCGAAGCGTTTTTGCGGTTTCAGATATTCGGCGACCGGGATGCGGTGGCGGATCTTGCGGCTGCCGGTGACCACGCCGTGCTCTGCCTCGAACACCGGGAAGAATCCGCTCTCCACGGCAAGACGCGCCAGGCGAATCGTGTCGTGCGACGCCGCGCCCCAGCCCAGCGGGCACGGCACATGAACATGAATGTAACGCGCGCCATGAATGCTCATCGCTTTCGTCACTTTGCGCTCGAGGTCGTGGAGGTCCGCCACGGTCGCGGTCGCGACATAGGGGATGCCGTGCGCCATGGCGATCTTCGGCAGGCTCTTGCCGGTGCCGAACACGTTGCCCGGTTCCGCGCCGACCACATCTGTCGTGGCCGTGCGCGCCGCCGGCGGGGTGGCGGACGAGCGCTGCACGCCGGTGTTCATGTAGCCTTCATTGTCGTAACAGACGTAAAGCACGTCGTCGTTGCGTTCGAACATGCCCGACAGGCAGCCGAAGCCGATGTCGGTGGTGCCGCCGTCGCCGCCCTGGGCGAAGACGCGAACTTCCTTGCGGCCCTTGACGCGCATCGCCGCAGCGACGCCGGTGGCGACGGCCGCCGCATTGCCGAACAGCGAATGCACCCAGGCGACCTGCCAGGCGGTTTCGGGATAAGGCGTGGTGAAGACTTCCAGGCAGCCCGTCGCGTTGACCACGATGAGATTGCCATTGGTGGCGCGCATCGCCGCATCGACCGCATAGCGCGCGCCGAGCGCTTCGCCGCAACCCTGGCAGGCCCTGTGGCCGCAGGTGATCGCGTTGGAGCGGTCGAGTGAAGCCTGCACCGTGCGATCCGAGTCGGAAACGAGCCGGTTGCCGACCGTGAAGGTGCCCTTCTGGTAGAACTTCAGCTTTTGCGTCGGTTCCAGTTCTTTTACTGCATCGTTCATTCTCGTGCGTCCTTATTCGGCGGCTGGCGTTACGGACAGCCGACGCAACAGGTTTTCGGCGATCGGTCCTGAGCGGCGCATCGAACCCATATGCTCGATCTCCGTCGCCACGACCTTCTGATTGAGATCGAGGAAGAGCATGCCTTCCCAGGGCTCCTTTCTTGCTTTGCGGAAGAGCTCGCGCAGAGAGGCGCGCGTGATCGGCCGTCCGCCGAGACCGGCGATGCAGGAAAGCGCATGCGGTGCGCCGTCCACGTTGCGCAGGGCATGATCGACGTCGGCGGCGAGCTGTCCGCCCATGCCGATCGCGAAGCTCTTGTCGACCACGACGACGTGTTTGCGGCCCTTCAGCGCGTTGCGCAATTCCTCTGTCGGGAACGGCCGGTAGGAGACCAGTGTCACCAGACCGATGGAGAATCCGTCCGCGCGCATTTCATCGATCGTGTCCTTGATCGTGCCGTTGACCGAACCCATGGCCACGACGACCATCTCGGCATCTTCGGTGCGGTAGGTGCGCAGCAGGCCGCCGGAGTCGCGGCCGAAGCGTTTCTTGAAGTCGCTGGCCAGATCCGGAATCAGCTTGAGCGCCAGATTCTGCTTGTAGTTCTGCAGATACTTCACTTCCGTGAAGGCATCCGGCCCGACCATGGCGCCGATCGAGATCGGCTCCCTGGGATCGACGACCTGCACGGGGTCATAAGGTGGCAGGAATGCGTCGACCTCGGCTTGTGCCGGAACGTCGACCCGCTCGACCGCGTGGGTAAGGATGAAGCCGTCGACGCAAACCATGACCGGCATCGACACCGCTTCGGCGAGGCGGAAGGCCTGGATGTGCAGATCGACCGATTCCTGGTTGGTTTCGGCGAACAGCTGCATCCAGCCGGCGTCCCGCATCGACATCGCATCCGAATGGTCGTTCCAGATGTTGATGGGAGCGCCGATCGCCCGCGTGCCGAGCGTCATCACGATCGGCAGACCCATGCCGGAGGCGTTGTAGACCGCCTCGGCCATGAACAGCAGACCCTGGCTCGACGTGGCCGTGTAGGTTCGCGCGCCGGCCGCCGAGGAACCGATGCATGCGGACAAGGCGCCGAATTCGGATTCGACGTTGATGAATTCGCAGTTCTTCAGCTCGCCGCTGCGCACCATCCTGCCGAGGCCTTCGACGATATGGGTTTGCGGCGTGATGGGGTAGGCGCAGATGACTTCAGGACGGCACAGCCCGATGGCCTCGGCCGTGGAAATCGAGCCTTCGACTTGTTTCAACATGCCTATTTCTCCTTCAGGCCGCGGCCGCCGCGCTGGCGGCGGCTTCGAAGGCTTCGGTTGCGGCGGCGACGTTTGCTTCGGCAACTTTTCCGGAAAAAGCCTCGCGAATCGCGGCAGCGACCGATTGCAGGCGAACGGTGCCCGACAGGGCGGCGAAAGCGCCGAGCAGAACCGCGTTCGGCAATGGCCGTCCGATATGTTTCACGGCGATTTCCGATGCCGCCACGACACGGGCATGGCCCGTGGGCAGCTTGGCGGCGGCATGGGCGAGCCCAAGTTCGGCAAAGCTCTTGTTGGAATTCACCAGAAGATAGCCATCCCGCTTCAGTCCCTGGAACACATCGATCACTTTGAACAGCGTGGGGTCCTGGACGATCAGGACATCCGGCTCCATGATCGGTTCGCGCAAACGGATTTCCTTGTCGTCGATGCGACAGAAGGAGACGACCGGCGCACCGGTGCGTTCGGAGCCAAAGCTCGGGAATGCCTGGGCATGTTTGCCTTCAAGAAACGCGGCTACGGACAGCATTTCTGCTGCCGTTACCACGCCTTGACCGCCGCGGCCGTGAATTCGAATCTGGAGCATGCTCCCTCCTGTTTGCGCACGAACGTGATGCGTCCGTCGAACCGTTTCCGATGCACTAACCGGCATCCCTGGATGCCGCATTGATCGATGTCATCTTTCCGTCTGTTTAAGTCCTTATGGTCCGGTAATTCCAAGCCAAATCATGCTCTAAGCCGGGAACTGAGATGGGGCGCGTTGCCGCGCGGCGGAAACGTGCGCAGTCTCGTTGCCGGTCGCCGATCGAATTTCCTGAAACCGTCGAACGGGACGCATCGCGCGGTCTCGCTGAGGCCCATGTGTCGACCGTCGTGCAATGCCGAGAAGACATGCGTAATCCCAACAATCCGAGAAACAGATCGGCAGGGCGTTCAACAGGGCCGCGGAGACGAATTCGTCGTCGTGGCTGCGGCCAACGGCAGTCCGCCGGGAAGGAAGAAACCGATCGGATCGCGATCCGTATTATAGGCGATTGGGAAACTGGAATTCTGTAGCACATGGTGTCGCGCCTCACGGTCGCGTCCGGCCCTATGAGAGGCGAAGAGTGACGGGCACGCTATGCGCAGTGTTACGTATGCCCGTGACGGAGCCACGGCAGCCGAGGAGCGTGCGCGTCCTGCGGGATACGGCTAAGCATTTGAAAAATATGCGCTATATCGGACACGCAATTTCTCGCGGCGTTGACGGTTTGGCACGCCGGACCACGTCGGTGTTTGCGAAAAATTGACTCTGTACGATGGGCGTGTCCCTGGCGGAAACGCGGGCGATGAAATTCTCGTGGCGAGGACGCCAACCAAAGTTCTCGCGCTCGGCTATGTGAAGATGGCGGTGCATCGTTGACGGCCAGTCGGTGGCCCAAAAGGTGCTCTGTCGGAGAGACATTACGGCCGTCGTCATCCTGCGGACAGGAAGCGCACAACCTCAATCCCCTCCTGTCTTTTTTGATCACGAGTCTTTATGGATGATGCATGGCAATGACGCGGGCCGGGCTGGGCTCTGCCGACCGCGAAGAGAGATGGGAGTTTTCATGAAGCACGTCGCCGTTGGCCGCTCTTTGCTGGCCAAGATTTTTCTGATGGCCATCGCCTTGTTGCTTGCCGGCATGGCGGGCACCGCGTCGGCGACCGCCGGCGGCGACAAAAATGTTCTTCGCGCGACGCTTTCGAATGGCCTGCGCGTCGTCATTGTCCGCAATGCACTGGCGCCCGTCGTCTCGACCTCCGTTAATTATCTTGTCGGCTCGGACGAAGCGCCCAAGGGCTTTCCGGGCATGGCGCACGCCCAGGAGCATATGATGTTCCGCGGCAGCCCCGGCCTCACCGCTGACCAGCTTGCCAACATCGGCAGCGTGATGGGCGGCGATTTCAACGCCAACACGCGCGAGAGCATCACCCAATACCTCTACACCGTTCCGTCCGAGGACCTCGACGTCGCCCTTCATATCGAGGCCTTGAGGATGCAGGGCGTGGATGACTCCGAGAAGGCTTGGGACAAGGAACGCGGTGCGATCGAACAGGAAGTCGCACAGGATGTCTCCATCCCCGGCTACAAGATGTACGAGAAGCTGCGCGCGGTGATGTTCGCCGGCACGCCTTACGAACACGATGCGCTCGGCACACGGCCGTCTTTCGACAAGACAACCGCCAAGATGCTGAAGGATTTTCACGACGCGTGGTACGCGCCGAACAACGCGATTCTGGTCGTTGTCGGCGACCTGAATCCGCAGAAAGCGCTGGCGGAGATCAAGCAGCTGTTTGGGCCGATCAAGTCCAAAACACTGCCGGCGCGGCCAAAAATGGATTTCAAGCCGGTTCCGGCCAAGTCGTTCACCATCGACACTGACAGTCCGAACGAGACACAGATCGTCGCGCTGCGCTTTCCCGGCCTCCACAGCCCGGATTTCCCCGCGCTGGAAGTTCTGGCTGACGTGCTGGCGAATCATCGCTTCGATCTCTACGGGCTCGTCGCGGACGGCAAGGCGCTGGGCGCGGATTTCTCGATCGAGCCATTGCCGAAATCGGGCATCGGCTACGCCGCGGTATCCTTTTCGCCGGGTGGCGATGCCAAGGCGATCGAACAGGAGATGCGTTCGATCCTGACCAAGGTCGCGACGGCAGGCGTGCCGCCGGAACTGGTGGAAGCAGCCAAGCTCCAGGAACGTCGCGATGCGGCGCAGGAGAAAGACTCCATCGCCGGGCTGGCCTCGGTTTGGTCCGATGCCGTTGCGCTCTACGGATTGCGTTCCCCTGACGAGGATCTGGCGCGGATCGAGAAGGTGACTGTCGCCGACGTCAATCGCGTCGCGCGCAAATACCTCAAACTCGATCACGCGATCTCCGCGCTCATGCTGCCGCAAGGGTCTGGCAAGCCGACGGCGTCGGGGGGCGGCTTCGGCGGTCAGGAGACGATCTCTCTCGGTGAAGCGAAGCCGACGAATCTGCCGGATTGGGCGGAGGCCGCGCTCAATCGGCTGGTCGTGCCCCATTCGACCTTGCATCCCGTCGTCACCACCCTCGCCAACGGTCTCACGCTGATCGTTCAGCCCGAGGACGTGAGCGATACGGTCAGCGTCTACGGGCACATCCGCAATCGTCCCGAAACGGAAGAGGCGGTGGGCAAGGAAGGCGTCTCATTGATCCTGGGACCGCTGCTGACGTTCGGCACGGAGCATCTTGATCGCATCGCTTACCAGAAGGCCTTGGACGAGATCGGCGCGCGCGAGCACGCCGGGACCGACTTTTCGATCGAGATGTTGTCGCAGGATTTCGACCGCGGCGTGGAGCTTCTCGCCGACAACGAGTTGCACCCGGCATTGCCGGCGGGGGCGATGGAACTGATCAAGCCGCAGATCGCCCAGGCGGTCGCGGCCCGAAACGAAAGTCCCGGCTGGCTGGCGCAGCGCGCGTTGACCGCGGCGCTCTTTCCGGCGGGCGATCCGAGCCTGCGCCAGGCGACCGCGGGAAGCGTGAATGCGCTGACGCCCGACGACGTCCGCGCCTATTACAAGGAGGTTTTTCGCCCCGATCTCACGACCATCGTCGTCATCGGAAACATCACGCCTGAAAAGGCGCGCGCCGCCATCGAGAAGAATTTCGGCGCCTGGACGGCGGTCGGACCGAAGCCCGACACCGATCTTCCGGCGGCGCCGCCCAATCATGCGGCGGATTTGACCGTGCCGGACGCAAGCCGGGTCCAGGACAACGTCGTACTCGCCTACAATCTCGCTCTGACGCGCTCGGATCCGGACTATTACGCGCTGGCGCTGGGCAATGCGGTGCTCGGCGGCGGGTTCTACTCGACGCGGCTCAGCATCGACCTGCGGAAAAATACCGGGCTCGTCTATTCGGTGGGCGCCGGGTTGCAGGCCGGCAGGACGCGCGGCGTCTATTACGTGGACTACGCCTGCGATCCCGACAATGTCACCAAGGCGGCCAAAATCGTGGCGCAGGAGCTGAAGAACATGCAGACAGCGCCGGTCACCACCGACGAACTCACACGCGTCAAGGCGCTTATGCTTCGCCAAATTCCCTTGGGCGAGGCGAGCATCAGCGCCATCGCGGGCGGGTTCCTGGAAGATCGGGAATTGAATCTGCCGCTCGACGCGCCGCCCGTCGCCGCACAGCGCTACATCGCGCTTGGGCCTGCCGAAATCGAGACCGCGTTCCAGAAATGGATGCGTCCGGACGACATGGTCCGCGTCACCCAAGGTCCGCCTCCTCGATAAAGGAGGTTACGCGTCCCCGGCGACTTTGATCTTGCGGTCCGACTCCGCGGCCGCAAGCAGCGCATCGACCAGCCTGTGGACATCGAGGGCCTCGCGTGCGGAGATGCGGGGCTCGCGGGGCGCGTCAATGGCGTCCAGGAAGTCGCGCCATACGCCGAGATGGTAATCGTGCGGGAAGGCCATCGGGTCGGCGCCGGTGCCGCCGGCCGACGCGTCCGGTGCCAGGTCTTCGCGCGTGCCGTCGTGGCGCAGGACCGTCAGCGCGGTGCCAGCCAGCGAAGCCGTGCCTTTCGTGCCGATGAATTCGATGCGTTCCGCGCCGCCCGGATAGGCCGCGGTGGTCGCCTCGATGGTGCCGATGGCGCCGCTTCGGTAGCGCACGGCCGCGCAGGCGAGGTCCTCGGTCTCCATGCGATGCACGGCGCTGGTCATGGCATAGCCGCAGACATCCTCGATCGGACCGGCGAGGCTAAGCATCAGATCGAGTGTGTGGATGCCTTGCGTGATGAGCACGCCGCCGCCGTCGCGCGCCTTGGCGCCGCGGCCCGGTTCGTCGTAGTAGGTCTGCGGACGCCACAACGGAATTTTCGTCGAGCAGGAGACGATCGTGCCCAGTTCCTGCGCTGCCAGGATGGCCGCTAGCCGCTCGGCCGCCGGTTTGAAGCGGTGCTGGAGGCACACGGCGATCTTGACGCCCGCCTCGTGAGCGGCGGCGACGAGCGCTTCGGCGCGAGCCGTGGTGATGTCGAGCGGCTTTTCGAGCAGGACATGCTTGCCGCTTTTCACCACGCGGCTGACGAGTTCGAGATGGGTATTGGGCGGCGTCAGCACGCCGACGGCGGAAATGCTGCGGTCGGCGATGATCCCCTCGATATCGGCCGTCACTGGAAAGGGAAACCGCGCGGCGAAATCGGCCCGGCGCTTTTCGCTTCTGCTCATGGCCCAGACGACCTCCGCCCTGTCTTGCAGGTCGACGAGACTCTTGGCGTGCGGCGTGACGGCCATGCCAAGGCCGACGAGGGCGATGCGGCGGCGGATCATTGATACCTCGGCGTGGCGATCAGAATTTCAGAATCCTGAGCAGAAAGTCGCGCAGCCGCGGACTGGCGCCAACGGTGAACCCGCCGACCATCGCTAAAAGCAGCGCCAGGACCGGCTTGCCGGCGATAAAGGACTGCGCGTCTTCGCCCAGCAGCCTGCCCAGCTCGGCGCTGAAGGCAAAGGCCGCGGCGCCGCGTTGGGCCCGCGCGCGTCGCGCACGGCCGGCAACCAGGTTGGACAGAACGCCGCCCAGGTAGATCACGAGC
>DAIDUA010000093.1 GCA_027456965.1 Alphaproteobacteria bacterium | reverse complement strand
CTCTGCCGGCGCTATCTGAATTGCGAGCCGCTGGTGGTGGGCGATCCCGATGTCGATCTCGGCATCGGCGTGCAGGTCGACCGGCCGGAAGCGGTGGGCGCCTACCGCCTGGTCAACACCGTCGCCGCGCATGACCGCTACAAGGGCGCGCTGGTGGTGGTGGATTTCGGCACCGCCACCACCTTCGACATCGTCGGCGAGAACGGCGACTACGAAGGCGGCGTCATCGCGCCCGGCGCCAATCTTTCCGCCGAGGCGCTGCACAAGGCCGCCGCCATGCTGCCGCGCGTCGCCGTGGCCCGTACCCAGTCGGTGATCGGCAAGGATACCGTGCCCGCCATGCAGTCCGGACTGTTCTGGGGTTATATCGGCCTGATCGAAGGCTTGCTGGCGCGCATCAAGGCGGAGTACGGCAAGCCCATGACGGTGATCGCCACCGGCGGTCTCGCCAAGGTGTTCCACAAACAGACCACCGCCATCGATTATCTCGATCCCGACCTCACCATCCGCGGCCTCATCCTGATTCACGCGCGCAACGCGGGGAAGCGGCCGGCGTAATGGCTTCACGCTCCCGCGACGACGAACTGGTTCTCCTCCCGCTCGGCGGCGCGGGCGAGATCGGCATGAACTTCAACGCCTACGGCTTCGGCCCGCCCGACGACCGCAAATGGCTGGTGGTCGATTGCGGCGTGCTGTTCGGCCGCGAAGCCTTCACGCCGGGCGTCGACGTCATCATGCCGGATGTCGGCTATCTCGCCGAGCAGCGCGAGAACATCCTCGGCATCGTCGCCACTCATGCGCACGAAGATCATATCGGCGCCATCCATTACCTGTGGCCGACGCTGCGCTGTCCGGTCTATGCCACGCCGTTCACGGCGCGGCTGATCGCCGGCAAGCTGGAAGAGGCGGGGCTGACGCAGAAGGTGCGGGTCAACGCCGTGCCGCTGCACGGCCGCTTCAGCCTCGGTCCCTTCGACATCGAATTCGTCTCCATCACCCATTCCATTCCCGAGCCCAATGCGCTCGCCATCCGCACGCCGCTCGGCCTGGTGGTGCACACCGGCGACTGGAAGATCGATCCCGAGCCGCTGGTCGGCGAAGTCACCGACGTCAATGCCTTCCACAAGCTCGGCGACGAGGGCGTGCTGGCCACGGTCTGCGATTCCACCAATGCCTTGGTGGAAGGCGAATCCGGTTCGGAAGCCAAGGTGCGCGATGCGTTGGCCGCGCTGATCGCCACGCTGAAGGGCCGCGTCGCCGTCACCTCTTTCGCCTCCAACATCGCGCGCCTCGATTCCATCGCCAGGGCGGCGCGCGCCAACGGCCGCGAGATCGCGCTGGTCGGCCGCGCCATGCACAAGCTGGTCTCGGCCGCGCGCGACACCGGCTATCTCGCCGATTTCCCCAATGTGCTCGACGAGGAAGAGGCTGCCCAACTGCCGCCGCGCCGCATCCTTTATCTGTGCACCGGCAGCCAGGGCGAAACCCGCGCGGCGCTCACTCGCATCGCCGCCGACGAGAACCCCAACGTCAAGCTCGGCCCCGGCGACACGGTGATCTTCTCCTCGCGCATCATCCCCGGCAACGAGCTGGCGATCTATGCGCTGCACAACAAGCTGGCGGGGATCGGCGTGGAGATCCTCTCGGCCGACGATCATTTCGTGCACGTTTCCGGCCATCCGGCGCGTGACTAGCTGGCGCAGATGTACCGCTGGACGCGGCCGCAGATCGCCGTCCCCGTGCATGGCGAGCTGCGCCACATGACGGCCCATGCGCGTCTCGCCCGTTCGCTGCAGGTGCCGCAGGCCGTCAATGTCGAGAACGGCCAGATGCTGCGCCTGGCGCCCGGCCGCGCCCGGATCATCGACGAAACACCGTCTGGCCGCATCCATCTCGACGGACAGGTTCTGATCTCGGAAGGCGCGGGTCTCACGCGCATGCGCCGTGCACTCAGCTTCGCCGGCATGATCGCGATCACGCTGGTGCTCGACGGCAAGGGCAGGGTGGTCGCCGATCCGGCCATCGTGCTGGAGGGCATTCCCGAACCGGTGCACGACGCCGTGCGCGAAGCTGTGGAGGGTGCGGTCAAGCGTTACGATCCCAGACGCGGCGCCGAGGAGAAGCTGCGCGAGACCGTCCGCCGGGCCGCCAGCGGCGCCGCCGACGACGCCTGGGGCAAGAAACCCGTGACGCGGGTGGAAGTGGTCGTTGTATAGGTTGCCCTCCACACATGACACCGAGTTTTTGGAGCACACCATGATCGGCCGTCTCAATCACGTCGCCATCGCGACCTCCGACCTCGCCAGATCGGCCGCCATCTATCGCGACGTGCTGGGCGCCAAGGTTTCCGAACCGCTGGCGCTGCCCGATCACGGCGTCACCACCGTCTTCGTCGAACTGCCCAACACCAAGATCGAGCTGCTGGAGCCGCTGGGCGAGACCTCTCCCATCGCCGGCTTCCTTAGGAAGAACCCCAACGGCGGCATGCATCATGTCTGCTACGAGGTAGACGACATCCTCGCCGCGCGCGATACGCTGAAGGTCAAGGGCGCCACCGTGCTCGGCGAGCCGCGCATCGGCGCCCACGGCAAACTGGTGATCTTCCTGCATCCCAAGGATTTTGCTGGCACGCTGGTCGAGCTGGAGCAGGCGTGATGCACGGCATCATCCACGGCGCCGTGCTGATCAATACCTACCTGGTGCTTTGGTTCCTGGTGTTCTTCTGCCTGCTGCCCGTCGGCCTCGGCGAGGTCGATCCGCAGACCGGCGCGCCGCTGCATGCCTATCTGCTGCGCAAGGTGGCGATCGCCAGCGCCATCGCGGCCGTGCTGTGGATCGTGTTCTACGCGCTGATCAAGCTGCACATTCTCGATCTTTGAACGGGTCCCTTGCGGCTTCGTTGCGCTGATGGGAGAATTCCGTATGCGGATTACTCTGCGCCGCATTCGCGAAAATGAATGGGTTGTCGCACCTCTCTTGAAGTTGCCGGCAACGTTCCCATCTCAGGTAAGTAGTCTGTGCTGGAGGAAGCGGCCGCCCGCCGACCATGAGCCTGCGCGTTCTGTCCCTCGCCGAAGTGCCGAGCGTCATCGCATGCGCGCGTTTGCGTCGCTGTCGCGCGCCTGCACGGCGAGAGGGGTACCCCCGTTTTTCAAAATCGCGGAACAATTATCTTGCTGAACGTGCCGCAAGTCGCGGGCGCGATTTGCAAAACGCCGTCAACGGTGGACGCAATCGTCCTGGAGCAGGCGCCCCGCGCGGCAACCGCAACGCCTTCAAGACCGGCGTCTACAGCACGGAGCTTCGCTTCATCATGGCGCTGGCCCGGATGCACATCGAAGCGCTGCACCTGAGCGTCGAGCGTTTGAAGTATGCGAAGGCCATGAAAGATGCGGCCGCGAAAGGCGTGCATCACACGCTGTTGCCGCCGCTGCGGATCGACTGGCCGGCTTTCCTAACTCCCCCAGGCGATCTTGGCGACGAAGGCCAGGGCGATGACGGCGACCGCCACATTCACATCGCGCCAGCGTCCGGAGACGAGCTTGATCGCAACATAAGCGATGAAGCCGATGCCGATGCCGGTGGCGATCGAATAGGTGAAGGGGATGGCGAGCGCGGTGAGCAGGGCGGGCGCGGCCTCGGTCATGTCGTCCCAATCGATATCCTTCAGCCCCTTCGCCATCAGAGCGGCAACGAAGACGAGGGCTGGCGCGGTGGCATACGCTGGGACGGTTCCGGCCAGCGGGCTCAGCACCAGGCTGAGCAGGAACAGCACGCCGACCACAACCGCGGTCAGGCCCGAACGTCCGCCCGCCTGGATGCCGGCGGCGCTTTCGATATAGGCGGTGACGGGCGAAGTCCCGAGGGCCGCGCCGATCATGGTGCCGACCGCGTCGCTGGTCAGCGCGCGCCGTGCATTCTTCAGCCGCCCATTCTCATCGAGCAGCTTTCCCTGATAGGCCACGGCCGTCAGCGTGCCCGAGGTGTCCAGCATGTCGATCAGCAGGAACACCAGCACGCTGGTCAGGATCGCATCGCCCGCCGCGCCGCTGAAATGCATCGCCAGGAAGGTCGGCGCGATGGAGGGCAGGGGCGCCGTGAGCACGGGCGGCGCCTGCAGGTGAAAGGCAATGGCGGCGGCGTGGCGCCGACGATGCCGATCAGCACCGCGCCGATCACGCCGCGCGCCGCCAGCGCGAAGATCACGATGAAGGCGGCCGCTGCGATCAGCACGCGGGGATCGGTGAGGATGCCGCCCTGCACCAGCGTGTCGGCGCTGGCGACCACCACGCCGGCGTTCTCCAGGCCGATCAGCGCCAGGAAGAAGCCGATGCCCGCCGCGATAGCCAGCTTCAGGCTGTGCGGGATGGCATTGATCAGCCATTCGCGCGCCGGGGTGATGGAAATGCCGACGAACAAGATGCCGGACAGGAAAACGCAGCCCAGCGCCAGCCGCCAGTCGCCGCCCAGGGCCGGGACCACGGAATAGGCGAAATAGGCGTTCAGCCCCATGCCGGGCGCCAGCCCCACCGGCAGCTTGGCGTAGAAGCCCATCAGCAGCGTCGTCAGGCCGGCGGCCAGGCAGGGGGCGACGAACACCGCGCCCTTGTCGAGGCCCGCCGCCGACAGGATCAGCGGGTTGACGAACATGATGTAGGCCATGGTGAAGAAGGTCGTGGCGCCGGCCACGATCTCGCGCTGCACGGTGGTCCCGTGGGCTTTCAGGTCGAAGAATGTCTCGAGCATTTGTCCTCGCGGTCGCTGACGGCGAGGCGGCAACATAGGCAAGAAAGGGCCGGTCCCAAAATGCGAAAGGCTGGGATCGACCCAGCCTTTGCTTCCGCGTATTCCGCGGATTTTCTCCCCGAACTTGGCCGTTCTTTAGCGGAGGCCTTACCGTCCGTTTAACGCCGTGTGTGATACTGGAATTCCTTGGAAATGTCACGAAACTTTGGTGATTGGGGCGAGGATGCGGCGAAAACAAGGCGCGGTTTCAGCTAGTCTGTTGCTTTTCTTGGTATTGTCAGCGGTGTCAGCAGCCGCGGCCGAGGCCAAGGAACGTGTCCCCGCGGCCACAGCGTCCGCACAATGCGATCCGGATCTCGAAAGCCCGGACTATGTCGGCGGGGTCGATGTGAACGGCAATCGAATCGTCCCGGCGGATATCGGCGGCGGTGTGGGCGTAGACCTCAGCCATGTGACGGTGACTCCGGTGGTGCGGCCGGGCGGCCGGCGTCCCCAGGCCGTCGTCCAGGGCCTGAAATTCGGCCCCGCCGATCCGCCCTGCACGCCGCGCGGCGAATCCGGGCGCGGCCACTAGCTTGACTCCGCCCCGCGCTGCCCGGACCGTGGTGCCATGCGTGCTGTCGCGTTCGCAGTCCTGATCCTGTGCCTGAGTGTGCCGACGGCCCATGCGGCCGGTTCCTGGCGCATCCTCAAGGACCACTGGTCGGCCGCCGACGAGAAGGGCTTCGGCCAGTTCGTCGCCGCCATCGGCGCCAGCAATTGCAGCTCGTCGGAAAGCTGCCTGCGCGATCCGTCCAATCCCTACCGGGCGACCGACAAGCACTTTCTCGACATCGACGTCGATTGCGCGAAATGGCCGTATCTGCTGCGCGCCTATTACGCCTGGAAGAACGGCCTGCCGTTTTCCTATGTCGACGCCATCAGCGGCCATGGCGACAACCTGCGCTTCACCAGGACCTACAACCGCGCGGTTGCGCGGCGCAGCCTGATCGATCACGGCAGCGGCATCAACGGGCCGGCGGTGATCCGCCAGATGCTCGACACGGTGTTTTCCGGCACCTACCGCATCGACGCCTCCGAGCATCGCGGCGTGCTGTCGGACTTCTATTCGCCGGCGCTGCAGCCCGGTTCCATCCATCCCGGCACGGTGATCTACGACATCAACGGCCATGTCGGCATCGTCTACAAGGTCGATAGCGACGGCCGCATCTTCTACATGGACGCGCATCCCGACTTCACGGTCACGCGCAGCGTCTACGGCGCACAGTTCGGCCAGAGCCCGCTGCAGCTGGGCGGCGGCCTCAAGAACTGGCGACCGTTCAAGCTGGTGGGCGCGCACCGCGACAAGGAAGGGCATTACCTCGGCGGCCATATGGTGTTCGCCGAGAACGACCGGATTCCCGATTATTCGCTCGTCCAGTATGTCGGCACCGAGCCCAATCCGACGCGCGACGTGCGCAAGGCCCGTTTCGCCTACAACGGCGAGGCGCTGGGCTTCTACGAATATGTCCGCGCCGCCGTCTCGGGCGGCAAGATGACCTACAATCCCGTCTACGAACTCAAGATGACCATGAAGACGCTGTGCAACGATCTGAACGACCGCGCGCAGTACGTGGATCTGGCGATCTCTGACCGCATCGACCGCAAACCGCATCCTGCGGAGTTGCCGGACAACATCTTCGAGTCGGACGACAACATTTGGGAGAGCTACGCCACGCCGGCGCGCGACGCCCGCACGCGCGCGGCCTTCGCGCAGTTCTACCGGGACATGTCTGACATGATAAACCTGTGGGTCCATCGCGACCCGCGCATCGTCTATGACGGCTACGACCTGCGGCGGGACCTGCTCAGGGCCTACAAGTCGCAGTCGAAGGCCTGCACGATCACCTATCTCAATTCCGCCAAGCGTCCGGTGTCGATGACCTTCGACGACATCGTGCATCGCGTCTACGCGATGTCGTTCGATCCCTATGACTGCATCGAGCTGCGCTGGGGGGCGGAGGGCGACGAGCGCGACACCTGTCCGGATAACAAGACGAAACTGAAATGGTATGCGGCCGAACAGCCGCTGCGGGAACTGTCGGACCGCACCGGAAAGTCCCATACCGGCTTCGATCTGGCCGAACTGGAGCGCCGCGCGAAGCGATCGGACGCCGCCGATCCGCGGCCGGTCGACGTCAAGGCGCTGATCGAGAACATGCCCAATCAGGTGCCGTTCAAGCCGATGCGGCCGGTGGGGCGGTAGGGCCACTGGCGCTTGTGCCTAAGCTTGCCTAGAAAGGGGCGGAATCTCTATCGGTACCGTTCATGCGCCTGTCCCGTTATTTCCTGCCGCTTCTCCGAGAAACCCCCACCGAGGCGCAGATCGTCTCCCACCGCCTGATGCTGCGCGCCGGGCTGGTCCGCCAGGAGGCCGCCGGCATCTATGCCTGGCTGCCGCTCGGCTTCCGCGTGCTGCAGAAGATCGAGCAGATCGTCCGCGAGGAGATGGACCGCGCCGGGGCGGTGGAAATCCTCATGCCGACGCTGCAGTCCGCCGATCTGTGGCGCGAGAGCGGGCGCTACGACGCCTATGGCAAGGAGATGCTGCGCATCAAGGACCGGCACGATCGCGAACTGCTCTACGGGCCCACCAACGAGGAGATGGTCACCGAAATCTTCCGCGGTTATGTGCGCAGCTACAAGCAGCTGCCGATGAATCTCTATCACACGCAGTGGAAATTCCGCGACGAGGTGCGCCCGCGCTTCGGCGTCATGCGCGGCCGCGAATTCCTGATGAAGGACGCCTATTCCTTCGACATCGACCAGGCCGCCGCGCGCCGCAGCTACAACATGATGTATGTGGCCTATTTGCGCATGTTCGCGCGCATGGGCCTCAAATCGATTCCGATGCGCGCCGAGACCGGCCCCATCGGCGGCGATCTCTCGCATGAATTCATCGTCCTGGCGGAGACCGGCGAGAGCGGCGTCTTCTGCCACAAGGATCTGCTCGACATGCCGATCCCGGGCGAGGACACCGATTTCGACGGCGATCTCGAACCGATCATCAAGGGCCGTACCGATCTTTAGGCCGCCACGGAGGACGTGCACGACCAGGCGCGTTGCGAAGCCGAGGTGCCGCAGGACAAGCGCCTCTCCGCCCGCGGCATCGAGGTGGGGCAGGTCTTCTACTTCGGCACCAAATATTCGGCGCCGATGAAGGCGGTGGTCGCCGGACCGGACGGCAAGGAAGTTCCGGTCGAAATGGGCTCCTACGGCGTTGGCGTTTCGCGGTTGGTCGGCGCGGTCATCGAGGCCTCGCACGACGACGCCGGCATCGTCTGGCCGGAGCCGGTGGCGCCGTTCGATGTCGGCCTGGTCAATCTCAAGGCGGGCGACGCCAAGACCGACGCCGCTTGCGACGACCTCTATGCGCGCCTGACGACAGGCGGCAAGGATGTGCTTTACGACGACACCGGCGAGCGTCCCGGCGCGAAATTCGCCAGCATGGATCTGATCGGGCTGCCCTGGCAGGTGGTCGTCGGGCCGCGCGGCCTGGAGAAGGGCTTTATCGAGATCAAGAACCGCAAGACCGGCGCCAAGGAAGAACTGTCCGCCGACGCCGTCGTGCAAAAGCTTACGCTACGCGGCTGAGGCGTTTCCGAGTCGCCGGGGCTCTCGCGAAGTGTCAAGGCTACCTCCCGTCGCAGGAACTGCGCGTTCTCGTCCTACCTTGTGGATTCCGGCATGCGTTAGTATTCCGCGTTGGCCCGCGCAAAGAAGGCCGTGGGATATGCATCTGACAATGGGGGCTGCGCGTGACGACTGTCCGTAGCAATATCGAGATCGCCCGCGACGCCCGGATGAAGCCGATCGCTGAGATCGGCCGCAAGATCGACATCCCGGACGGCGCGCTCCTGCAATACGGCCGGCACAAAGCCAAGGTGTCCTACGACTTCATCGAGGGCCTGAACGGCGACAAGGACGGCAACCTCATCCTGGTGACGGCGATCACGCCGACCATGGCGGGCGAGGGCAAGACCACCACCACGATCGGGCTGACCGACGGTCTCAACCGCATCGGCAAGCGCGCCATCGCCTGCATCCGCGAACCGTCGCTCGGTCCCTGTTTCGGCATGAAGGGCGGCGCGGCGGGCGGCGGCTATGAGCAGGCCGTGCCGATGGAAGACATCAATCTGCATTTCACCGGCGATTTCCACGCCATCACCGCGGCCAACAATCTGCTGGCGGCGATGATCGACAACCACATCTATTGGGGCAGCGAGCCGCAGATCGACACGCGGCGCGTCGCCTGGCGCCGCGTCGTCGACATGGACGACCGGGCGCTGCGCTCCATCGTCAATTCGCTGGGCGGCCCCGCCAACGGCTATCCGCGCGAGGACGGTTTCGACATCACCGCCGCCTCCACGGTGATGGCCGTCTTCTGTCTGGCAACCGATCTGAAGGACCTCGAACGCCGCCTCGGCAACATCCATATCGGCCAGACGCGCGACCGCAAATACGTCACGGCGCGGGACATCGGCGCGGCGGGCGCCATGACCGTGCTGCTGAAGGACGCCTTCATGCCCAATCTGGTGCAGACGCTGGAGAACAATCCGGTGCTCGTGCATGGCGGGCCCTTCGCCAATATCGCGCACGGCTGCAATTCGGTGATCGCCACCCGGACGGCGCTGAAACTCGGCGATTACGTGGTGACAGAGGCCGGCTTCGGCGCCGACTTGGGCGCGGAAAAATTCTTCGACATCAAGTGCCGCAAGGCGGGCCTCAAACCGGCGGCGGCCGTGATCGTGGCCACGGCGCGGGCGCTGAAGATGCACGGCGGGGTGGCGCGCGAAGACCTGAACAAGGAGAACGTCGCGGCGGTCGTCAAAGGCCATGAGAACCTTGCGCGCCATATCGCCAATATGAAGCGGTTCGGGGTGCCGCAGATTGTCGCCGTCAACCGTTTCGTCTCCGACACCGACGCCGAAATCGCCGCGGTCGAGAAGATGGTTGCGGAGTTGGGCTGCCGGGCGGTGCTCTGCACGCATTGGGCGGATGGCGGGCAGGGTGCCGAGGAATTGTCGTTCCGCGTCGCCGAGCTGTGCGAGTCCGGTCAGGCCGATTTCAAGCCGCTGTATCCCGACGACATGCCGCTCTGGGAAAAGATACGGACGGTCGCCATGTCGATCTACGGCGCAGGCGACGTCACCGCCGACAAACCCGTGCGCCAGCGCATCGACGAGTTGCAGAGCGAAGGCTACGGCCATTTCCCGGTCTGCATCGCCAAGACGCAGTATTCCTTCTCGACCGATCCGCAGCTCAAGGGGGCGCCGTCCGGCCATACGCTGCATGTCCGCGAGGTGCGTCTTTCGGCCGGCTCCGAGTTCCTGGTGGTCATCGCGGGCGACATGATGACGATGCCGGGCCTGCCGAGGACGCCGGCCGCCGTCGCGATTCATATCGACGCGCAGGGCCGCATCGAAGGCCTGTTCTGAGCGAGAAGGCTGGTTGCGGACGCGCAAAAGCGTGTATAAACCGCCTTCACGCTAGCGGTAAGCCCGGCGACATGGCTGTATTCGAGATCGACCAGGCACGAGAATCTAACATCACTGTAATCATCGATGAACGGGCGGGAACTATCGAGCAATCTCGCGGGCGGACGCATGGCGCGGCGATCATCTGACACCAGGCCGTTCGCACCGTTCGAATGGATGCTGGCGCTGCGCTATCTGCGCGCCAAGCGGGCGGAAAGCTTCGTCTCGGTCATCTCGGCGATCTCGCTGGTCGGTATCGCGCTGGGCGTGGCGACGCTGATCATCGTCATGGCGGTGATGAACGGATTCCGCCACGAGCTTCTGTCGCGCATCCTGGGCCTGCAGGGCCATGTGATCGTGCAGGGCATCGACGGCAATCTGCCCAATTACGATTCCGTGGCCGACCATGTTCGCGCCGTGCGGGGTGTGACGCGGGTGGCCCCGATCGTCGATGGCCAGGCGGTGGCGAGTTCGGACAACGTCAACACCGGCGTATATGTGCGCGGCATGCGCCGCGACGACCTGAAGACCTTCACCGTCGTGTCCAAAAGCCTGTCCCCCGGCGCGCTCAGGCATTACAACGGCGGGGACTCGGTGATCATCGGTTCTCGCCTGGCGCAAAAGCTCCGGCTGGTGCCGGGCATGTCGATCACGCTGATGGCGCCGCGCGGGAATATCACGCCCTTCGGGACGACCCCGCGCGTCAAGACCTACACCGTCGCCGGCACCTTCAACATCGGCATGAGCGAATACGACCAGACCTTCGTCTTCATGCCGCTGTCCGAGGCGCAGCTCTACTTCAACATGGCCGACACCGTCACCGGTCTGGAGGTGATGGTCACGGATCCCGATCAGGTCGACGGCATGGTCGCTCCCATCCAGCGTGCCGCCGGGCCTTACGCGCGCGTCGTGACCTGGAAAGACATCAACTCGACTTTCTTCGGCGCCATCGAAACCGAACGCAACGTGATGTTCCTGATCCTGACGCTGATCATTCTGGTCGCCGCGTTGAACATCGTCTCCGGCCTTTACATGCTGGTGAAGGACAAGTCGGCGGACATCGCCATCCTGCGCACCATGGGCGCGACGCGCGGCGCGATCATGCGGGTGTTCCTGATCGCCGGCGTCAGCGTCGGCGTGATCGGCACGTTCCTGGGCTTTCTGATCGGCGTGGTGTTCTGCGACAATATCGAGAGTATCCGCCAGTTCCTGTCCTCGCTCACCGGGACGACCCTGTTCAATCCCGAAATCTATTTCCTGAGCAGGATGCCTGCGGAGATGGATCCGGCCGAAGTCATCGCGGTCGTCCTGATGTCCTTGGCGCTGACCTTCCTCGCCACGCTGTATCCGTCCTGGCGCGCGGCGCGCCTCGATCCGGTAGAGGCGCTTCGCTATGAGTAATGCCTTCGCCGCCGCCGCTCTGTGTCTCGATGGCGTCACGCGCACCTACAAGGAAGGCGAGGGTCAGCTCGAAGTCTTTCGCGGCGTGAATCTGGTTCTGGCGCCGGGGGAGATCGTGGCGCTGGTGGGTCCGTCTGGCGCGGGAAAGTCTTCGCTGCTGCACATGGCGGGTCTGCTCGAAGCGCCGACGTCTGGCGATATCATCATCGGCGGCGCGGTGGTATCTTCTCTGTCCGACCTTGAGCGCACGCGCATCCGCCGCGACACGATCGGCTTCGTCTATCAGGCCCATTACCTGCTGCCGGAATTCACGGCGCTGGAGAACATCGTCATCCCGCAACTCATCGCCGGCAAGCCCCGCAAGGCGGCTGAAACCGAAGCGCTGCGCCTGCTGACGCTGATGGGCCTGCAGGATCGCAAGACGCACCGCCCGTCGCAGCTTTCGGGCGGCGAGCAGCAGCGCGTGGCGATCGCGCGCGCGCTGGCCAACAAGCCGCGCATTCTGCTGGCTTACGAGCCGACCGGTAATCTGGATCCGCGCACCGCGTCTGGCGTGTTCGACGCGCTGGAGGCCATCGTGCGCGGGGAAGGTGTCGCCGCGCTGGTCGCCACCCACAATCTGCAGCTTGCCGCCAGGATGGACCGCGCCTTGATCCTTCACGAAGGCCGTTTGATCGACGGCGGAAAACTCGGAGTCAAACCTGCATGAATCAACAGCGCTGGGACGCCGTCGACAATTACTTCACGGACCTTCTTCTGGGGCAGGACCCGGTGCTGGACGCGGCGCTGGAGGCGAGCACGGCTGCCGGCCTTCCCGAGATCGCGGTGGCGCCGAACCAGGGTAAGCTGCTCCACCTTATGGCGCGCATGCACGGCGCGAAGCGCATTCTGGAGATCGGTACGCTGGGCGGCTACAGCACGATCTGGCTGGCGCGGGCGCTGCCGCCGGACGGCAAGCTGATCACGCTGGAATACGATCCCAAGCACGCCGACGTGGCGCGCGCCAACATCGCCCGCGCGGGTTTCTCCGGCCAAGTGGAGGTGCGGACCGGCAGGGCGCTGGATACCCTGCCGGGCGTTACGGGCCCGGTCGATTTTATATTCGTAG
>DAIDUA010000092.1 GCA_027456965.1 Alphaproteobacteria bacterium | reverse complement strand
GTCGACAACATCAAGAAGATCTTGCCGCAATTCCAGGCCCAGCTTCCCGCTTCGATCAAGATGCAGGTCTTCTACGATCGCAGCCAGAGCATCAGGGCGGCCGTGAACGACGTGCAGCTCACGCTGGTGATCGCCGGCATCCTGGTTGTCGGCGTGATCTTCGTCTTCCTGCGCCGTGTCAGCGCGACGGCCATTCCGTCTTTCGCCTTGCCGATCGCCGTGATCGGCACCTTCGCCGGCATGTACGCGCTGGGCTTCAACCTGGACAATCTATCGCTGATGGCGCTGACGCTGTCGGTCGGCTTCGTGGTCGACGACGCCATCGTCATGCTGGAGAACATCGTCCGGCATATCGAGGCTGGCGAGCGGCCATTCGAGGCGGCGCTGAAAGGCTCCGCCGAAGTCGGCTTCACCATCCTGTCGATGACGACCTCGCTGGCGGCGGTGTTCATTCCCATCGTCTTCATGAGCGGCGTCGTCGGGCGGCTGCTGCACGAATTCGCCATCACCATCATCGTGGCGATCCTGATCTCCGGCGTGGTCTCGCTGACGCTGACGCCGATGCTGTGCGCCCGCGTCTTGCGCAGCGAAGGCGCACGCGCGCACCACGCCTTCTACCGCTGGAGCGAGCGCAGCTTCGCCGCAATGCAGAGCGCCTATGAGCGCAGCTTGCGCTGGAGCCTGAACAACCGCCGGACAATCCTGGGAATCTTCTTCGTCAGCATCCTGGCGAGTTACGGCCTGTTCCTGATGATGCCGCAGGACTTCCTGCCCAGCGACGATTCCAGCCAGCTTCGCGGCGACGTGCAAACCGCCACCGGCACCTCGTTCGACCAGAAGATCGTCTACGTCCGGCAGGCGGCCGACATTGTCGAGAAGGACCCCAATGTCTCCGGGCTGCAGGCCGACGAGGACGGCCACCTGACCATTGCGCTGAAACCCCTGTCGGAACGCGGCCTCTCGGCGGATCAGGTGGCGGTGGAGCTGAGAAGAAAACTGCGTTCGATTCCGGGCACCAGCATCACCATCGTCAATCCGCCCAGTATCCGCATCGGCGGGCGCGGCTCGCGTTCGAGCTATCAGTACACGCTGCAGGGACTCGATCTGGGCGAACTGCAGGACACCGCCGACCGGCTGGTGCGCGCGATGGAACGCGATCCGACCTTCGTCGGCGTCAACAGCGACCAGGATCAGGCCTCGCCTTCCGTCGAGGTCGCCATCGACCGCGACCGCGCGGCGGCGCTGGGCGTCACGCCCGACCAAATCCAGAACGCCCTGGGCACGGCGTTCGGCGGCCAGCAGGTGTCGCAGATTTACGCCGCGGCGGATCAATACCAGGTCATCCTGGAGCTGCTGCCGCAATACCAGCAAGACGCCTCGGCGCTGTCGCGCGTCTATCTGACCGGCACCGGCGGCGAAATGGTTCCCCTGAGCGCCGTCACGACGATCAGCCGGAGCACGATGCCGCAAACCATCAACCACGCGGGTCAGATCCCGGCCATCACGATTTCCTTCGACCTGGCGCCGGGCAAGGCCCTGAGCGACGCCGTCGCGCATACCGAGAAAGCCGCCGAGAGCATCGGCATGCCGGCGACCATCCGGGGAAGTTTCGCCGGCACCGCGGCGGCCTTCCAGAGTTCGACTGCCAATATGGGCATCCTGCTGCTGATCGCCGTCATCGTCGTCTATCTGATCCTCGGCGTGCTGTACGAGAGCTTCATCCATCCGCTGACGATCCTGTCGGGCCTGCCGTCGGCCTCCGTGGGCGCGTTGCTGACGCTGTATCTCTTCGGCCTGCCGCTGACGCTTTACGCCTATGTCGGGATGATCATGCTCATCGGCATCGTCAAGAAGAACG
>DAIDUA010000091.1 GCA_027456965.1 Alphaproteobacteria bacterium | reverse complement strand
CGAGCTACGAAATCCGCCGTGTCGGCAGCGTGCCTCATACCTTGGCCCTGACCTTCTACGACGGTCCGGACGCCGAATGGACGCCGCAGATCCTCCATATCCTGAAGGAAAAGAAGGTCCCTGCGACCTTCTTCATCATCGGCGCCAATGCGGAGGCCAATCCCGGACTGGTCCAGCGCATCCTCGCCGACGGCAACGAGGTGGGAAACCACACCTTTACGCATCCCAATCTCGCCGACACATCGGTTGAAGCCGACAAGGTGGAACTGAATGCGACGCAACGCCTGTTCGAGGCGTTGACGGGCCGGTCGATGCGCTTGTTCCGTCCGCCCTATATGGGCGACGCCGAGCCGTCCACGAAAGACGAGATCTTTCCGGTCGAAGTCGCGCAGGACATGGGCTACATCACCGTCGGCCTGCACGTCGATCCGCTCGACTGGCAGAAACCGGATCCCGCGTTGATGATGCAGCGGGTGCTTCGAGAAGTGAGCGATCCGTATCCCGACATCCGCGGCAACGTCATCCTGCTACACGACGGCGGCGGCGACCGCTCGCGGACCGTCGAGTTTCTTCCCAACATGATCGACCAGCTGCGCGCCCGGGGCTACCACTTCGTTCTCGTATCGAAGCTCGCCGGGTTGACGCGCAACCAGGCGATGCCGCCCTTGGCGCCCAGCATCAGCCTGTTCGCCGACCGGCTGGTATTCCTCACCCTGAGCTGGCTGGGCAGCGTGCTCTACTACTGCTTCCTGGGGGCGATCATTCTCGGCTTCGCCCGGCTTTTGCTGCTCTGCGGGCTCAGCCTGTGGAACCGCCTGCGCCGCAAGGTGACGCCCGAGCCGATCACCGGAGGCATTCCCGTTTCGGTCATCATTCCCGCCTACAACGAGGAAAAGGTGATCGCGTCCACGGTCGCGCGAATCCTGAACAGCGACTACCGCAGTCTTGAGATCATCGTCGTTGACGCCGGCTCGCAGGACGGCACGGCGAAGGTTGTGCGCGAGAATTTCGGGAACGAAGCGAAAGTGACGCTGGTCAGCGTGCCCAACGGCGGCAAGGCCACGGCTCTGAATATCGGCATCGCGCGCGCCACCGGCGACGTCGTCGTGGCCCTCGATGCCGACACGGAGTTCGACCACGACACGATCTCGCGCCTGGTGCGCTGGTTCGCCGATCCCAAGGTCGGAGCCGTCGCCGGCAATGCAAAAGTCGGAAACCGCGTCAACACGATTACCCGCTGGCAGGCGCTGGAATACATCGTGGCGCAGAAGCTGGAACGCCGCGCGCTGGACGCGCTCGAAACCTTCACCGTCGTGCCGGGTGCGGTGGGCGCCTGGCGGCGCGCGGTGCTGGTGGAAACCGGCGGGTTTCCCACCGATACGCTGGCGGAAGACCAGGATCTGACCATCGCCCTGCAGCGCGCCGGATACCGGGTGCGCTTCGACGACACGGCCGTCGCCTGGACCGAAGCCCCCGCAACCGTACGCGGTCTTGCCAGGCAGCGCTTCCGCTGGGCCTACGGCACGCTGCAGTGCCTGTGGAAATACCGCGGCATGACCTTCAATCCCCGCTACGGCTCGCTCGGAATGGTCGCACTGCCGCAGGTGTGGCTGTTTCAGATCCTGCTGACGGCGCTGGCGCCCGTCGCCGATCTGCTGCTGATCTGGCAGCTGCTGACCCAGTGGATCGCCTACGTCCAGCACGGCGCGGAATTCTCGAACGACAATCTGGTCAAGGTCGGAATCTATTATGCGGTCTTCATGGTGGTCGATCTCGCCGCCGCCGTGTTCGGCTTCCTGATGGAGAAGCGCGAGAACTGGAGCCTGCTGTGGTGGCTCATGCTGCAACGCTTCGGCTATCGCCAGATCATGTATTATGTCGTCGTGCGGTCGATTTCGACGGCGCTGCGCGGCGCTTTCGTCAGCTGGGGCAAGATCGAGCGCACCGGAACGGTGAAGCCTAGGCACGCCTGAAGTATCAACGCGGCACGTAGAACGAGCCGTTATCGTCGGCGTGGTCCAGGCGGTAATGGCGGTCGATCGCTCTGCTCACCGCGCCGCCCAGAGGTTCTGGCGCATCCGGATCGAGTTGGATGACGGCGAAGTGGTGCGCCGCGATCGTGCCGACGAGTTGCGCGTCGCCGCGCGCGCCAGTCTTCAGCTCTTCGCCGACATTGAAGACGTCCACCATCGCCGGCTTGTGCGCCCAATAGCAGAACGACAGCATGGCGCAGAGCGCCGGTCCGCGATGTGCTGCAAGGAACGCGATGTCCTGTCGTGTCAGGCGCGCTTCGTCGCGCATCGGATGCAGCCAATACGCCGCGCGGTACCAGTCGTCGTCGGCGGCGTTGGCCCAGGCGCCGATGACGAGCGGCAGGGCGCACGCCGCCGCAGCCGCGGCGGCAAACGCCTCATGCGCCAGCCGGTCGAGCAGCAGCGCGATGCCCAGCGCCAAGGCGATGTCGGCGTCGAACATCACGTTCGCATCCACGCCCGCTCCGCCCAGGAAACCGGCGCCGAGCGCGATGCCGATCACCGCGTAAAGTGCGCAAAAGCGAACCTGCCGGTCTGACCGGCGTCGGACGCCAAGCACGACAAGTCCCGCCAGCGGGACCGCGCTCCACGGCAGCCATGCCTCCAATCCGTCGCGCAGATCGGCGAACGAATAGCTGCGTGCGGAAACCAGATGGACGAGCAGGCTGCTGCCATAGACCAGCCGGAACAGGATGAGGCCGGCGAGAAGGAATGCCAGACCGGCGATGGCGAGATGCAGGGCGCTGCGCCGGTCGTAGGCGGCGAGCCATGCCGTCGCCGCCAGCGCCAGCGCGACTACGTTGTGCTTAACGAAAGCGGCCAGCACGAACAGCAGCGCGGCGGCGACGATGCGAAGCGTGTCGCGCGGCTCGCGCAGCAGCAGCAGGACGCCAGCGATCGCAATCGCATGCGCCAGCAGCTGCGGATCGTCCATGCCGACATAATCCGTGAAGGCGAGCATGCCCCCGACGAACCAAAGCGCCGCGAAAGCCGCCGGCGCGCGTTTGCAGTCCATGCGCCGCGCGATGGCGAAAATGCCCAAAGCGACCGCGCCGAGCGACAGCAGCGACACCACGCGGCCAGCGACGATGTTGTCGCCCAGAACACCACCGAGGGCGCCCACAAGATAGAACGACAAGGGTGGGTAATTGTTGATCATGAAGCTCTGCGGCCCGGGATAAAGCGGCGTGCCCGCCATCGCGGCGGCCGCGTAATAGGCGTTCCAGCCCTCGTTGGGATCAAGCGGCAGGCGAAGCCCCAGTTCCGCGATCACGCGCCAAAGGCCGAACGCGCAAAACAGCGCCATTGCCGGAATGAGAAGATGCGGGAGGCGTCGGGCGCTCATCGGCGCGCGCAGGACTTCGTCGGATGAACGTCGTAGAGGGCGAAGAAGCTGCCCTCATGGCGCAAGGTGAGGAAATCCGGAACGTCGCTCGCCTCTCCCGCGCCGCGGACCACCACGACCATGTCGAAATGACATTGGAAGAATTTCAGATAGGGAAAGACGTTCTTTATGTCGGGGTCGCCGTCGACACGTCCCGCCGCAAGATCGTCCAGCTCGCTGACGTCCGGCGGCGATCCCTGTTGCGCGCTCTTGGCTGCGAGCTTGTCGTAAGGCGGTTTCACCTGCACGATGTGCTGTCCCTTGGTCGCGAACATCAAGGGCGTGAAGGCGTCGCGGTCGACGATCGCAAATTCCGCGATATGCCAATAAGGCTGATCGTAGACGGTCTCGTCCGACGAACCGTCGAGCGAATCGCCGTCCAGCACGGTGAACAGCTTCGTCCCTTCCGGAATCTGGCGAAGCGCCGCACGGAACTCGCTGAACTGCCTGTCATAGCCGCGCCAGCTTTCCGCCAGCGCGGCGGAAATCCAGACGGCCGACAGAAGCAGCGCCGCGGCGACGAGCGCTTTGGCGCGCGGCCCGATGCGCACCTCCATCGTGGCGAACAACATCGCGCCCAGCACCGCCGGCAGCCGCAGATGCACGCCCCAGCCGCCAAGCGCCCATTCCGGCGCCACCAGTGCGAGCACCGAGAGCGCGATCACCAGGATCTTCATCGAGGGGTGGATGCGGAGCTTGTCGTACATCAGTCCCGCTAGGACCAAGATCGCCAGCGCGCCCGCTAGAAGGTAGGCGGGCTGGCTGTAGGCGTACTGGATCGCCGCGGCCAGACGGTCGCCGATCGTGTCGGTGAAGTCGAACGCCAGCCGGCCGCCCCCAATGCCCGCGGGCTTGAAGAACAGGAAGGCGACGGCGGCCGGAAGAAAAATGACGCCGATGGACGCGGCGCGAAGGGCCAATGCTTTGGGCGCAAAGGCGCGTTCTTCCAGGACCTGCGATATCTCGTAGCAGAAGATCAGCACGCCCAGGATAAAGACGGCGACCAGATGGCAAAGGTAAAGCACGCAAACGGCCAATGTGAAGGCCGCGAGCCGGAGCGGGCCGCGCTTCTCCGCGGTGGCGAGCCACGCGGCGAACACGAAAAAGCACAGACCCGCCGCGAAGTAGTAGTTGAAGAAGCCCCAGGTGTAGTTGGCGTTATAGGCGAAGAACGCGGCGGAAAGCGGCGCCGGTCCGATTCTGCCGTACAGGGCCCGTTGGATCGCCGCCGGGCCCCACACCCACAATGCCACGGCGACGCTGAGGAAGAGCTTGGCGGCGGTTTCCAGCGGCAGCAGCTTCGCCAGGACCGGCACGACCAATTCCGAGGCGAGGTTGGGAACCAGCGCCCAATGGATGTCGTAATAGGTGGACAAGGGCGCGGTGTTTGCGCCGCCGGCGATCATGTAGAAGCCGGCGATATGGGCCGGGTAATCCGGCATTCCCGGGGAGTGCACGCACCACAGCGGGGCGATCAGCAGAACCGTCACCAGTCCCAACGCCATCACCGGCCAGTTGCGCCGCACCGTCATTGCGCCCCCTTCAGGCAGCATCTCTCCGCACCGTCCGGCGGAGATGCTGCGATAGGATATCTGGTGGCAACCGGCAAGAGTGCGGGTTGATCCGTGGACGCCGTTTTGTCGCTGCTTAGGCGCGGACCAGTTCGACCTGCACCACGTCCGTCCGTTCGACGCTGAAGGCCGCCGCACAGATGCCGAGATAAAATTGCCAGTTGCGCAGGAAGCGTTCGTCGTGGCCGAGCGCCTTGATCTCCGCGTTCTTGGCGCGCATGCGCCCGGACCATTCGCGCAGGGTCTTCGCGTAGTCCTTGCCGAAGGAGAACTGGTCGACGACCTTCAGGCCGGCGCGTTCGGCCTCTTGGCGGAAACGCTGCAGCGAGGGGAGCATCCCGCCCGGGAAGACATAATGGCGGATGAAGTCGCTGCGCATGCGATAGTCGGAAAACAGTTCGTCGCGGATGGTGATCGTCTGGATCAGCGCCCGTCCGCCGTGCTTGAGCCGCTCGGCCACGGTGTGGAAATATTGCGGCCAGTATTGCTCGCCGACCGCCTCGAACATCTCGATGGAGACAATCATGTCGAACACGCCGCGGGCCTTGCGGTAATCCTCCAGCACGATGTCGGCGGCGCCTTTCAGGCGCTCGCTGGCGAAACGGTATTGGGACGGCGAAATCGTCAGCCCGGTCAGGCGGTGGCCGTATTCGACGGCGCGCTCGGCGAAGCCGCCCCAGCCGCAGCCGATTTCCAGGATGGACGAGCCCGGCTTGGCGACGCGGCCCAAAATACGCTCGTATTTGTTGCGCTGCGCGTCTTCCAGATTCTTCGCGGTATCGCCGAACAGCGCCGAGGAATAGGTCATGCTCTTGTCGAGCCACAGCGCGTAGAAATCGTTGCCGACGTCGTAATGCGATTCGATGTTGCGCTTGCTGCCGCTCAGCGAGTTGCGCCGGACGAACTTGTTGTGGATCATCAGCGCCAGGCGGCTGAGGAACCCGCCGTTGACGTAGTTCTCCAGCGTGTCCGCATTCATCAGGAATAGCGATATCAGCTTTTCGATGTCGTCGGTTTCCCAGGCGCCTGCGATGTAGTCTTCGCCCAGGGCGATGTCGCCGCGCGCCAGCACCCGGCGCAGCACGCTCCAGTCGTGGATCACGAAGCGGGCCTGCGGTCCCGCGAGACGGCCTTTGTGGACATGCATTTCGCCGTTCGGTGCGACGAATTCGAGCGTGCCGTATTCCAGCCGCGACAGCGTTTCGAGCCAGCCCGTTTCGATGAAGGAGTTCGCTATCATATTCATCACAGCTCCCGCTCTGGAGATGATACGGACGAACGCGCATCTTGGATCATCATAATCCTACGTGCACGGTAGGAGGAACCACTTCGCATATGGCGTGGGAGTGTTCTTTTAACACATTGATACTATTTACTTAAATCGAAAATTGTGGGCGCGGACACCGGTCTCGCCCCTCTCCTCTTGACGTGGCGGGCGGGTGCGGTCACCAAGGCGCCCCGAGGTGTTTCCTGATGTCGCTTTCCGCCGTCGAAAGACAACCCGACGCTGTTTCCGAACGCAGAGTCGAGCTCTCCGTCGTCATCCCGACGTTCAAGGAGCGCGGCAATGTCGCCGAACTGGTCGCGAGACTCGACTGCACGCTGGCCGGCGTCGCGTGGGAAGCGGTCTTCGTCGACGACAATTCGCCCGATGGCACCGCCGATGCCGTGAAGGCCATCGCCTGCCGCGATCCGCGCATTCGCTGCCTGCGCCGGGTGGGACGCCGTGGCTTGGCCGGCGCCTGCATCGAAGGCATGCTCTCGTCGAGCGCAACTTACCTCGCGGTGATGGACGCCGATCTGCAGCATGACGAAACCGTCCTGCCGGCGATGCTCGCCACGCTCCGCTCGGGCAAATACGATCTCGTGGCGGCGACGCGCTATGTGGAAGGCGGCAGCGCGCAGTCCTTCAGCGAAGGGCGCAGCAAGATCAGCCGCATCGCCACGCGGCTCACCCGGCGCGTGCTCGGCACCTCGCTCAGCGATCCGATGAGCGGCTTCTTCATGATGCGTCGCGACGCGTTCGACGCCATGGCCGATCGCCTGTCGCCCGTCGGCTTCAAGATCCTGCTGGACATCGCTACCGCCAGCGAAGGACTGCGCATCGTCGAACAGCCCTACACCTTCGGCGAGCGCCAGGAAGGCGAGAGCAAGTTCAACATCCAGATTGGGCTGGAATTCCTCGGCCTTCTGCTCGCCAAACTGACGCATGGCCTAGTCGAGCCGCGCTTCATCTTCTTTGCCGTCGTCGGCGCGCTCGGCATCGCGGTGAATCTGGCCGTGCTCAATGTCGCCATGCTGGTCTGGCCGGTTTCCTTCATGATGGCGAAAAGCGTCGCCACCTTCTTCGCCATGACCAGCAACTTCCTGCTCAACAACAGCCTGACCTATCGCGACCGCCGCCTGCGCGGCTGGGGCATGCTGCGCGGCTTCATCGGCTTCCGCGTGATCGGCACCATCGGGGCCGTCACCGATGTCGGTTTGGCCTCGCAGCTTTATGCCGACCGTGAAGTCTGGTGGGTGGCTGGCTTCGCCGGCGCGCTCATGGGCGTGCTGTGGAATTACGCCATGTCCAGCATGTTCATCTGGCGTACGCGATGAGCCTGACGCGCGAGGCGCGGTTCCTGGCGGCCTTGACGGTTCTCGCCGTGTTGCGTTTGCTCGCCGGCGCGCTGCTGCCGCTGTCCGCCGACGAGGCGTATTACTGGCTGTGGTCGCGCCATCTGGCGGCGGGCTATTTCGATCATCCGCCCGCCGTCGCCTTCGTCATCCGCACCGGCACGCTGCTGTTCGGCGCCACCCCGTTCGGCGTGCGCGTCGGCGGCATTCTGTTGTCCTTCGCCGCCGGCTGGTTCGTCTGGCGCACAGGCGCGATTCTCGGCCGCGACGAGAAGGTGGGCGCTTATGCCTGCCTCGTCTTCAATCTGACCTTGATGATCACGGTGGAGATGCTGGCGGCGACGCCCGACACGCCGTCCATCGCCACCTCCGCGGTCTTCTTCTGGACCTTGGCGAAAGTCATCGAGACCAGAGACGGCCGCTGGTGGCTGGCGGTGGGCGTCGCGGCCGGCCTCGGCCTGCTGTCCAAATACTCCGCCTTCTTCCTGGGACTCGGCACGCTGGTTTGGCTGCTCGCCAGCCCGCCGATGCGCCGCTGGCTGCTGTCGCCCTGGCCTTATCTCGGCGGCGTGCTGGCGCTGATCCTGTTCGCGCCGAATCTGTGGTGGAACGCCACGCATGGCTGGGCGACCTTCGCCTTCCAGTTCGGGCGCATCGAGGCCGAGGAATTCACGCTGCGCTATCTGCTGGGGTTCGTCGGCGCGCAGCTGCTGCTCGCCACGCCGTTCGTTCTGGTGCTGGGTGTGCTGGGCTCCACGACGCGCTGGCGTGACGAACGCCAGGCGATGGTCGCCGCACTCATCTGGCCGCCCATCGCCTATTTCGCGTTCCATTCGCTGCACGCCAATGTGCAGGGCAACTGGCCTTGCTTTCTTTATCCGCTCCTGAGCGTGGCGGCGGCGATCGCCTGGCAGCGGACAGACTGGTCGGGCTGGCGCGCGCCGGTGGTGCGCTGGTCGACGCGGCTAGCAATCCCCGTCGCCGCCATCCTGCTGACCATCGCCTACGCCCAGGCGCTGTTCGGCGTCGTGCCGATGGGGCGCAAGGATCCCCTGGCGCGCCTCCTCGCGGTCGGCTTTCCCGATGTCGCCGCGAAGGTCGAGGCCCTGCGCGTTTTGGCCCATGCCGACGCGATCCTCACCACCGATTACGCCTCCACCGCCTGGCTTGCTTTCTACGGGTCCGGTCCCGTCGTGGCGATCGGCCAGGACTATCGCTGGTCGGCGGACCCTGCTGCGGACGCCGCGCTGTTTGCCCATCCGGTGCTCTATGTCACGGAGACACGCCGCGATGACCGCGCGCTGATTGCCGCGCATTTTGCCCATGTCGAGGAGATCGCCCGCATCGACCGGGAGCGCGAGGGCGTGGACATCGCCCATTACGTCGTCTACCGCGTCAGTGGTCTCCAAGGCCCTCCCGTCGGTCATGTCCCATAGACAAAAACCGCCCGTGCGAATTGCAACGGCGCGCTTGAAGACCTAAGTACTCGGCGCTCCACCGATCCAAAGTCCCCACACATGGCTGATCAATTCGATGCCGTTGTCCTTGGCGGCGGACCCGGCGGCTACAACGCCGCGATCAGGCTGGGTCAGCTCGGCCTGAAGACCGCCTGCGTCGACAAGCGCGGCCGTTTCGGTGGTACCTGCCTGAATGTCGGCTGCATTCCCTCCAAGGCGTTGCTGCACGCCAGCGAGCGTTTCGAGGAAGCCGGCAAGGAATTCGCCCATCTCGGCATCAAGGCGCAGGTCAGCCTCGATCTCCCCGCCATGATGGCGCACAAGGACAAGGTGGTGGGCGAGCTCACCAAGGGCGTCGAATTCCTGCTCAAGAAGAACAAGTCGGAAGCCATCGTCGGCGAGGCGCGGATCGCCGCCCCCGGCAAGGTCGAGGTCAAGGCGGCGGACGGCACGCTGCGCACCCTGGAGACCAAGAACATCGTCATCGCCACGGGTTCGGATGTGATGCCGCTGCCGGGTGTGACGATCGACGAACAGCAGATCGTCACCTCCACCGGCGCGCTGGCGCTCAAGGAGGTTCCCAAGCGGCTGCTGGTGGTCGGCGGCGGCTATATCGGCCTAGAGCTGGGCTCGGTGTGGCGCCGGCTCGGCAGCGAGGTGCTGGTGGTGGAATTCCTGGACCGCATTACCCCGGGCCTCGACGGCGAGATCGGCAAGCAGTTCCAGCGCATCCTGCAGAAGCAGGGCATGAAGTTCCAGCTCTCCACCAAGGTGGTCGGCGTCGAGAAGACCGGCAAGTCCCTGCGCGTCAGCATCGAAGCCGCCGCGGGCGGCGACCGTCAGACCGTGGACACGGACGTGCTGCTGGTTTCCATCGGGCGCCGTCCGTACACGGAAGGTCTCGGGCTGGAGAAGGCTGGCGTGGCGCTGGACAAGCGCGGACGCATCGTCACCGACGCGCATTTCAAGACCAATGTCCCAGGCATCTACGCCATCGGCGACTGCCGCGAAGGGCCGATGCTCGCCCATAAGGCCGAGGACGAGGCGGTGGCCTGCGCCGAACGCATCGCCGGCAAGGCGGGGCACGTGAACTACGACGCCATCCCGGCCGTGGTATACACCGCGCCGGAAGTCGCCAGCGTCGGCAAGACCGAAGAGGAACTAAAGACGGCCGGCATTGCCTATAAGGTCGGCAAGTTCCCCTTCACCGCCAACGCCCGCGCCAAGACCATCGCGGCGACGGAAGGTTTCGCCAAGGTTCTCGCGGATGCCATGACCGACCAGGTGCTCGGTGTCCATATCCTCGGACCCGAAGCCGGCAACCTGATCGCCGAGGCGGCGCTCGCCATCGAACTCGGTATCGCGTCGGAAGACATCGCGCGCACCTCGCACGCCCATCCCACGCTTAGCGAAGCGGTGCGTCAGGCGGCGATGGGCGTCGAAGGCTGGACGATGCAGATGTGAGGGTTACGTCCAGCCCTCGCCGCGGGTCTTGAGGCGTATCCGGCCGATCGTGTCCGTGGCGGCGATGAACAGCGTCTTGCCGTCTTCGCCGAAGGCGCAATTGGGCGTGGTGCGCCCGGTCACCGAAATGACACCCAGCAATTCGGCCTGCTTCGACAGCACCAGCAACCCGCCCGGCCCCGCGGCGTACAGATTGCCGTCGGCGTCGATCTTCATCCCGTCGGGCATGCCGAGCACGCCGGGCTTGATCAGCGGCGTGGTGTCGAAGAACGTCGAGAAGCTGGCCGGCAGCCCGTCGGCGCCCAGCTGATAGGCCCTGATGATCGGCTGCTTGCTGTCGGTGTTGGAGACGTAGAGCGTCCTTTCGTCCGGCGACAGGGCGATGCCGTTGGGATAGAGGAACTCCTTCTCTATCACCGCGACTTTGCCGTCCGGGGTCCAGCGATAGACACCGCTGAACGGCAGTTCCTTGACTGGCGATTTCTCGAGACCGGCAAGCCCGTAGGGTGGATCGGTGAAATAGATCGCACCGGACCGCGCGATGCACAGATCGTTCGGGCTGTTGAAGCGTTTTCCCTCGAAGCGGTCGAGGAAGACGTGCTTGCGCTTGGTCTTGAGATCGATCCGCGTCAGGCCCCGGTTGCCGGAATCGGCGGCTATCAACGCCCCCTTCGCATCGATCGCCAGGCCGTTCGAGCCGGGCTCGCGAAACGGCTTGAGGTCGTCGCCCGCATAACCCGAGGGGTGCAGGAACACGCTGATGCCGTCCTTTTTCGACCAGCGGTACATCGTGTTCTTCGGCGGATCGCTGAACAGCAGATAGCCGCCGTCCTTTACCCACACCGGGCCTTCCGCCCATTTGATGCCCCCACCCAGCCGTTCGACCTTGGCGTCGTGGGCGATAAGCGCGTCGAGCCCCGGGCTCAGCCGCTGCACGGTGCCGAAAGGCTCCGCGGCGGGCGTGGCGTAGGCGGTGGCGGTCGAAAGCGCCATCCCTGTTGCGAGGAAGGCGCGGCGTGTCTGGATCATCTTTCTGGGCCTCTCGTTATTTTTTGGGATCGCTCTCATGCGGCCTCCAATCGCCATTTTTACAGAATAATCGAACCATGGGCATAAAAAAGGCGGCGAAGGTAAAGCCTTCGCCGCCTGATTTCTCACGCGCCGCCGATTACTTGGCCGGTGGCGGCTGCATCGGCGGGTGGGTCCAGTGCGGTCCCATGCCCGGATGCATGTCATGGAAGCCCATCATCCCGAACGGATGGATGCCCAACATGGGTCCGACTATGATCGCCACGATCCAGAGGACGATGCAGATCAACAGCAGATAGCCGAGCACGTTACCGAGAATCTTGACGAAGCCGTCGGCCTTGCTGGCCGCAAACAGGACGAAGAACGCCAGAACGGCCAGTAAGACGGCGTGATGAATAGCGCCGATAAAAAAGAATGGATGCATCATTCCCTCCGAATTGATTCCGTGATGGTGACACCGGTCTCTTGCGGGCCGTGCGTGAAGCCATACTACACGAAAAAGCGGGAAAAATCCCGCCGCCGGCTACCCGCAACGGCAGGTAGAGCGCCCGCGAACCGGCAGCCGCTTCAGCGGGTGATGACGATCTTCTGAAAGAAGCCGCCGAAGAAGCGCTCGCGCCGGATTTCCGCACCCGGCAGCCGCGCGGCGATGTCCGTCCGCCAGAGATCGAGTGCGAACGGTTCGAGCAGCGCCAGCAGGGGACGCCATATGTAACGCAGCGGGTTCCACCGGTAGGGCGCCGCGAAATCCAGGATCAGCACCTTGCCGCCGGGCTTCACCACGCGTAGCGCCTCGCGGAGCGTCCTGGTGCGTTCGCGGGCGGGCTGTTCGTGCAGCAGGAAGTACAACAGCACCTGATCATAGCTTTTGTCGGGCAGGTCAAGGGCGGTGGTGTCCATGCGCAACAGCCGCACCGGCGACCGGCACGGCAGCTTCCATTTCAGGTTCCTCAACTGGATCGGCAGGACGTCGACGATATCGAGGCTGCCGCCGCCGGCCACGACGCGCCTCGCCAGCTGGCAGGTGAGATCGCCATAGACGCAGGCCAACTGCAGCGTGCTGCCCGGGAGCGCCGGGCCGAATTCCGACAGCGCGGCGTCGCGCAGCCGCCGGTAATTGCCCAGCAGGATGAGGTTGATGATCCAGTGGCGGTCGAAGAATTTCACCGCCAGCGGATGTGCGTAGGCCCACCAATAATGGAGCAGCAGATAATCCGGCGCCGCCGTATTATCTTTGTACGGAATATCTAGTTTGGCCGGTGTCAGATGACCAAAGCCGTCGATATGCTGATCCATTGACCCGAATATTTTTCTGAAAAGCTTGCCCCGCCAAAGGATGCATGTTCGCCATCGGGGAACAATGCGGCGCAATCCCCCGGCCCAAGCGAATGGTCGCAGCAACCGCGCCCGGAGCGTTAGCACGGCGGGCTGCACTGGACGCTTGCGCAGTTTTGCATGCAAAGCCAGCGGCTTACTGTTGTCGGCGCCGCGTCAGAGAAAGGCTCCGATGCCCTTCGCCAGGACATAGACGCCGACGGTGGCGACCACGCCGCTGAAGATGAGCCCGAGCGCCCGCCGATCCGCGGCAAGCTTGCCCGCGAGGCGAACGCCGGCAAAGCCGCCGAATGTACTGCCGGCGATGAAGAGAAGCGCCAACGGCCAGTCGACCAGTCCGGAAAACGCGTAGCTCACCGAGGTCGTGGCGCCGAAGGCGGCCACCGATACCAGCGACGAGCCGATGGCGTTCAGCAGCGGCATCGACGTGGCGGTCACCAGACCCGGCACGTTCAGGAAGCCGCCGCCGATGCCGAAAAAGCCCGACAGGGCGCCGACGCCGAAGCCCGTTCCGGCCAGAGGCGGCAAGAGGCGCGGCGCGGACTTCGCCTCAAGCCGAACGTCGGGATTGTCGCCGCCGCGCCTGGGCCGCAGCATCAGCGCGGCGATGACGATCATCAACAGGCCGAAGGCCGCCAGCAGCTTCGCGCCGTCCACGGCCTTGCCGACTTCGGCGCCGAGCGCGGCGCCTACAATCCCCGCCACGGCGAACACCGAGGCGCAAGGCCATTTCACATTGCGGTCGCGCGCGTGTCCGAGAAGATTCATCAGGGCGCTGACCGCAACCGCGATGGCGCTGGTGCCGATCGCGACATGTGGCGACGAAATACCGACGACATAGACCATCAGCGGCACGGCCAGGATGGACCCGCCGCCGCCGACAAGACCCAGTGAAAGACCGACGACGCCGCCGGACAGCAACGAGAGAATGATCTGGACGGTTGTCATTTCCGGAAGAAGCGCCCGATGAATTCCTGCAGTTTGCTGTTTGCCGCATAGACCATGCGCCAGCCGTCCGGTGTTGTCACCACCGGGCTGTCCGGGTCGCGCAGCCAGATATAGATCGCCGGGATCACCAGAACCGTCAGCAGCGTCGACGACGCCAGGCCGAAGAGCAGCGAGATCGCCCGGCCCTGGAAGATCGGATCGGTCAGGATCGTCGCCGCGCCGATCATCGCCGCCAGAGCGGTGAGCAGGATCGGCCGGAAGCGCGTGGCGCCGGCATCGAGCAGCACCTGACGCAACGGCTTGCCGCTTTCGCCCTTACCGTGGCGGATGAAATCCACCAGCAGGATCGAGTTTCGCACGATGATGCCGGCCAGCGCGATGAAGCCGATCATCGAGGTCGCGGTGAAAGGCGCGCCGAACAGCCAGTGGCCCAGCACGATGCCGATCAGGGTCAGCGGGATCGGCGTCAGGATGACCAGCGGCAGCTTGAAGCTGCCGAATTGCGCGACCACAAGGACGTAGATTCCCAGCAGCGCGATGATGAACGCGGCGCCCATGTCGCGGAAGGTGACATAGGTGACCTCCCACTCGCCGTCCCACAACAGCGACGGGTGTGTCTCGTCGGTCGGCTGGCCGTGGAACAGGATTTTCGGCCGCTGCAGCTTTCCCCAGTCGTGCGACTGGATGAGCTTGTCCACGGCGAACATCCCGTAGATCGGCGCTTCGTATTCGCCGGCCAGTTCGCCGGTGACCATGTCGGCGTAATGCATGTCGCGGCGGAAAATCACCGGCGATCCTTCTTCGCGCGTGACATGCACGATGTCGCCCAGCTCGACGACCGCCTTGTTGCCCGGTACGGTATTGGCCGGAACCGGCGTGGAGGCGAGCTTCTGCGTCCAGGTGAGATCGCTCTTCGGCTCGCGCACCACGATCTCGATCGGATTGCGGTCCTCGCCGCGGTGCGAATAGCCGACGGGCACGCCGCCGAGCAGCATGCTCAGCGTATCGTACACGTCGCTCTGTTCGACCCCAAAATATTCCAGCTTGTCCTGGTCGATGGTGATACGCAGGCGCGGACGCGGGTGGCCCCAGGAGTTGTCGACGTCGACGATGTACGGCACCGATTTGAAAAGCTTCTCGACTTCTTTCGCCTCGGCGCGGCGCGTCTTGCTGTCGGGCCCGTAGATTTCGGCAAGCATGGTGGCCAGCACCGGCGGCCCCGGCGGGACTTCGACCACCTTGATCACGGTGCCTTTCGGCATCGTCATGGCGTCGAGCTTGTGCCGCAAGTCGATGGCTATCGCGTGGCTCTCGCGGTCGCGGTCCGCCTTGTCCGCCAGATTGACCTGCAGTTCGCCCTGTTCGGGGTAGGTCCGCAGATAATAATGTCGGACCAGCCCGTTGAAATTGAACGGCGCCGGTGTGCCGGCATAGACCTGGATGGACTTTACCTCCGGCAGGCTCTCGGTCACCGCCGCCGCCCGCAGCAGCGCGCGCGAGGTGTCTTCCACTGTGGCGCCTTCCGGCAGGTCCATCATCACTTCCAGCTCGGATTTGTTGTCGAAGGGCAGCAGCTTCACCGTCACGTCCTTGGTGACGAACAGCATGCAGGCTAGCACCGTGCCGATGGCGACATAGGCGAGGAAGCGCTTGGCGTTCCGCTTCGAACTGACGATGGGCGCCGCCATGCGGCGGTAGAATCGCCCGATGGCGCCTTCGGTGTGAAATTCGCCCGGCGGCGGGCCTTTCCCCTTGCCGGCCAGTCGCAGCAGCGCCCAGGGCGCCACCACCATGGCGACGAAGAAGGAGAACAGCATCGCCGCCGAGGCATTGGCGGGAATGGGCGCCATGTAGGGGCCCATCATGCCGGAGACGAACAGCATCGGCAGCAGGGCGGCGATCACGGTCAGGGTCGCGACGACGGTCGGGTTGCCCACCTCGGCGACGGCCTGGATGGCCGCCTGCAAGCGCGTTCGCCCGTCCTGCATGTCCCAGTGTCGGGCGATGTTCTCCACCACCACGATGGCATCGTCGACCAGGATGCCGATGGAGAAGATCAGCGCGAACAGACTGACGCGATTGATGGTGTAGCCCATCAGGTTCGCGGCGAAGAGGGTGAGCAGGATCGTCGTCGGGATGACGATCAGCGTCACCGCCGCCTCGCGCCAGCCGATCACGAAGCCGATCAGCAGGACGATGGAAACCGTCGCCAGCGCCAGATGGAAGAGAAGCTCGTTGGCCTTGTCGTTTGCGGTCTTGCCGTAGTCGCGCGTCACTTCGACATTGATGTCGCTCGGGATCAGCCAGCCCTTCAGCCCGGCGGCGCGCTGGATCAGCTGTTCGGCCACCACGACTGCATTGGCGCCGGAGCGCTTGGCGAAGGCGATGCTGACGGCGGGCGCCGTCGACCATCCCTTGCCCATGTGCCGGATCGACCAGACGTGATGTTCCGCCGGGCTCGGTCCGATGATGACCTTCGCCAGGTCACGCACATAGACCGGCCGTCCGTCTCGCGTGGTGACCAACAGCAGGCCGATGTCGGGCACGCCGGTGAGCGTCTTGCCGGCCACCGCCTGCAGCATGCGGCCGCCATCGCGTACCTCGCCCGCGAGGAAGGAGCGGTTGGCGCCCTGGATCTTCGCTTCGAGCTGCTGCAGCGTGACGCCGTAGAGCGACAGCTTTTCCGGATCGGGCTCGACGCTGATCTCGTCCGGCGAACCGCCTTCGATATAGGTGAGGCCGACATTGTCGACCTTGGCGAGTTCCGCCTGGACCTTGGTCGCCAGGGTGTAGAGGTTCTCTTCATTCCAGCGCGCCGCGGCGTCCGGCTTTGGCGACAGAGTCAGGACCGCCACCGCCACGTCGTTGATGCCGCGGCCGACGATCAGCGGTTCGGGTATGCCGAGCGGCAGCTTGTCGAGATTGGCGCGAATCTTGGCCTGAACGCGCAGAATCGCGTCGTCGGCGTTGGTGCCGGTGAAGAAGCGCGCCGTGACCAGAACCTGGTCGTCCTGCGTCTGGCTGTAGACATGCTCGACGCCGGCAATGCCCTTGACGATCTCTTCCAGCGGCTTGGTGACGAGTTCGGCGGCGTCGGGCGCCTTCAGGCCGTTGGCCGTGACGAAGATGTCGACCATCGGCACGCTGATCTGAGGCTCTTCCTCGCGCGGGATGGTCGCCAGCGCCACGATGCCGAAGACGATGGCGGCCAGCAGGAAGAGCGGCGTCAGCGGCGACTGGATGGTCGCGCGCGTCAGGCGTCCCGAAATTCCCAGTCTCATGGCGTAAGCAGCCTGTCGCCGGGATCGAGTCCGGAAAGGATTTCAAGGCTGTCGGGCCTGTTGGCCCTGTGGATCACCTGTCCGCGCTGCACCGGCACGTCGATGGCCTCGCCGCTCTTGAGCCGCAGCTTGGCATAGTCGATGCCCGAGCGGGTGACGATGAGGCTCTCCGGTACGACGATGGTTTTGCGCCGTCCCGCGGAAATCCAGACACGCACCCGCTCGCCGACGAAATAATCCTCGAGGCCCGGCACGGTGGCGTCCGCCACCACCTCGCCGTTCTGGATTTGAGGGTAGACGAGCTTGATCGTACCGAAACGCGAGCCGTCGAGCCCCAGCTGGCTGCCGTCGAGCCGCACCGGATCGCCGACCTTGATGTATTGCGCGTGGCGTTCGGGAACCTCCAGCCGCAGCACGAAATTCTGTTCGGCCACCGTCGCCACCGTGTCGCCCGGCATCAGCACGGTGCCCGCCGTCACCGGCACGGTGATGACGCGGCCCGCCGTCGGCGCCAGCACCTGTCCCTCGACCGATTGCTGCTGGATGACGGCGCGCTGCGCATTCAGCGAGCGCACATTGGACGCCGCGACGTTGTAGGTGGTGCGCGCCTGATCGAAGGCGTTCTTGGCGATGGCGCCGGCGGTGATCAGCCTCTGCGCCCGGTCGTAGTCGAGTTTGGCCTGCGCCAGCTGCGCCTGCGCGGCCTGCACCTGTGCGCTGTAGGAGCTCACCTGCAGCGCCAGCTTCGGATCGCCGACTGTGGCGATTAGCTGTCCCTGCTCGACGCGGTCGCCCTGCTTGACCTGGAGTTCGATGATGGTGCCGCCGATCCGCGCGCGCGCCGGCACGACATTGGCCGACTCGATGGTGGCGAACACCGCCTTCTCGTCGGCGACGGTTGTCGGCGCGACCAGATAGGTCTTCGGCGGCGGGGGCGGTTGATGCGCCGGCTGTCCGCCGAGTCCGAAAAACGCGAGGATGCTGGCAAGAACGCCCATTGTCTGGGTCCTATTTCCGGTCGTGTGTGTGACCTGTCGAGGGATCGACGGTGATGGTGGGGAGCCTGGCCGCCTTCCAGGCCTGGATGCCGCCTTTCAGATGGCTGTCGTGCGGCAGTCCGGCCCGCTGGCAGGCGGCGACGGCGCGCGCAGAACGCACGCCCGAGCCGCACTGGAAGACGACGGTGCGCTTGCCGCAATCGGGCAAGGCGTGGGGATCGAAGGTGGAGAGCGGAAACAGCAGCGCGCCATGGATGCGCTCGGCGGCATATTCCGCCGGCTCGCGCACGTCGATCAGAACGACAACGTCTTCCTTGAGGCCGCGTGCGAGTTCGCTCGCGGAAAGATTCTTGATGGTCATTTGTCCGCTTTCGGGTTGGTTGTGGCGCGCTTGCTCCCGGCCGGCCTGCAGATGGCCGCCGGTGCGCAATAGATTTGGTAGAGCGTCTCCAGCAGTTTCCGCGCTGGCGCGCTGTCGATCGCGTACCAGATCGTCTGGCCGTCGCGCCGTGTGGAAACCAGTCCGTCCTTGCGCAGCAGGGCGAGGTGCTGCGACACCGTCGAATCGCGCAGGGACAGGATATCCGCGAGTTCGCCGACCGAACGTTCGCCGTCGATCAGCTGACAGAGAATCGTCAGGCGGTGCCGGTTGGCGATCGCCTTTAGAAGCTCTTCGGCTTCGCCGGCCGAAGCCAGCATCTGGTCAGGATTTATTTTCATATTTGCGTATATACGAGATAGCGTATATATAGTCAAGCGGCGATGCTAAAAAACACCGGTCCCGGGCCCGAAACATTGAGCCAAATCAAGGACGGCGCTGAGAATCGCCGTCAATTTGATGTCAACGCAAGGAGACTGCCGTGGCGGACATTGTGGTTCTTGGAGCGGGCCTGGGCGGCACGCTGATGGCCTACGAATTGCTGCCGTTTGTCGGACCGAGCGACCGGCTGACCGTCATCGGTCAGGATCAACGCTATCATTTCGTGCCGTCAAATCCGTGGGTTGCGATCGGCTGGCGCCAGCGCGCCGACGTCGAGATCGATCTGAAGGAGGTGATGGCGCGAAAGCGCATCAATTATCAGTCGCAGGGCGCCAAGCGCCTTCATCCTGCGGAAAACCGCATCGAGCTCAGCGACGGGTCGAGTCTGCCGTACGACTATCTCGTCATCGCCACCGGCCCGGATCTCGCCTTCGACGAAATCGCCGGGTTGGGTCCCGACGGGCACACGCAATCCATCTGTCATGTCGAGCACGCCGAGCGCGCGCATGCGGCGTTCGAGGAATTCGCCAGGAATCCCGGTCCGATCGTGGTCGGCGCCGCGCAGGGCGCCTCCTGTTTCGGCCCGGCCTACGAATTCGCTTTCATCCTTGATGCGGAACTGCGCAAGCGGAAAATCCGCGACAAGGTGCCGATGACCTTCGTCACCTCCGAACCCTATATCGGCCATCTCGGCCTCGATGGTGTCGGCGACACCAAGGGGATACTCGAAAAGCAGCTGCGCGAGCATCATATCAAATGGATCGCTGGCGCGCGCGTCCGCCAGGTCGATCCCGGCAAGATGACGGTCGAGGAAGTGGGCGACGACGGCGCTGTGCGCAAGACGCACGAGCTTCCGTTCGGGTTTTCTATGATGCTGCCGGCCTGCCGCGGCGTGCCGGCCGTGCTCGGCATCCAGGGCCTGACAAATCCGCGCGGCTTCATCATCACTGACAAGAGACAGCGCAATCCGGCCTTCCCGAACATTTTCGCGGTGGGTGTCTGCGTCGCGATTCCACCCGTCGGACCGACGCCGGTGCCCGTGGGCGTGCCGAATACCGGTTTCATGATCGAATCCATGGTGACGGCGCCGGCGCACAACATCGGCGCGCTTCTGAAGGGCGCCGAGCCCGCGGACGAGGCCAGCTGGAACGCCGTCTGCTTGGCCGATTTCGGCGACGGGGGCGTGGCCTTTGTTGCCCAGCCGGAGATTCCGCCGCGCAATCTCAACTGGTCGTCGCAGGGCAAGTGGGTCCACTACGCCAAGATCGCCTTTGAGAAATACTTCATGCACAAGATCCGGCGTGGCAAAAGCGAACCGTTCTACGAACGCTGGGCCATGGAAACTCTCGGCATCCGCCGGTTGCGGCGTGCGCGCTGACCGACAAGGAGAAATCGTCATGAACATCGATCGGGCCGTTCTCGCCTTCGCAGGCATGGTTGTCCTGGCAGGTCTCCTGCTCTCGCTCTACAGTTCCTGGTGGCTGTTGCTCAGCGCCTTCGCGGGGCTGAACATGCTGCAGGCCAGCATCACGGGCTTTTGTCCGGCGGCGATGGTGTTCCGGAAAATGGGCCTGAAGCCGGGCAACGCCTTCAGCTGAAATCGCCGCGGCCGTCGTCGCCATCCGGTGTGTGGCGCCTGGTCGCGCCCCGACAGCGGCAGAGTGCGCCTCGTTGCCTTGCAACCGGAAAATTACATCCCATTTAGAGGGCTTGAACGGGACGTCTTGAATCCATGCAGCAGCTTTCCTTTCCCACGCTCGTCGTTGTCGCGCTCGCGGGGATCTTCGCGATCTCTGGTCTGGTGCAGCTTTCGGGCGCCGCCTTCGTGCGCGAAGCCTATCGGCGCTGGGAATTTCCTTCACGCTTCTATCGCGTGACGGCCGTGCTCGATCTGCTGGCGGCGGGGTTCCTCGCGATGCCCGAGACCCGCTTGTGGGGAATCGGTCTCGCGGGAATGATCACCTTCGCGGCCGTCACGATGCTCCTCGGACGCCGCAAATATCTTCACGCCGTTCCCGGCATGGTGCTGCTGGTCGCGCTGGCGCCATCGGCGCTTTCGGTTCGGATGTAATCGCGGACCGCGCGGCAAAGGCGCGCCGGTCCGCTTCCTGGGGCGGGGCGTTGTCGCGCCCTATGAAGCCTCGGGCGGCGCGGTCGATTCGCGCACCACCAGTTCGTGACTCAAGCGCTTCTCGAAAGGTCCCTGTTCGGCCGATCTTTGGATCAGGATCGACACGGCTGCCTGTGCCATCTCCTCGATCGGTTGTCGGCAGGTCGTGAGCCTGGGCCATACCACCTGCGCGACAAGGGAGTCGTCGAAGCCGGCGACCGACAGCTGCTGCGGAATCTTGAGATTGAAGCGTTGCGACGTGGCGAGGACGGCCGCCGCCATATCGTCGTTGCAGGCGAAGATCGCGGTGGGGCGCTTTTTCAGGGACAGAAGGCGTTCGCTTGCTTCGATGCCCGACAGGTAGGTGAATTGGCCCTGCACGCAAAGCTCTTCGAGGAACGGCAGGCCGGCCTGCGCCAATGCGGCGCGATATCCTTCGAGACGCGCCTTGGCGTCGCCGTGATCGGCCGTGCCTTTGATGAACCCTATCCTGCGATGGCCGAGGCCGATCAGATAGGTGGTCATGTCGTAGGCCGCCGTGCGGTCGTCGATGCGGACGTCGATCGAGTGGGGCAGCGGTTTTTCCGGCGCAATGCGCACGAACGGCGTACGGCTGCTCTCCAGCGCCTCGACCACTGCCGGCAGATCGCAGAGCGGCGAGGTCAGCACGACGCCGTGCAGCCGCGACACGGCGACGAACGCGCGCACCTGATCGCCCAGATCGGATTTCTGTCCGTCGACGGATTCGACGATCAGGTGATAGCCTTCCTTGCGGCAGCGCGAGAGCATGCCGATCTGCAGCGCCGAGACGTACCCGGACCCCGCCGCGGGAATGTCGCAAAGCAGCCCGATCAGGAAGGACCGCTCGCTGGCCAGCCCCCGCGCGTAAAGATTTGGCCGGTAGGACAAGGCCTCCACGGCCTCCATCACACGCTTGCGCGTTTCGTCGCCGACATTCGACAGGTGGTTGACGACGCGCGATACCGTCTTGATGGAGACGTTCGCGCGCTTGGCCACATCGTAGATGCTGGCCGGTTTTTGCGTTTTCGCTTTTTCACGCGGCGGGGAGGGTGGGCTGTTCTGCTTCATGGGCGGCAATCTAAGGCCATGACCGCGTCCGGCGAAAGACCATCGGGACCGGTACCGGACGCTTGGGCTTTTCCAGGCGCCGTGGCGGTACGAAGTCCGGATGCCGTTAACCCGGAAAGGACTGGTGGGCGAGGTGGTGGTGGATCGCGCGGTCGCTTCGGCGGCAACCGGGAAAGGAGCGGACGTAGATAACCTCCTTATCTATGTCAGCCTCAAAAGTTATTGGGGGCACAAACCGGGCACACCCAGATGTTGACGGCGTTCAAAACAACGTGAGCCCGCGTCCGCGAGGCAGGCCGAAACGACAATCTCTTTCTCCTGGCCCCCGTCGGGACTCCGCCCATCTCATTCCGTAACGGCAGCAGCCGCGTTAACCTGCAGCATGATTATGCGGCCGTGTCGCAGTCGCGCGTCTCAAAAGAGGGATTCAGGGAGTGAGAGAAAAATCTTGCCGGCTTCGTGACGGTCTGTCTCGGCACTGCGCGATCTCGATGTTTGCCGGCGCCCTGGTCGGCTGCCTGCTGCTCTCCCCGGGGGCCCGGGCGGAGCCCGGAAATTTCCCGCCGCCGGTGACGTTCACGGCGGAACAGGACCACCAGAACATGATGGATCAGCTTGGCATCCAGGAACTGCGCCCGGGTCCAAGCGGCGACGAAAATGCCCCCGACCACGCCAATTACGACGAGGCGCTGGCCAATCCCTATCCGAACCTCCCGGATCCGCTGCGGCTGAATGACGGACAGAAAGTCACGACGGCAAAGATGTGGTGGGAGACGCGCCGTCCCGAGATCGTCGAGGACTTTGACCGTTATGTCTACGGCCGTGTCCCCAAGAACACGCCCAAGGTGACGTGGAGCGTGACGTCCATGGAACGGGATCGGGTCGGCGGCATTGCCGTCATCATCAAGCGATTGAACGGCCATGTCGACAATTCTTCCTATCCGCTCATCGATGTGAACATTGCCATGACGCTGGTCCTTCCGGTCGGCGCGACGCAGCCGGTCCCGGTGCTGATGATGTTCGGCAGCACCGATTTCCCGGCGCCGCCTCAGCCCACGCCGCAGGAGTTCTGGCGAATCAACACGGCGCTCAAGAAGGCGCTGGTGCAGATCGATCCGTCTCTCGGGCCGGTATTTCAGCGGAATTTCTTCTATCAACCGCTTGCGCCGACGCCTTTCGCGCCGACGCAGCGCAACGCGGACGGCGATCCGCCCTCGACGCAGGAACTGATTGCCGCCGGCTGGGGTTTCGCGCTGCTCGATCCTCAGACCGTCCAGGCCGACGACGGCGCCGGTCTGACGCGCGGCATCATCGGTCTGGTCGACAAGGGGCAGCCGCGCAAGCCGGACGATTGGGGCGCCTTGCGGGCCTGGGCCTGGGGCGCGGGCCGCGGGCTGGACTATCTGGAGACTGATCCGGCCGTCGACGCCAGGCATGTGGGCATCGAAGGCGTGTCGCGGTACGGCAAGGCCGCGCTCGTCACCATGGCGTTCGACCAGCGCTTTGCCATGGTTCTGGTCGGCTCGTCCGGCAAGGGCGGAGCGACGCTGTTGCGCCGGAACTGGGGTGAAGCGGTCGAAAGCCTCACAGGCAGCGGCGAATACCATTGGATGGCGGGGAATTTCCTGAAATACGGTGCGTCCAAGGCGACATTCGGCAGCGGCAATCCTGGCCAGATACCGGTGGATTCCCACGAGCTGATCGCGCTCTGCGCGCCGCGCCTGACGTTCATCAGTTACGGCATCCCGGAGAGAGGGGACGCCAGATGGCTCGACCAGAAAGGCAGCTACATGGCGGCCATCGCGGCCGGACCGGTGTTCCGATTGCTCGGCGCGAAGGATCTCGGCGTCGGCAGCGACGAC
>DAIDUA010000090.1 GCA_027456965.1 Alphaproteobacteria bacterium | reverse complement strand
TTTGGCGAGAATCATCCGGTAGGTGGAAAACTGCAAGGCCGAACGGAATTGAATTTGACTTTGGTCGTCGTATTTGATTCATTCTTATGAATGATTCGTGAGCGGACCCTACGAGCGCGCCAGAAATTGATCGGCAAATTGCCGATCACCGGCGAGTTGCTGCGTGGCTCGCTGTTGGAGCGCACAGTCCGGCACACCAAAGACTGTCCGAAATGCGCGCGCGGTGAAGGCCACCAGGTTTTCGTGCTGACGGTGACTTATCCTGGCGGGCGCACCCGTCAGTTCAGCGTGCGCCGCGAGCGGGTTACCGAAGTTCGCCGCTGGCTGAGCAATTATCAGGAACTGAAGGGGGCGATTGAGGCCGTTTGCGAACTCAATCATGATCTGCTGCGCCCGGAACGGGCTGCGTCAAGACCGCGGAGGAAGTCGCATGATTGAGATGCGGCGGACCCAGCTCGGTTTCGGCGACGGGCTGATCGCGGAAGAAGTCGGCGATCTTCGCGAAAGCTGGATGATACACGCCGACGCGGTGCTGGCGGACGAGGACATCGTTGCGGCCGTGTACGAGGCCTTGGCGAAACGACATCCCAAGAGCCGTTGCCGCGGACGTCGCGGCGCACCGGCCGAGATGGTGCTGCGGCTGTTGGTCCTCAAGCACATCCGGAATTGGAGTTATGCGGTGTTGGAACGCGAGGTGCGGGCCAATCTGGTGTACCGGGACTTTACCCGCGTCGGCGGTGGCAAGATGCCGGATGCCAAAACGATGGGCCGCTGGGGCGTGGCGCTCGGGCCGGCGGTGCTCAAGCAGGTTCACGAGCGGATGGTGAAAATTGCGTTAGAAAAAGGCGTGACGAGGGGACAACGGATGCGCGTGGACACGACGGTGGTGGAAACCGACGTTCACCATCCGACCGACAGCACCTTGCTGGGAGACGGGGTTCGGGTGCTGACCCGCATGATGAAGAAGATCACAAAGATCGCGGGCGCGGTCGGAACCAAGCTGCGCGACCGCAGCCGGAGCGTAAAGTTCCGACTGCTGGAGATCGGTCGGGTGGCGCGCGCCAAGGGTTCGATCGATCAGGACAAGTTGAAGCGGCGCTATGGCCAGTTGTTGGATGCAACAAGCCGGGTGGTGGGACAGGCGAAGCGCTTTTCCGCGGAGATATCCCAAGGCGTGAAGCGGGCGAGGAGCGTTCTGGAACAATTGGCACTGGAGGGCTTGCGGCAAGAACTCGATCTGATGGCATTGCGGGTCCGGCAGGTGATGAAACAGACCAGGGCACGTATCTTCCGCGGCAACACGCGCAGTCAGGGCAAGCTCCTCAGCCTGTTCGAGCCATCGACCGAAGTCATTCGCAAGGGCAAGGCCGGCAAGCCCAACGAGTTCGGCAAGATGGTGAAATTGCAGGAGGCGGAGAACCAGATTATCACCGGTTACGAGGTCTACGCGCGACGACCTTATGATTCGGACCTGTTGGTCGCGGCCATCGAGACACATCAAGCCTTGCTGGGACGCGCGCCGCGTTTGGTAGCGGCAGACGCTGCATTCTATTCCGCCAAGAATGAAGCCGCCGCAAAGGCGAAGGGTGTCAAGCGCGTTTGCATCCCCAATCGCTCGAGCAAAAGCCCTGAACGCAAGCGCGAGCAGAGAAAGCGCTGGTTCCGCGACGGCCAGAAATGGCGCACCGGATGCGAGGGACGCATCAGCGTCGTCAAACGGCGCCACGGCCTCGATCGCTGCCGATACAAGGGCTCCGTCGGAATGGACCGCTGGGTGGGTCTCGGCGTCATCGCCGATAACGTCGTCAACATCAGTCGCGCTATGGAAAAGCAGGCGACTCCTTAAGTCATCCCGACCGCCGCCACCCTCGGTAGGCCCCGCCGGTCATCCGGCGGCGTTGGTGTTGTCAGCATCAACTGATCACAATGCCGCAAATCCCAATTTTGCGCCGGGAAGTAGCTAAGGCAGCAGCGGGACCGGACCCTGGCGTCCAGAGCGATCCGGTTGAAACCGTGGCCGGTATTCGGCAGATACCCTTAGAGGTATCGCCGATGCTTGCGGCCATGCGCCGGGAATACAAAATCGCGCTCGTTGGGGCGGCTGTGTTCGTCGCCCTCTATGTGCTGGTGGCCTACATCCTGCTGCCGTCGACCTGGCGGCACTACGAGCACCAAAAGAAACTTGCGACGCTGGCGATGGTGACGCGCACCAAGGCCGGCATTCCGGGCGATCCGATCAATGTCGGGCTTGTTGGATCGAAGGAAGACGTGCTGTGCGCTATGAAAGCGGCGGGGTGGTATCCGGCCGATCCGATCACGCTTCGCTCCAGCATCGCCATTGCCGGCAGCGTTCTGCTGGATAGACCTTACCGTGACGCGCCGGTGAGCCATCTGTATTACGAGAACCGCAGT
>DAIDUA010000089.1 GCA_027456965.1 Alphaproteobacteria bacterium | reverse complement strand
TGCGGGCATTGCAGCCTGCGACGGAATGAGAGTGTTGCCGATGAAGACTGATACCGCCCCAAAGGACTTTCCGGTGGTTTGCGTCGGCGGCTCGGCTGGCGGCCTGGATGCTTACGAACGATTGCTGCGGCACCTGCCGCCCGACATGGGCGTCGCGGTCGTCATCGTCAATCACTTGAGGGTCGTCGCCACGCAGCTTCACCAAATTCTACCACACTGTACGCGGATGCCCGTCGAACTCATCACGGATAGATTGATTATTCGGCCAAACCACGTGTTCATCATCCCCGAACACCACGATCTACACGTATTGGACGGCGAGTTTCGTCTACGGCCCATCTCAAAGCCCCGGGGATGGTCTGATGTCATCACGGTCTTCTTGCGCTCTCTAACCGATCATTGGAACGGCAAACTTATTGCCGTTATCGTCTCAGGCTATGACGGCGACGGGGCCGCGGCGCTCTGCGGCATCAGGGAAACTGGAGGCATCATTATTGCCCAACAGCCGGAGACAGCCGCCCAACCCGACATGCCCGAAAGCGCAATAGCAAGCGGGTGCGTGGATTTTGTTCTCTCGCCGGAGAATATCGCGCGAAAAATCGCGGAAATTTCGATTGGGAATGTCGGTACGCCGAGCCAATCAAGCGATGCCAAAGCCGCTAACACCCGGCCTCGTGCTTTTTCATGAGGATCATCGCGCCATATTCAGCGCGTTTCTTGGAATCGATGGGGGCATCACCGGCCCAATTGAGCTACGCATCGGGGTCAATAAGGGCCTTTTCGACCGCAAGCCGCTTTGCGACGAGTCCGTCATATTGCGCTTGCGCATGCTTCTCCCATTCCTGAAAAGTCTCAGGGAGATTGCCTTTGTCGCCGCAGATTTCGCGTAAGCGCAAGCAGGTGTGGGTGGTAAACCAGCCGAAGCCAAGCGGCAGCGCGCCGGCTGAGCATCGCTCGATCAAGTCCGGTATCGATACATGTTTTGTTACAAGGAATGACGTGCAGCTGACGCGCGCGCCGGTGGAGAGTCTGCGCGATTGAACGGCGCGGTCTCAGCCGCGATAGCGCAGCGCATCGACGAGCAAGGCGAAGGCCGGGGTGGGCTGGCGGCGGCTCGGGTAATACAGGTGATAGCCCGGGAAGGGCGGACACCAATCCGCGAGCACGCGGATGAGCCGCTTTTTGGAGAGGTGCGCCTGCACCATATCTTCCGGCAGGTAGGCCAGACCGAAGCCGGTCAGCACCGCGTTGAGGATGGGGGCGAGCCCGTTGAAGACCAACTGGCCGTCGACGCGCACCTTCAGCTCGCGGCCGCGCTTTTCGAATTCCCAGGCGTATAAGCCGCCATAAGTGGGCAGACGCAGATTGATGCAGCTGTGCGCCGTCAGCTCCTGCGGCCGCTTCGGCGGCGGCCGTTGCGCGAAGTAGGACGGTGCGCCGACCACCGCCATGCGCATGTCCGGCGCGATGCGCACGGCGATCATGTCTTTCGCCACCTGTTCGCCGAAGCGGATTCCGGCGTCGTAGCGCTCCGCGACGATGTCGGTCAGGCCATGATCGATCATGACCTCGACCCTGATGTCGGGATATTCGGAGAGGAGTTTCTCAAGCTTCGGCCAGAGAATCGTTTCGACGGCATGCTCGCCCGTGGTGATGCGAATCGTGCCGGCGGGCTTCTCCCGCAATGCGCTCAAGGCCGCGAGTTCGGCCTCGATCTCGTCAAGGCGCGGGCCGATGGCGTTGAGCAGCCGCTCGCCCGCCGCCGTCGGCGAGACGCTGCGTGTGGTGCGGGTCAGGAGGCGGACGCCGAGCCGTTCCTCGAGTCCGCGGATGGTGTGGCTGAGCGCCGATTGCGACACGCCGAGCTGCGCCGCCGCCCTGGTGAAACTCCGTTCGCGGGCGACGGCGAGGAAGGCGTGGAGGTCGTTGATGTTCGCGCGCGGCATTCATGAATTTCTCTCATAAGTCCATGCAAATTATACCATCTAATCGCCGGTCGCCGCACGCTCTAAATACACAGCCGCAGGCCGCAGACGGCACTGCGGAACGAAGCGAAGAGAGAAACCATGCAAAAGCGCAAACTTGGAAACAGCAATCTGGAAGTCTCGGCCATCGGGTTCGGTTGCATGGGGCTGAGTTATGGCTACGGCCCCGCCACGGACAAACGCGAGGCGGTCTCGGTGATCCGTTCCGCCGTCGAACTCGGCGTCACCTTCTTCGACACCGCCGAAGTCTACGGCCCGTTCACCAACGAGGAACTCGTCGGCGAAGCCCTTGCTCCTTTTCGCGACCGGGTGGTGATCGCCACCAAGTTCGGCTTCGACCTTGGCCCCACTCGGGGGCTCAATAGCCGGCCGGAGCACGTCAAGCAGGTGGCGGAAGCGTCGCTGAAGCGGCTCAAGACCGATCGCATCGATCTGTTCTATCAGCATCGCGTCGATCCGAACGTTCCCATCGAAGACGTGGCCGGAGCGGTCAGGGACTTGATCCGGGAAGGCAAGGTCAAACACTTCGGCCTTTCGGAAGCGGGCGCGAAGACGATCCGCCTTGCGCATGCAGTTCAGCCGGTCGCTGCGGTCCAGAGCGAATACTCGCTTTGGACCAGAGACCCCGAGGCCGACGTGCTGCCGGTGTGCGAAGCGCTGGGCATCGGCTTCGTTCCGTGGAGCCCCCTGGGACAGGGATTCCTCACGGGGACGATCGATGCCGCCACCACCTTGGACGGCAAATCGGATCTTCGCGCTACGTTTCCTCGCTTCACACCCGAGGCCCGGAAAGCCAATCAAGTGGTGGTCGAATTTCTCAACGCCTTTGCAGCGCGCAAGAAAGCGACGCCGGCGCAGATCGCGCTGGCCTGGTTGCTCGCCCAAAAACCGTGGATCGTTCCGATACCCGGAACGCGCAAGCTGGAGCGGCTGAAGGAGAATCTCGGAGGGAGCGACATTGAACTTACGCCCGGCGACCTCCGTGAAATCGACAGCGCCTTCTCAAGGATCACGGTGCAAGGCACTCGGCTCCCAGAAGTCCACATGAATCTGATCGACCGCTGAACGAAGGAAACGAACGATGCAAAAGCGCAAACTTGGAAACAGCAATCTGGAAGTCTCGGCCATCGGGCTGGGCTGCATGGGCATGAGCTTTTCCTACGGCCCACCGGCGGACAAGACGGAGATGATCGCACTGCTGCGGAACGCGGTCGAGCACGGCGTCACCTTCTTCGACACCGCCGAGGTGTACGGCCCCTTCACGAACGAGGAACTTGTCGGCGAGGCGCTGTCGCCGCTGCGCGACCAAGTGGTGATCGCCACCAAATTCGGCTTCGACCTGACGTCGGACCCGCGCGGCATGGCGGGCGGGCCCAGGCTGGACAGCCGGCCGGCACATATCAAGGAAGTGGCAGAGGCATCGCTCAAGCGGCTGAAGATCGACGTCATCGACCTTTTCTATCAGCATCGTGTCGATCCTAACGTGCCGATCGAGGACGTGGCGGGCGCCGTGAAGGATCTGATCCAGGCGGGCAAGGTCAGGCACTTCGGCCTGTCCGAAGCCGGCGCGCAAACGATCCGCCGCGCCCATGCGGTGCAGCCCGTCGCGGCGCTGCAGAGCGAGTATTCCCTGTGGTGGAAACGCCCGGAGGCGGAGATCATTCCGACGCTGGAGGAACTCGGCATCGGCTTCGTTCCCTACAGCCCGCTGGGCAAAGGATTTCTCACCGGAAAGATCGACGACGGCACGACCTTCGACAAGTCCGACTTCCGCAACACGCTGCCGCGCTTCACGCCGGACGCGCGCAAGGCGAACCAGGCCGTAGTTGATCTGCTCGGCGAGATCGGCAAGCGTAAGCGGGCGACGCCAGCGCAGATCGCCCTCGCCTGGCTACTGGCCAGAAACCGTGGATCGCGCCCATCCCGGGCACTACCAAGCTGCATCGGCTAGAAGAAAACATCGGCGCGGCCGCGATTGCGCTGACGCCGGACGATCTGCGCGAGATCGACGGCGCCGCCGCAAAAATCAAGGTGCAGGGCGAACGATATCCCGAAAAGCTTGAACAATTGACCGGCCGCTGAGTTCGCTCCACTTCGTTGAGCACCTCCCCCGCAGTCGGGGGAGGAAACCTCAGCGCAGCCAGCGATAGCTGACGAAGGCGAAGCGTTTGCCGTCGGGCGACCAGGAGGGGACGTTGAGCGTGCCCTGCCAGCCGAACAGCGTGGCAATCACGCGCGGCGCGCCGCCGTCCGCCGGCATCAGGCGCAGCGTCACCTGCTTGTTCGGCGGATGGTCGCGCACCGGAACATCGGTGCCGAAGGAGACGAAGACGATCCAGCGGCCGTCGGGCGAGGGATGCGGAAACCAGTCGCGGGTGTCGTCCTCGATGGTGACCTGTTCCTGCGCGCCGCCGTCGGCCCGCATGCGCCACAGCTTCATGTTCCCGCTGCGCATCGAGTTGAAATAGATGTAACGGCCGTCGGGCGAATAGTCCGGACCGTCGTCGAGACCCGCCGCGGTGGTCAGCCGCTTCTCGGCGCCGCCTTCCGCCGGACACGTGTAGATGTTGAGATCGCGACTGCCGCCGCGCGCCGCGACATAGGCGAGCGTCTGCCCGTCTGGCGACCAGCCGTGCCAGTAGGACGGACCGTCCGGCGTCACCAAGTGGATGGCGCCACCGTCCGCCGGCAGCACATGGATGCGCGACTTGCCGTCGGGATCGGATTTGTCGCTGATGGCGATCAGCCGCCCATTCGGCGACAGGCCATGATCGTTGTTGAGGCGGTTGAGCGGCCAGGTGTCGACGCGCACCGGTTCACCGCCGTCGCGGGAAAGACGATAGAGCAGGCCCTCGCTGTTGATCAGGAAATGCATACCGTCGCGCGACCAGTTGGGCGCTTCGAAGTGACCGCGCGTGCGATAGACGACCTGCCGCGTGCCGGTGGCGAGATGAAAGATCTCCAGCGTGCTTTCGAGCGCGGCGGCCATCCGTTGTTCCTCGTCGGGCTTGCGGCGCAGCCTATCACCGGTCGCGCAGGACGCAGGCCATTATGGCTGCGGCGATCACGATCCCGCCGTCCTCGGTCTTATCAAGAGAAATCCATAGAAAAAATACGGCCTTTCATGGCAGAATACCTGGATGCCGATACTTGCCGCGCGATCACACCGTTGCCACCTTAGCCGTGGGTACGCCGGGATTTTTCTGATGTTTCAAATATTTCATGGGCAGTGCGGCTTGACTGCGGCAAGGTGGATACTTGACTGTTAAGACATCTTGCGACATTACTGAAAATGAGAATATGTCGCAACAAGCCGAGCGTCCTTTATGTTCCTTGAGAATCCTCCGGTCGCCGCACAGACAAGTTCGCCCCTCGGGCGGGCGCTGGCGGGATTCCGCGGCCGCATCCACGCGATCCGGGTCACCGATGCGGCGTCCGGACTGACGCCGGAGGAGATGGAAAGCCGGCTGATCGAACTCGGTTTCGTCGATGGCGCGACGGTGGAGATCTTGCACGAAGGCGCCTTCGGGCGCGACCCCATCGCGGTGCGCGTCGACAACGCGACGATCGCGCTGCGCCGCCGCGAGGCCATGGCAATTTTTGTCGTCGAGTGAGCTGAAATCATG
>DAIDUA010000088.1 GCA_027456965.1 Alphaproteobacteria bacterium | reverse complement strand
TTGAGCACGGCACGCATGGCCAAGACGTGTTCGATCGTCGCCACTTGGAGCTGCTTCTCGGCATGATGGAAACGGTCCACGGCGGCCTGGGCTTTGGGCCCATAGGTGTGTTCGCTATCCAGTGCGTCTGCGAGATCGCGGTTGGCTGCTCGCATTTCCGCGCGGAGAGCCTTCTGACGGGCTGCGAATTGCGACTCGAGCGTCTCGATCCGGCGGTTCTGTTCCGGCGTCAAAGCGAGGTCGCGGTGGACGAGCGTATGCAGATCGGTCCGCGGATGTGTCGCTTGTTCGCCATAGACGACGCCGAGCCAGCCGCCGAGCGCACCGGCAAGCAACGTCAGGAATACCAGGGCGGCGATGGCGCGAAGCGGTATCTTCACGGCCGGGCGCCCAGCAGGAGCGTAGATGGTGCAAGCTCGGCGCCGCTGGCACCGATGACAGTATGCTCCGATACGGCGGATGCAGATGCTGCGGCGCCGGCCACCGCAGCCCCCGCAAGTGTCGCCACCATGACGCCGACTTGGCAGGAGGCGATAATCCGGCTGGTTCGGCGGGCGAGCCTGTGTGCGGTCACACCAGCCCATACGTCGGCCTCCAGGCGGTCAAGCGCCTTGTCGGGTGGCTGTTCCTGAAGAGTGCGGATATCTTTGTCTATCATGGCGTGTCGTCCCGATTCTGTGACGCCTATTACGCAGCACAAAGCCTTGCCCCTCGGAGAGGGATTGTCGCGGCGGCGCGTATTATGGGGCAGAACGGACATGAGCGAGGGAATATTCCGTGGTTTCCGAAAAAGGCCTGAGGCTGACAAGCCCATGGAAGATCGCCGGAATCGCGGCAATCCTGGTTTTGGGGATCGTGGGCGCCGGCGCTCTCTTCATCTATTTTGGCGCCTATGACGTCGCGGCCGACGTGCCGCATACCAAGCTCGTGTATTGGCTGCTCGACACGGCGCGCGACCGCTCCGTTGCGGTCCGCGCCGAGGACGTTCACGTTCCGCCGAGCCTTGGCGAACCCGTGCGCATCTCGGCCGGTGCCGGTCTCTACAACGAGATGTGCAGCAGCTGTCACCTCGCACCAGGGATGGCAAAGACGGAAATCAGCCAGGGCTTGTATCCCGCGGCGCCCGAACTGAGCCGTGGCACCGATCTCACGCCCGGGGAGGAATTCTGGATCATCAAGCACGGTATCAAGATGAGTGGCATGGCGGCGTGGGGCAAAACCCACAACGACACGCTGATCTGGGACATGGTCGCATTCCTGCGCAAGCTGCCCGGCCTCTCGCCGGCGCAATACCTGGCGCTCGTGAAGAGTGCGCCGGAAGATCACGACCAGATGATGAAAATGATGAATATGGAAGGCATGGATCAAGAGGACCACAAGTAGGCGTGCTGCCGTGTTCATCCACGTGATTCAACGCGTATCGATGAAAGGATGTCGATGATGAAAATGTCGAAAATGATCGCCCTGTCGGCGCTGGTCGTGCTGTCCGCCCCAGCTTGGGCCCAAAGCAATCAGAACATGCAGGGCGGTAACATGTCGGGCATGAACATGGGCGATATGAAGATGATGGGCATGCATACCATGCCGGCGACCGTAACCGCCCTCGACGCGAAGACGGGCCTCGTCGACGTCAGTTCCGACGGTATGGCCCTGAAACTCCACTTCCCTCCCGCATCTCTCGCAGACATCAAGGTGGGCGACAAAATCACGGTCCATTTGGGATTCACGAAGCCATAATAAGGCCTGAACCCGGAGACTATAGTCGGTGAGAGATTTGCCTGCGTCACTGACAACCGTTGAAACAGGAATAACGCGGACATACTTTGCGGCCATGCGAACGGGACGCTCTATCGCGCGGAAGGCAGTCACCATACTTATGGCGGCGATGCTTGCGCTTGCCGTAGAGCCTGCCGCCGTAGCCATGCCAGCCCCTCACGCCGCGTCGACGCAGACCATGCACGCGTCCCATGGAATGACGTGTTGCGATCACGCCATGCCTCGGAACCATGGCGGTGCGCCCTGCAAGAGCATGGCGCACTGCCTTGGGATGCTGAACTGCTTTGCCATGACGGCGATAACCGTACATGACGTCGCGATGTTGCCGGCTGTGACGGCAGATTCGCCATATTGGCATTTGCGCGAAGCCGGCCCAGGCATCACGCTGCAGCCAGACAATCCTCCACCTATCGCTTGATGGACTGATCGCGCCCGTCCTCCGCGCCTACGCGCGCGAGGAGTGCGGTTGTGCCCGTGTGCCGCCGGTGAATATGGCCGACACGTTTCGGCAGTCTCCTCCGCCACAGGCCTCCCGCAATGGACGCGTCGTTTATCACGATCATTCATGCGCCCATGCATCGACAAGATGCCGGGCAGGAGGAAAGACAATGAAAACCTACCGCAAACAGAACACCGCACTTCGTGCAGCCATTGCCGCCGCGGCCTTGCTCGCCATCGTCGCCGCGGCAAACGCTGGCGGACAGAGCCATGTATTACCCGCCGACTACGGTAAGACTTACCCAACCTATCAGTTCAAGATCGTGAGCATGCCGTCCGCGGGGACCCCGCTGACGGTACAGCTCGTCAACACCGAGACCGGTCAGATCGTGACAAACGCCCATGTCACCATGCAGCACACCGTATCGCTTGGCATCAAGGCCGTTCCGCAAGTTCAGCGTATCCTCCTTCCGCTCGAACCGGACGGACGAGGTGATTACGTTTGCTCGCGCGGGCCTTTGCCCTCGGGCGATCCGATCGTTCTGCGCGCTCACGTGCCCGGCGAGTCTTCGGCAACGTGGCTGACCGTCGCCGCCAACAATTAGGGAACCTTCACCGGAGCCGGTCGAAAGGCCGGCTCCGGTAACCGAACCACGAGCAGCATTACGGGCTCTCTTGCCCAGCTATCGGAGATGACCATGCGCAGTTCCTTCGTTCTTATCGTTTTTCTGGCGATCGCCGCCGGCCTGGCCCCTGCAGCCTCAGGGCAATCGGCGACGCAGAGCTATCGCTTTGAGTTGGCGGGCGCGCCCAAAGCTACCGGCGCGGGCAAACACATCGTTTCCGTGCGTCTTGTCGGCGCGTCGGACAACAAGCTCGTGGTGGGGGCGGCGATTGTTCAGACACGCCTCGACATGAGTCCGGAAAACATGGCGAGCATGACCGCGCCGCTGAAAGTGCAACCGGCCTCGGCCCCAGGCATTTATTCGTTCGTATTCGACGACAGTGCGGTCTGGAAATGGCAGGGAAAATGGGCCTTGACCTTGACCGCCAAAGTACCAGGCGAGCCTCGGCCGATGACGGGGCGCATCGTTTTTCAGGCGGGGCCGTGACATGCGCAACCCGATGGAAGATATCAGGGCGATTTGGCAGCGGCTGACCGACAAGGCAAATGCCGCTGTGCGCAATCTTGCGCAACGCGCGAAGACAATCCCGGTCCGGGCGATGCGGCTGATCGCCAGCTTTCTGCTGGTCGGGGGCTTGGGCGTCGGCCTCGGCTATTGGGTTCACTCGGATGGCCCTCCGGCCGTGGTTACGCCCGCAGCCGCGGCCGTTCCGGTACAGCCCGCCGGCGCTTACGGACGGCGCGTTCTCTACTACCGCAATCCCATGGTTCCGACCGACACTTCGCCGGTGCCGAAGAAGGACGCGATGGGGATGGACTACGTTCCCGTCTATAGCGACGAGGTCTCGAAGACGCCCGGCACAATCCACTTGACGACAGAGAAAATCCAGATCGCGGGTGTCCGTACTGGCTTGGTCGAACCGATGACGTTGGTCAACAACGTGCACGCGACGGGAACAGTCGCCATCGACGAAAGCAAGCAGGCCGTGCTGACGACCAAGTTCGACGGCTTCGTCGAGAAGCTGCTCGTCTCCACAACCGGGGCGCAGGTGCGCGCAGGCCAACCGGTGGCGCGCGTCTGGATTCAGACGCCGGATGTCCTCACCCAGATGGGGCCAGACGTCATCACCCGCGAGATCGATTACGTCGTCGCGTTGCAGGGAAAGAACCAGGTCGCCATCGACCAGGCTGCCCATAACCTCCGAAACTACGGAATACCGGAGTCCACGATCGCCGAAATCCGGCGCACCGGCCGCGCGACGCGGTCTATCACGCTGTACGCGCCCTTGAACGGTACTATCCTGCAAAAACCCGCCATCGACGGCATGCGCTTTAGCGCTGGCGATCCGCTGTTCAAAATGGCCGACCTTTCCACGGTGTGGATTCTGGCGCAGGTCTCCGAACGCGATCTGATAGGGCTCAGGCCGGGACAGACGGCCAAGATCACTTTCCGCGACAACCCTGGTACGTCGTTCACCGGGAAAATCTCCTTCATTTATCCGGAAATCGATCCAGATACGCGCACAGCACAGGTTCGCATCGTGGTGACCAATCCCGATGGCCTGCTTCGTATCGGACAATATGCGGACGTGACCATCGAAGCGCCCGTGTCGGACCACCCCGTGCTGGTGGTTCCGGACTCCGCCGTTATTGACGACGGCACCAAGCAGGTCGCGTTCCTCGCCTTGCCCGGCGGCATGTTCCAGCCACGCAGGTTGGTTCTGGGCGCACGTGTCGGCGGTTATGACGAGGTTCTTTCCGGTCTCGTCAAGGGTGACCGCATCGTCACCTCGGGCAATTTCCTGATCGACGCCGAAAGCAATCTCGAAACGGCGCTCAAGACGTTCTCCCAACCCGGAACACCCAAATGATCGCACGCATCATCCGTTGGTCGGCGAACAACTTATTTCTGATCGCCATCGGGACGGTGTTCGCCATCCTGGTCGGAATCTATGCCGTCAGCCGGATTCCGCTGGACGCCATTCCCGACCTCTCCGACACCCAGGTCATCGTCTACACGGAATATCCCGGCCAATCGCCGCAAGTGGTCGAGGATCAGGTCACGTTTCCGTTGACCACGGCACTGCTAAGCGTGCCGCACGCCCGTGCGGTGCGCGGCGTGTCGCTGTTCGGCGTGTCGTTCATCTACGTGATCTTCGATGACGGGACGGACGTCTATTGGGCGCGCTCTCGCGTTCTGGAATATCTGAATACGGTCGCCCAGCGTCTTCCGCAGGGCGTCACGCCGAGCCTCGGTCCCGACGCCACAGGGGTGGGCTGGGTATATGAATACGCGCTGACCGGTAAGAACCAGGATCTGGCGCAGCTTCGCTCTCTGCAGGACTGGCATCTACGTTACGCGCTGGCCAAAACCGAGGGCGTCTCGGAAGTCGCCAGCGTCGGCGGCTATGTCAAGCAATATGCTGTGGTGGTCGATCCGAACAAGTTGCGAGCCTATGGAATCACGCTCGACGCCATCCGCAACGCCGTCGCGGACTCAAACACCGATGTCGGCGGCAGGACCGTGGAACTGTCCGAAACCGAGTTCATGATCCGCGGACGCGGCTATCTGAAGAACATCGAAGACCTTAACCGCGTCGTCCTAAAGGCGAAGGACGGAACGCCGGTGTTCCTCAGGGATGTCGCGAGGGTGGAAATCGTGCCCGCGGAACGCCGCGGGATCGCGGAGTTGAACGGTCAGGGAGAGGTCACGGGCGGGATCGTCATCCAGCGTTACGGCGCGAACGCGCTTGACGTCATCCGTGCGGTCAAGAAGCGCGTGGCGGAGATTGCCGCCAGCCTTCCCGCGGGCGTCAAGCTGATACCGGTCTACGACCGCTCCCTGTTGATCGAACGCGCGATCGCCACGTTGAAAAGCACGCTGTTCGAGGAGAGCCTGATCGTCGCCTTTGTCTGCTTCCTGTTTCTTCTGCATGTCCGCAGCGCGCTGGTGGCCATCCTGACCTTGCCCGTGGGCATCCTGATTGCCTTCATCGCCATGGAGGCCTTGGGCATCGGTGCCAATATCATGAGCCTCGGCGGCATCGCCATAGCGATCGGCGCGATGGTGGATGCCGCCATCGTGATGATCGAAAATGCACACAAACGGCTTGAGCGGGCGGGGCCCAGCGCTTCCCGCAAAGAGGTGTTGATCGCGGCCGCCCAGGAGGTCGGGCCGGCGCTGTTCTTCAGCCTGCTGGTGATCACGGTATCCTTCATCCCGATATTCACCCTCCAGGCGCAGGAAGGGCGGCTGTTCAAGCCATTGGCATACACGAAGACGTTCTCTATGGCGGCGGCGGCGCTCCTATCCATCACGCTGGTGCCGGCGCTGATGGCCTTGTTCGTCCGGGGGAAGATCGCTCCCGAGAACAAGAACCCGATCAATCGTTTCCTGATCCGGATTTACCGACCGGTCATCGCCGCCGTGCTACGTAAGCCGTGGCTGACGCTCGGCCTAGCAGTCGTCGTGTTGCTGTTGACCGTGTTCCCGGCCTCGCGCATCGGCACCGAGTTCATGCCCACGCTGAACGAAGGCACGTTGCTCTACATGCCGACGACATTGCCCGGGCTGTCGGTCACCAAGGCGGCACAGCTTCTCCAGATGCAGGATCGGATCATCAAGAACTTTCCCGAGGTCGAATCCGTCTTCGGTAAGGCCGGCCGCGCCGAAACGGCAACCGATCCCTCGCCGCTGGAAATGTTCGAGACGGTCATAAACCTCAAGCCGCAGGATCAGTGGCCGCGTGGGATGACCGTCGATCAGTTGACCGCAAAGATGGATGCCGCTCTGCAATTTCCCGGCGTCAGCAATGCCTGGACGATGCCGATCAAAGCCCGCACCGACATGCTGTCGACGGGCATCCGCACGCCGGTCGGCGTCAAAATATTCGGCAAGGACCTCGGTGAAATTGAGCGCTTGTCGCAGGAGGTGGAGACCGTCGTGCGCCGTATACCCGGCACGACAAGCGCCTACGCGGAGCGCGTAAACGGCGGCTATTATCTGGAGATCACGCCGGACCGCATGCAGATGGCGCGTTACGGCCTGTCGATCAGCGATGTCCTGGGCACCATATCGACCGCACTTGGTGCAAAGCCGGTCACAACGACCGTCGAAGGCCGGGAACGTTACGACGTCGTCCTTCTCTATCCGCGCGATGTCCGCAGCAATCCCCAGTCTATCGCGGACGATGTTCTGGTCTCGCTCCCGAATGGGAGCACGGTTCCCTTGGGCGAAGTCGCGAAGATCGCGCGCACGCGTGGGCCCACCATGATCCGCACGGAAGACGGCCAGCTCGTGAACTATGTCTATGTCGATTTCCGGGGCCGCGATCTGGGCGGATACGTTAGCGATGCGCAGCGCGCGGTGGCCAGGTACGTGACCTTCCCGCCGGGATATTATGCCACATGGAGCGGGCAGTTCGAATATCTCCAGCACGCCGAGCAGCGTCTGCGCATTGTCGTGCCGGCGACATTGCTGATCATCTTCCTGCTGCTTTATCTGAATTTCCGGCGCCTTTCGGATACGTTGATCGTGATGCTGTCGCTGCCCTTCGCGTTGGTCGGCGGGTTCTGGTTGATGTATCTGATGGGATTCAACATGAGCGTTGCGTCCGCCGTTGGGTTCATCGCGCTGGCTGGCGTCGCGTCGGAGACCGGTGTGGTCATGTTGATCTATCTCAACAACGCTCTCAGCGAGACAAAGGCGCGGTGCGCGGGCGAAGGCCGTGACTTTGCGCGCGTCGATTTGATGGCCGCGATCATGTCCGGTGCCGTCGACCGCGTGCGGCCCAAGATGATGACCGTCACGGCGATCATGGCGGGACTGCTCCCCATCCTGTGGTCCACCGGCACGGGCTCGGAGATCATGCGACGCATCGCCGTCCCGATGATCGGCGGCATGGTCTCTTCCACGGTGCTGACGCTGGTTGTGATCCCGGTGCTCTTTTACTTCGTGCGGGGCGGACACGAAGAACGATGAAAAGCTCTCGTTGGGAAGATGATGGAAGGCGCCGCCGCGATGAAGCACGGCCTCTCATATTTGAAATACCATCATCATCCGGTTGGAGAAGATCGAGAACGGCATCATTTTACTTTGGGAAGAGAACGCATAAATACAATATAGAGCGTCTCCGTAATTCTCCGATTTCTTGACCATTCCTCAGCCGCTCAATACGGTCACGTCTAATGTGTATGAAAGCTGCGCTACAGCGTCTTGCATCTGTCGTGCTGGCGATTGCAGTCGTCGGTGCAATGCCTGCGTTTTCTCAACCTGCGCATTGTCCTTGCAGCGAAGCGACCAGCATGCCTGCGTCGGTGACTTTAGTGCCTCACAACTGCCCGATGGCTAAGGCGACGCGTGGCACTCCCCGCAAAGGAAATCCGGCGACTTGTTCGAACTGCATAGGGTGCATGACATCGTTTGCGGAACTCCCCCGGTTTGCACCTGTTTTTGAGATGGTGCGGCAGGCGAAGGTAAGATTAAGTTCAATATCCCGCGGAGCTGATTTATCGATACGCCCGGCGCTACCCCCGCCGATTGTTCGTGCCTGAAAGCTGGCGTGCTGGCTTTGTCAGCGCCCCGTCATGCGTCGCACGAAGACGCCAATCTCCCGACCATTCATTGTGGGCACCCCATCATCGATGGCCGGTCGCACGACACTGATGTCGCCTCGTTGACTGCCTGACTTGCTTAGCGATGTTCCGTTAGAATCTCGCCTGCTAG
>DAIDUA010000087.1 GCA_027456965.1 Alphaproteobacteria bacterium | reverse complement strand
CTTATCCAACTCCGCCGAATCGCGCTTATCTTAAGAGGCTCGTGTCGAAAGGAGACATGAGCCATGGAGCAGGAAGCGCTGCAGCTGATCATCCTGTTGCAGGCAATGCTTGTCGAGAACCGGAAAGCCGTCGCCGCCTCTCGTGAGGAGGCGCGCCGTTATCTGCCGGAGGTGGAGAGGCACCGCAGGCAGTTGATGGGAGTCCTGCGCGATGCGGCCAAGCTGACACGCGCGAGCGCCAAAATCGGCGTCGCCATCGCCCGGGTCAACAGCGCCTGCGGCCGCCGCATCGACCTGCTTCAGGGAAAACCGGGGCTTGCTCGGACGGTCCTTCCCCCTCCCCCCGGGGGGTTTTGCGTCAGAAATGCGGTTCAATTCGCCCGGCCCGTACGGCGCGGCGCGCCCCCCGGCAACACCAACCGCATGACGCATGGCCGTTATTCGAGGGCTTATGCCGCGCGGCGCAAAGCGGTGCGCGAGCGGGTGAACGCGACGCGCCTCGCCATCGCAAAGGCGCTGGCCTGGACGAAATGCGAAATCACCTAAGCCCCGGGAAGCACGGGCTTGTCGGTCTCCGGCGCCGAAAGCTCCACCGCCTCGATGCGCCCGGCGCGCGCGGCGATGCGGCCCATCGGCTTTTCGATCTCGCCCAGATCCTTGCTGGTCCGCTCGAAATGCGTGCGCAGATCGCCGACGCGCTCGGCCAGCAGCTTTACGTCTTTCAGCAGCAGGGCCACTTCTTTTTGGATTTCGTGCGCCTGCTCGCGCATCTTGGCGTCGCGCATCAGGGGGCGGATCGTGTTGACCGCCAGCCACAGGATATGCGGCGAGACGATCACCACCTGGGCGCGCCGCGCCCGCTGCAGCACATCGGGGAAGACGTGATGCAGCTCGGCATAGATCGATTCCGACGGCACGAACATCAGGGCCGGGCTCTGCACCTCGCCGGGGATCAGGTATTTCTTGGCGATGTCGCCGATATGCTTCTGCACGTCGCTGCGCAATTGCGCCGCCGCCGTCTTCTGCTCGCCGTCATTCGCGGCAAGGCGCAGCGCCTCGAACGCCTCCAGCGGAAACTTGGCGTCGATGACGATGGCGGCGGCCATGCCCGGCACGCGGATGATGCAGTCGGGCTCGGTGTTGTTGGAGAGCTTGGCCTGGAATTGATAGAGGTCGGGCGGCAGCTGGTCGCGCACGATGTCTTCCATGCGGTCCTGGCCCCAGGCGCCGCGCGCCTGCTTGTCCGACAGGATATCCTGCAGCGACACCATGCGGTCCGACAGCGCCGTGATGTTCTTCTGCGCCTCGTCGATCACCGCCAGCCGCTCGCCGATGTTCTTCAGGGTCTCGCCGGTTTTCGCGGTGCCTTCGCTCAGCGTCTCGCCCAGCCGCTTGTTCAGCGCGTCGATGCGCTCGGCCAGCGTGCGCTGCAGTTCCGCCTGCGCCGCCACGGTCTGCTGGAACTGCCCGGCAATCTTGCCTTGCGCTTCGATCACCGTGTCGAGCCGCGGATCCGGTTTCGCCTCGAGCGGCGGCGCCTGCGGTCGGCGCAGCGCAAAGGCGACGATCGCCGCGGCGGCAACCAACGCGACGGCCAAGATGATGAACGCGATATCCATGACGAATCCCTGTTTTGCCAAGCCTATCCTATGCGCCGGCGGCCCAAAACCTTGACCGAAACCGGCCCCCAGCATATCTGACCGCCATGACCATCCGCCCAATCCTCACCGCGCCCGATCCCCGGCTGAAGGCCGTGGCGAAAGACGTCGACAAGGTCGACGGCGAAATCCGCAAGCTCTGCGACGACATGCTGGAGACCATGTACGACGCCGACGGCATCGGCCTGGCCGCCGTGCAGATAGGCGTCGCCAAGCGCGTCATCGTCATGGACCTCGACCAGAAGGACGGCAAGAACAAGCCGCGGGTCTTCATCAATCCCAGGATCGTCTGGGCGTCCGACGACATGGCGACCTTCGAGGAAGGGTGCCTGTCGGTGCCGGACATCTGGGAAGACGTCGAGCGTCCCGCCCGCATCCGCGCCGAATATCTCGATCGCGACGGCAAGAAGCAGACCGTGGAAGCCGACGGGTTGCTGGCCGACTGCCTGCAGCACGAGATGGATCACCTCAATGGCGTGCTGTTCATCGATCATCTGTCGCGGCTCAAGCGCTCCATGGCCCTGCGCAAGCTCGCCAAGGCCAAGCGGCAAAAGGAAACGGCATGAATGAGGCTCGTTCCTTTTCTCCCCCCGTAAACGTGGGGAGAAAGTGACCCTCCGCATCGCCTTCATGGGCACGCCCGAGTTCTCGGTGCCGATGCTGGCCGAACTGATCGCGCAGGGCCACGACATCGCCGCCGTCTATTCCCAGCCCGCGCGCCCCAAGGGTCGCGGCCTCAGCGAAGAGCCGTCGCCCGTCGCCCATCTCGCCGCCACCCACGGCCTTGTGGTGCGCACGCCGGTGACGCTGAAGACGCCCGAAGCACAGGCCGAGTTCGCGGCGCTGAAGCTCGATGCCGCGGTGGTGATCGCCTACGGCTTGATCCTGCCCAGGCCGATCCTCGACGCGCCGCGGCTCGGCTGTTTCAACCTGCACGCTTCGCTGCTGCCGCGCTGGCGCGGCGCGGCGCCGATCCAGCGCGCCATCATGGCGGGCGACGAAGAGACCGGCGCCATGGTGATGCACATGGACGAGGGCCTCGACACCGGGCCGGTGCTGATGGCCGAGCGCGAGAATATCGGCCGGCGCACTTATGGCGAACTGCACAACGAACTGGCGCGGGTCGGCGCCTCGCTGATGGTGCGCGCGCTCGCGGCGCTGGAACGCGGCAGCATCGCCGGGCACAAGCAGGACGAGGCCGGCGCGACCTACGCGAAGAAAATTCTGAAGGAAGAAGCCCGCATCGACTGGACGAAGAGCGCCCACCAGATCGATTGCCATATCCGTGGTCTGTCGCCCGTGCCCGGCGCCTGGACGGAAGCGAACGGCGAGCGGCTGAAGATTCTCTACGCCGAACCCGTCGACGGCAGCGGTCCGCCCGGCACATTGCTCGACGAGGCGCTGACGGTCGCCTGCGGCAGCGGTGCGCTGCGCCTCGTCCGTCTGCAGCGTGCCGGCAAGTCCGCGATGAGCGCTTCCGAACTGCTGCGCGGCTTCTCACTGCCGCCCGGCACGAAGTTCGTGTGATGCCGCGCTATCGTCTCACTGTGGAATATGACGGCGCGCCCTTCGTCGGCTGGCAGCGCCAGGACAACGGGCCGTCGGTGCAGGGCGCGCTGGAAGAGGCGATCTTCAAGCTTTGCGGCGAGACCGTCACCGTCACCGGCGCCGGCCGCACCGATGCCGGCGTGCACGCCTATGGCCAAGTGGCGCATTTCGATCTGGTGAAAGCGTTCGCGCCCGACAAGATCCGCGACGCGCTCAACCATTTCCTGCGGCCCGCGCCCGCCGCCGTGCTGGATGCCGCCGTCGCCGATCCGGAGTTCCACGCCCGCTTTTCCGCCAAGGCGCGGCACTATCTCTATCGTATCGTCTGCCGCCGCGCCCCGCTGGCGCTGGAACGCGGCCATGCCTGGCATGTGGTGCATGATCTCGATGCCGAAGCGATGCACTTCGCGGCGCAGTCGCTGGTCGGCCAGCATGATTTCACCACCTTCCGCGCTTCGGAATGCCAGGCGAAGTCGCCGGTCAAGACGCTGGACAAGCTCACGGTGCGCCGTGCTGCCGACGAGATCTGCGTCGAAGCTTCGGCGCGCTCCTTCCTGCACAACCAGGTGCGCTCCATGGTCGGCACGCTGAAGCTGGGGGGCGAAGGCAAATGGCATCCGCGCGAGGTGGGCCAGGCGCTGGTCGCCTGCGACCGCAGCCGCTGCGGCCCGGTGGCGCCGCCCGACGGGCTGTACCTGGTGAAGGTGGATTATTGAAGATCGACCAGCTCGACGCTGCCGGGATCGATCGCTTTTCCGAGAAAAATCTCCCCCACGCGGGCAAAGCGGTCGGGCGAATCCGTGGCGAGAAAGCATTGCGGCTCTGTGCTTTTCGTGCGTCGCGCCAGTCCGCGTTCTTCGAGCAGTTGCGCCACCGCGACGGCCGTCGTCGCCGCGCTGTCGACCAGCGTCACGTCGTCGCCCACGGCGCGCGCCACGACGTTCTTGAGAACGGGAAAATGCGTGCAGCCCAGCACCAGCGCCCGCGGCCTCGGCATGGTCGCCATCAGCGGATCGAGATAGCGATGCGCCACGGCATCCGCGATCGGTCCGTCGATCAGGCCTTCTTCGGCCATCGGCACGAACAGCGGGCAGGCCTGTTGCACCACCGGCGTCTGTCGGTGCGCCTGGATGGAGCGCACATAGGCGCCGCCTTTCACCGTGCCTTCGGTGGCGATCACCGCGATCGGCCCGTTCGGCGCGGCCTTCAGCGCCGCCTGCGCGCCCGGTTCGATCACGCCGATCACCGGCAGCGGCGCCAGCGCCTCCTGCAAGGCTGGCAGCGAGACCGACGCCGTGTTGCACGCCACCACCAGCAGCTTGACGCCGCGCGCGGTCAGCGCCTGCGCCGCCTGCAAGGCGTAGCGCCGCACCGTTTCGGCGCTCTTGGTGCCGTAAGGAAGCCGCGCCGTGTCGCCCAGATACAGGAAACGCTCGTCCGGCAGTCGCGCCGCGAGCGCCCGCATGACGGTCAGTCCGCCCATGCCGGAATCGAAGATGCCGATCGGCGCGTCGTTCATCCCGGCGGGTTCGCGAAATAGGCGTCGAGCAGCGCCGCATAGATGTCGGTCAGCTTCTGGATGTCGGAGACCAGCACGCACTCGTCGGTCTTGTGCATGGTCGTGCCGGGCAAACCGAGTTCCACCACCGGACAATGGTCCTTGATGAAGCGGGCGTCCGAGGTGCCGCCGCTGGTGGAGAATTCCGGCCGCCGTCCCGTGGCGCCCTCGACCGTCTTGGCGACCAGGTCGGTGAAGGCGCCCGGCGTGGTGAGGAACGCCACGCCGCTGACGTTGTTGGTCAGCGTGATCTCGCAGCCGGTCTGCTTGGCGACCGCCGCGGCCTCGGCATTGAGGAACGCCATCAGCGAGTCCGGCGTGTGCAGGTCGTTGAAGCGGATGTTGAACGTGGCGCGCGCTTCCGCCGGGATGACGTTGCTGGCCGGGTTGCCGACGTCGACGGTGGTGAAGGCCAGCGTCGAGGGATCGAAATGCCCGGTGCCTTGGTCGAGCGGAAGGTTCGCCAGCTTGGTCACCAAGGCCGCCAGCGCCGGGATCGGGTTGTTGGCGCGGTTGGGATAGGCGACGTGGCCCTGCGTGCCCTTGACGGTGACGCGCACCGTCATCGAGCCGCGCCGGCCGATCTTCAGCGTGTCGCCCGCCGCCGCCACTGAGGTTGGCTCGCCGACGATGCAGTGGTCGGCACGCTCGCCTTTCTCTGTCATCCAGTCGAGGATCTTGCGCGTGCCGTTGATGGCCTCGCCTTCCTCGTCGCCGGTGATGATGAGGCCGATCGAGCCTTTGAGATCGCCCTTGGCCAGATGTCGCGCGGTCGCGACGACGAAGGCGGCGATCGCCGTCTTCATGTCGGCGGCGCCGCGGCCGTACAGCACGCCGTGGCGGACTTCCGCATCGAACGGAGCGCTGCGCCAAGCCTTCGCGTCGCCGGGCGGCACGACGTCGGTGTGCCCGGCGAAGCAGAACAGCGGCGCGCGCGTTCCTATCCGGGCGTAAAGATTGTCTACCGGTTCGCTGTCCGGCTCCGTGAAGATCAGGCGATGGCAAGCGAAGCCCAGCGGCTGCAACGCATCTTCCAGCACGCCGAGTGCGCCGGCATCGGCCGGCGTAACGGAAGGACAGCGCATCAGCGCCTGGGCGAGCGGGAGCGGATCGAGCATGGCCATGGCCCGGGGTTTAGGACGCGGTTAGGCTAGGGTCAATCAATGGGCAGAGGGAGGCGGTCATGGCGGGGCGTTTGGACGGCAAAGTGGCGCTGATCACCGGCGCGGCCAGCGGCATCGGGCGCGGCGCGGTCGATCTGTTTGTGGCTGAAGGCGCACGGGTGATTGCTGCCGACGTCCAGGACGACAAGGGCGCGCGGCTTGAAGAGGACCACAAGGGCAAAGCCGTCTATGTCCGTTGCGACGTGACGCGGGAGAGCGACGTCGCCGCCGCCGTCGCCGCTGCAAAGGACCGCTTCGGCCGGCTGGATTGTCTGTTCAACAATGCTGGCGCCGGCGGCCCGCGCGAGACCTCCGACGGCGTCACCGCCGGGAGCTTCGATGCCGTCATGCACCTGCATGTGCGGGCTGCCATGTTCGGCATGAAATACGCTGTGCCGCTCATGAAGGCGCAGGGCGGCGGCTCGATCATTTCGACGGCGTCGGTCGCGGGACTGCGCACGGGCTTCGGGCCCTTCCTCTATTCCGTCGCCAAGGCGGCGATCATCCACATGACCCACGTCGCGGCAACGGAATTCGGGCCCCACAACATCCGCGTGAACTGCCTCTGTCCCGGCCTGATCGCCACCTCGATTTTCGGCACGGGTCTCGGCCTTCCGCGCCAGGTCGCCGACGCGACGGTCGGCGCCATCGCCGAAGGATCGAAGAATGCGCAGTTCATTCCGCGGGGCGGCCTTCCGAAGGACATCGCCGAGGCGGCGCTGTATCTGGCGAGCGACGGAGCGTCCTTCGTCACCGGCCATGCGCTGGTGGTTGACGGCGGGCTGACGCTCGGGCCGTCGGTCACCTCGCAGATGATGGCTTTTGCGCCCATCGTTCAGGCACTCGGTCTCGACATGGCGGCGCTGCAGGCGCTGGCCGAGAAGCCCTCCTAGCCCTTGCCGGCCAGCGGATCGCGGCCGAAGCGGTTGTCCCCGGCGGTGCCGCGCAGGAAAAGAAGTTCGGCGAAGGCCCATATCCAGAGGAACAGTCCCGCGAGATTGCAGAACGCCGCCGCCAGGCTCGACTTGGAGAAGCCGCCCGCCACATAGAGAAACATGGCCGCGAATTCGAGCACGAGCGGCAGGACGATGAAGGCGAGAAGCCAGGCCGCGCCTTTGTTGCGGTCATGCAGGCGTTTCACCGTCTGCGCCAAGCCCGCGGCGAGCCATGTGAGATCCATGATCACGAAGACGGCCAACGCCACGAATGCCGGCGTGTTGCCGAAGTGGAGCGTCGTGAAGTTGCTCCAGTCGCCAAGATTGTATTGGGAAAAGTCGATGCCGGAAAAATCGATATTCCAGACGGCGGCGGCGGCGAGCGTGATCTGGCAGACGAACGTGACCGACAGGAAAGCCCAAAACCTTCCGCAGCTTATCCGCCCCCGGAAACCGAACAGATAGCTGATCCAGCGCATGTGGCGACCCCTGGCCTCGCCGCTTTGTGGCATAAACGACCTTGTCGCGTGATGTCCGGACGATGTTAATCTCGTAACAATTCGTTGATCGAAGTCTTGGCGCGCGTCTTCTCGTCTACCCGCTTAACGATAACTGCGCAGTAGAGCGCCGGTTTGCCGTCGCCGCCGCCCATCGTGCCGGAGACCACAACGGAGTAGGGCGGCACACGCCCGTAAAGCACCTCGCCACTCGCGCGGTCCACGATCTTGGTCGACTGGCCGAGATAAACGCCCATGGAAAGCACGGAGCCTTCGCCCACGATGACGCCTTCCGCCACTTCGGCGCGGGCGCCGATGAAACAGTTGTCCTCGATGACGACAGGTCCGGCCTGGACCGGTTCGAGCACGCCGCCAATGCCGGCGCCGCCCGAGATGTGGCAGTTCTTCCCGATCTGTGCGCAGGACCCTACGGTGGCCCAGGTGTCGACCATGGTGCCTTCGTCGACATAAGCGCCGACATTGACGAAGGACGGCATCAGGACCACGCCCTTGGCGATGAAGGCGGTGCGGCGCACCACGGCACCCGGCACGGCGCGGAAGCCGGCGTCGCGGAATTGCGCATCGCCCCAGCCGGCGAACTTGGAATCGACCTTGTCCCACCAGGACGCGCCGCCCGGCGCACCTTCGATGCGTTTCATGTCGGTCAAGCGGAAGGACAGCAGCACGGCCTTCTTCAGCCACTGGTTCACATGCCAGCCGTCCGCATTTTTTTCGGCCACGCGCCAGCGTCCGGCGTCCAGGCCTGTGAGGGCGGCGTCCACGGCGTCGCGGACTTCGCCTTTGGTGGCGGTGCCGAGCGTGTCGCGCACGTCCCAGGCCTGATCGATGATGCGGGCAAGTTCGTTCGTCATGTCGGATTCTGAGGGGTTTCAGAGCCTGATGGCATGAAGGAATTCGGAGAGATCGTCAATCTCGTGGTGGATATGCCGGCGCGCCACCAGCGGATATTCCGGGCCCTGATGCGACCATAGCGAGCCATTGTTGATCCACACGGTCGTCATGCCCAGCGCATAGGCCGGCATCAGGTTGCGGGCCATGTCCTCGAACATCGCGGCGCTTTTGGGATCGAAGGCCCCGGCGGCGACGACCCGGTGATAGGCCTCCGTCTGCGGCTTGGGCGTATAATCGACGGTCCGGATGTCCCAAATTTCGCTGACGGATTCGGCGAGTCCTAGGCGGTCGAGCACCCGCACGGCATGGTGACGGCAGCCATTAGTGAAGACGAAGCGCCTTCCGGGCAGCCGCTCCATGGCGGCGATGAGTGCCGCGTCGGGTGCGATTGCGGACAGGTCGATGTCATGCACATAGGCGAGAAAGGACTCCGGATCGACGCCGTTGAGCAGCATCAATCCGCTCAAGGTGGAGCCGTACTCGCGGTAGTAGGTCTGCTGCAATTGCCACGCCTCTTCGGCAGACACCGCCAGATGGTGGGCGATGTAGCGCGTCATCCGCTCGTCGATCTGGGAGAACAGGTTGCTGTCGGCGCGATACAGCGTGTTGTCGAGATCGAAGATCCAGGCGTTCACGTGGCGGAAATCCGGTCCGGGCTCGGCTGTCTCTGGCTGATTTAAGGATGGCATGAGCGGACCATGGGTCAGGCGCCGGGCTTGCGCAAGCTAGGTTAAGCATTCTTAGCCAACTATCTTGATCATGTGTTAAGGCCCGAGCGGGACAATTGCGGCGTATGGTATCAAGGCGCGCCGATGAGGAATCTCCAGCAGAGATTCGCGCAGGCCGCACAGGCGGGCTTGCATCCTGACGAAGTTCTCGCTGTACTCGAAGAGCGCGCACACGCCGCTCAGCACGAACTCGCGCGCCAGATCGACGCGGGCGATGATGTTCTGAGCTATCTTGCGACGCATGGCGGAGTTGCCACGCGGCGTGCGGTGGCGGCCAACCTCGCTGCGCCCGTTCACGCCAACAGGTTGCTTTGCGACGACGAAGACGACGACGTCCGCGCCGAGCTTGCCCGCAAAATTGTTCGGCTGATGCCGGACCTCTCGCGTGACGAAGCTCTGCAGCTGCGGGCCATCGCGATCGAGATGCTCGAAAAGCTGGCGCAAGATCAGGCCCTGCGCGTGCGCGCCATTCTCGCGGACGAGATCAAACACCTAGATTGCGTGCCGAAGGCCGTCGTCGACAAGCTTGCACGTGATGTCGAGGAGATCGTCGCCGCTCCGATATTGGAGTATTCGCCGCTTCTGTCGGATGCCGATCTGCTCGAGATCATCGCCGGGGCCAAAGCGGAGCATGTCCTGGCCGCGGTCGCCCGGCGCCGGCCTCTGAACAACACGGTCAGCGATGCGATCGTCGCGTCTCTGGATATCTCGGCCGTGGCGACGCTGCTCGCCAATCCGCACGCCGCGATCCGGGAGCAGACGCTCGATAAACTCGTCGACACGGCGGAGCGCATAGACGCCCTGCATGTGCCGTTGACCCTGAGAACCGATCTTTCGGCGCGCACCATTCGCAGGCTTGCCTCTTTCGTCGGGACCGCGCTGCTGGAAAGCCTAACGGCGCGCGGCGACCTTGACGAGCGCACGCGTGTTCTGCTCAACCGGCGCCTTCGCGCACGGCTGCAAAAGGACGGTGACGGCGGCCCTGTCGCCGAGGACGCCGCCAGGGCCGTCTCTATCGCCGCGCAGGAGGGGCGTCTGAACGACGAATTCCTGGAAGAGGTGGCGGATGCCGGGAACAAGGACGCCGTGATAGCGGCCCTGGCGACACTGGCGCGGGTGCCGCCGGCAATCGTGGCCCGCGTTATCGATACTAAATCGGCGAAAGGCATCACCGCGCTCGCTTGGCGGGCGCGTCTGGGCATGCGCGCGGCATTCAAGATTCAGATTCATGTGATGAAGCTCGGTCCGTCGGAGCGCTTGGCGGCACGCGGCGGCAAGGATTTTCCGCTCACCGAGGACGAAATGCTGTGGATGCTCGATTATTTCGGCGTTCCCATGCTGGCGGAAAGGGCCAGTCCGTCCTCCGAAACGTGAGCCACGAAGCCGCGCGCACCGTTGACGTTTGTCTGCGCAAAGCCGTCCTCGGTCAGTCCACGGGCGGCACAGCGCTCGCGTCCCTCGATTTCGAATTCGATGCTGGTGACGCAAAAACCCGTCGGCCCCGAAACCAGCGCTTTGTCCTTCGATCGCTCGACATAGAGAAATATCTTCTCGCCGGCGATGGAACCGGCGATGACCTTGGCGCAGCCTCCGGCGGCAACCGTCCACCAGCCGCGCGACACCCATTTGCGGTCTCTCTTCTGGCCTAGCGCGACCCAGAAGGGCTTGTTCGTGTCGTTGCAGACGGAATAACCGACAGGTATCGCGGTCCGCATTGCTTCCGTCTCCAGCGCGTTGAACAGGTCTGCCGCGCCGGCGTTGGTCGACAGGTGCATGCGTTTGCGAAACGCGGCGAGCGCCACCGCTTCCGCTTTGTCGGAACCCGAACCGAGTCTATCGATTCGGGCGCCGTTGTCGTTGAGCAGGCGTTTCAGGCCCGCGCGTTCGGCGCTTCTCATGGAGTCGAAATCGGGCGACTCGCGAAACGTCGTTGTCCAGGAGCGCATGTGATGGGTGTCGATCGCCGCGAACGGAATCTCGTAGGCGTCCGCTGACGGGCAATAGGTGAAAAGGGGCGGAAGACGCAGCGAGAAGTCGGCGTCCTTGACGCAGAAATTCGTGTTGCCCGCCCACGCGCGCGAGGTGTCCGCATAGGCCTGGGAGACGCGCGCATAGACGTAATACGCCGAGGCCGCCAGATCGCCATGGATCGCGGTGCTGCAGCCGCCGGGAGCGATGCGCGTCCAGCCTTTTACGGCAACGTCGCTCGGCTCCGCGACAGCCGTCGCCGCATACAGGACATAACTGGTGCGATTGCACAGCCTCAACGAGGCATGTGCCGCTTGTATGGTGAGGGCAAGCATAAGAGCCGCCGCGAGCGGCGCCAGCGGTCTGCTCATTCGGCGGTGATCAGCGTTCCGGCGCCGTGCTGAGTGAACAGTTCGAGCAGGAGCACGTGCGGAATGCGTCCGTCGAGGATGACGGCGGCGTTGACGCCGCTTTCGACGGCATCGATCGCGGTTTCGATCTTGGGGATCATGCCGCCCGAAATCGTCCCGTCGGCGATCAGGGCGCGGGCCTCGCGCAGTGACAGGCGGGGGATCAGCTTTCCGTCCCGGTCGAGAACGCCTTCGACGGCGGTGAGCAGCACGAGTCTTTCGGCCTGCATTGCACCGGCCACGGAGCCGGCCACCGTGTCGGCGTTGATGTTGAAGGTTTCTCCACGCCGTCCCACGCCGACGGGCGCGATGACGGGAATGAGGTCCGACTTGATGAAGGTGCGCAGGACTTCGGGATTTATTTTCTCCGGTTCGCCGACAAAGCCCAGGTCGATCGGCTTGCTCTCCAACGTCTCGGGGTCGATCTTCGTGCGTTCCAGTTTCCTGGCGATGACGAGATTGCCGTCCTTGCCGGAGAGCCCGACGGCATGGCCGCCAGCCGCATTGATGCCGGTGACGATCTGCTTGTTGATCGTGCCGCTCAGCACCATCTCGACGACCTCCATGGCGGCCTGGTCCGTGACCCTGAGCCCGTCGATGAACGTCGAGGGTATGGCAAGCTTCTTGAGCATCGCGCCGATCTGCGGTCCGCCGCCGTGCACGACGATGGGCTCCATGCCGGTCTGTTTCATCAGCACGATGTCCTGCGCGAAATCCTCGGCGACGGTGCCGCCCATGGCATTGCCGCCGAACTTCACGACGATGATCTTGCCGTCGTATTGCAGAATATAGGGCAGGGCCTCGACCAGGATGCGCGCCGTGGAGCGCCAGCGCGCCATGACGCGCAGGTTTTTGTCCTGACCGAGATCGTCCTGGAGGGCCATCTGCGCGCCTTTTGCGGGTTCGCTGGCGTTATAGCCTACGCCCGGGGCGCCGCCAACGCCGCGAGTTCCACTTTGAGCGTGTCCAGGCCCTCGCTCTTCAGCGCCGAGGTTGCGAACACTTCCGGATAGGCGGCCGTGTGCTGACGGGCCTGCGCCATGATGTCCGACAGCAGTCCTGCGCGCTCCGACGGCGGGACCTTGTCGATCTTGGTGAGCGAAAGACAGTAGGAGACCGCGGCGGAGTCCAGCAAATCCATGACCGCACGGTCGAGGTCCATGACGCCGCGGCGCCCGTCCATGAGCAGCACGACACGCCGCAGGTTCGCCCGCCCGCGCAGATAGGCGAAGATGAGGCGCTGCCACTCGGCCGCGAGGCTTCTGGAGGCCTTCGCGTAACCGTATCCCGGCAGGTCCACGAGCATCAGTCGCTCGCCAAGCCTGAAGAAATTGATCTCGCGGGTGCGGCCGGGCGTCTGCGAGACGCGCGCCAGCGTCTTGCGCCCGGTGAGCGCGTTGACGAGGCTGGATTTGCCGGCGTTGGAACGGCCGACGAACGCGACTTCCGGCAGGCTCTGCGGCGGCAGGCTGTCGATCGACCCCGTGCCCCAGACGAATTCGCACGGGCCGGCGAAGAGTTTGCGCGCCGCGGTCAGGGCTTCGTCTTCGCCTGCGATGCTCACTCGCTCGCCTGCGTCTTGGAACGGTCCCACAACCGCCGAACGAAGGCGGGCGGCTTCAGATTCTCGAACAGGTGCACCGGGACGCCCTGGCGCTTCATCATCACATATTGCTGGGTGACGGAGAGCAGATTGTTCCATGTGTAGTAGATCACCAGTCCGGCCGGGAACGCGGCGAACATGAACGTCATCACCACCGGCATCAGCGCGAACATCTTCGCCTGGAACGGGTCGCCCGGCGCCGGGTTCAGCTTGGTCTGAACCCATTGCGTCATGCCCATCAGGATCGGCCAGATGCCGACCGACAGGAACACCGGCACGAAGCTGGGAATGTGATAGGGCAGCAGGCCGAACAGGTTGAGGATCGACGTCGGGTCCGGCGCGGACAGGTCCTTGATCCAGCCATAAAACGGCGCGTGGTACATCTCGATGGTGACGAACATCACCTTGTAGAGCGAGAAGAGGATGGGAATCTGGACCAGCATCGGCAGGCAGCCCATCAGCGGGTTCACCTTCTCGCGCTTGTAGAGTTCCATCATCTCCTGCTGCTGGCGCGCCTGGTCGTCGGCATAGAGCTTCTTGATGCGCTCCATCTCCGGCTGAACCTTCTTCATCTTGCTCATCGATTTGAACGACGAGTTTGCCAGCGGAAACAGCAGCAGGCGGATCACGACCGTCGCCAGGATGATGGCGAGGCCGAAATTACCCAGGTAACGGTAGAACTTGTCGAGCAGCCAGAACAACGGCTGGGTGAGGAAAATGAACCAGCCCCAGTCTATGGCGTAATCGAAACGCTGGATTCCGAGCGTGTGCTCGTAGTTCCGCAGCGTGTCGACGACTTTCGCTCCGGCGAACAGCCTCTGCGTCACGGTGGTGGACTGGCCGGGTTCCAGTGTCCGGCCCGGCAGACTGTAATTGGCCTGATAGGACTTGTCCCCGCCATAAGGCGTGGCGCGATACGCGCCGTTGAATTTCGCGTTCTGCGGCGGGATGAGCGCCGCCATCCAGTATTTGTCGGTGATGCCGAGCCAGCCGCCAGTCGAACTGAACGTCTTCGGAGGCGTGCCGGCATCCTTGAAGTCGGCGTAGGTCGGATCCTGCAGTTTGTCGTCGGCCACGCCGACGAAGCCTTCATGCAGCACCCAATAGGTCTGATGCTTGGGCACGCCGTCGCGCACCACCAGCGCGTAGGGATAAAGCGTCGTCTTCTCGGTCGAGGTGTTCGTCACGCTGTCGGTGACGCTGAACATGTACTCGTCGTCGACCGAGATGGTCCGGGTGAAGATCAGCCCCTGGCCGTTGTCCCAGGTGAGCGTCACCGGCTTGCCGGGCGACAGCACGGTTCCGCTCTTGACCCGCCACGGCGTCTGGTCGTCCGGCATCGCAATCTTCCGATTGGCTGCCGTCCAGCCGAATTCGGCGAAATAGGGATAGGCCGTGCCCGTCGGCGCCAGCAGATCGATTTCCGGGCTCTTGGGGTCGACCGTCTCGCGGTACTTCTTGAGCTTCAGATCGTCGAAGCGCGCACCCTTGAGCAGGAAAGAGCCGTCCACCGTCGGTGTCTGGATCAGGACCCGCGCGCCGCCGCGCTTCAACGCCTCGGCGCGGGTCAGATGAGCGGGCTCGCCGCTGGACGCCTGCGGCGCTGCCGCGCCTGCTGGCGCGCTCTCGGATCCCGTCTGCTTCTTTTCCTGCTTGGCGAGCAGCGCCTGGCGCGTCTGGTCCGCCTTCAGTTGCGGCGCGGCGATGAAATACTGCCAGCCCATCAGCACGAGCGCCGACAGGCCGACGGCCAAAATCAGATTGCGATTGTCGTTCATTGAATTCCTATCGCGGTGGAACGGGATCGTAGCCGTGCGAACCGCCGAGCCAGGTGATGGGATGGCAGCGCGCAAGCCGGCGGATGGCTAGCACGAATCCCCGTGCGGGTCCGTGCCGCTTGATCGCTTCGATGGCGTATTCGGAACACGTCGGCGTGAAGCGGCAGGACGGCGGCAGCAGGGGCGAAATGAAAAGCCGGTAGAAGCGAACCGGCGCGACCAGGACCGCGACGGCCAAGCGCCGCAAACGCTCGCTCATCGGATCGATCACGGACGGCCTCCCGTCTTTGTCCCATTCAGCTTCAGATGGGCCGAAGCCAGCGCCGCGGCAAGGTCCTGGAGAAGACCGTCGAAGGGCCGGCTCAGCGTCGTCGGTCTGGCGACCAGAACATAGTCGGTACACTCCTGCCCCGAAAGAGGA
>DAIDUA010000086.1 GCA_027456965.1 Alphaproteobacteria bacterium | reverse complement strand
CTCCTTAGACATACTCAAGACGAGAGCAAGCCGACCAATCGCAGGCGTGAGATTGTTGCGCGGCGGGGCGAAATCCTTGAGAAAAATTTGTCGCAATTCCGAATGAAGCGTAGACTACCGTTGGGTGAGGAACCGGGGTGGAACAATGAAAAAGATACCGTTGGAAGCGACGCTGGGCGGCGCCTATCGGTTTCTGTTCACGAAGATCATTTCGATTGTGGGAACCATATGGCTTCCACTGCTGCTGTTCGCCGGTCTGGCGGCGGGTCTTGTGTGCCTCGTCGTGCCGCACGAGTGGCTGGCCGGAAACTGGCAGGCGCTCGATCTCAACCATTTCGAGCCCGAGCAGTTTCCGTGGGAGAAGCTGCTGCCCTTCCTCTATGTATGGCCCGTGATTGTCGTCTCCGTGCTGATCCTGGTGGCGATGATCATGGTCGGCCTGATGCGCCATGCCCTGGACCCGAGGAAGAAGATGACTCTCATCTTCTTCTCGCTTGGCGTGCCGGTGTGGCGGATGCTGGGGGCGTTCCTGTTGTCCGGCATCTTGGTCGCGATTGCGGCCCTTGTCGCGAGTCTGGTGGTGCAGCTGATCATTCATTTTGCGGTGTCGATGGCGCCGCCACCGGCAGCGGAAGCGTCCGGGATCGTGCTGAACATCCTGGTGGCCCTTTTCATGCTCTATGTGTCCTGCCGGCTGTTCTTCTTCCTGCCCGCCGTCGTGGTGGCGGAAAACCGCATCGGCATCGGCCGGTCCTGGGAACTGGGCGGCGGCAATGTCTGGCGGATATTCTTCGTGTTCCTGCTGATCGTGGTCCCGGTCGCCTTCGTCGCGGGCGTCGTCCTGGAGATATCCGTCCTGCCGGTGGTGGTCGCCGAAGCGATGAAGATGCCGCACGACCCGCAGATCGCCGACGCCTTCGCGTTCCTTCGCGCCCTGATACCGCTGTTGTGGGTGGTCGTGCCGACGATCATCGTCGCGCGCCTCGTGGGGCTCAGCTTGCTGGCGGGCGCTGCGGGAACCGCCTATAACGCCATCACCGCGCCCGCCGCAGGAGCCGCGCCCTCTGCAGGGGCCGCGCCGTCCGTCTGCGCGCCGCCGGCGGAAGAGGCGACGAGCATATGACAAACAAGATACCGGTTCTCCAGACCATCAAGGAATCCTACCGATTCACCTTTGGCGGTCTGGGGACCGTGATCGGACTGATCTGGCTGCCGATCATCATCATGACGGTTGGCGGCTATTTCGCCATGGTGCCGTATATCTCCGGCATGGCCGCCGTGTTCGACAGCGGCGACATGAGCCAGGCCGGGCCCTGGCTGGTGAGCATCTACGGCTTCGAACTGCTCGGCATCGTGCTGGTGGCAGTGGTCGCGGTGGCGATCACGCGTGAAATCCTCAACCCGCTGAAACGTCCGGTGTTCCTACGATTCGGCCTCGGGCTGACGGAGCTGCGGGTGGTCGGCGGCTATTTCGGTCTGGTCGTGCTGATGATGGTGTTCTTCGTCTTCATGCTGCTGCTCGGCGTGGTCGCGGGCTTCGCTATCAAGGCGTTGCTTTCCGCCATCGGGCAGGCGGCGGCCGGAATGCCAGCCACGAAAGCGGTGCTGGGCGGCGTGATGGGGCTCCTCGGGCTCATCGCCGGCCTGGCGCTGATCTACATTTTCGTGCGCCTCAGCTTCCTCATGGCGCCCGCGGCCGTTATCGACGGCGGCTTCGGCATCGAGCAGAGCTGGAAGCTCACCAAAGGCAATTTCTGGCGCATCGTTGCGATCGGGCTGGCGACCGTGGTTCCGATCATTCTGGTGGCCGCGATCGCACAGGTCGCGATTGTGGGAACGGGCATGTTCAATCCGCATTTCGAGGCGGTGAAGGATCCCGCGGCACACATGCGCTATTCCGCCGAGAACATGCGGCAACTGGCGGCGCATCTGCCGATGCTGATGGGGTTGAGCTTCCTGCTGGCGCCGTTCAGCTACGGGCTGAGCTTCGCGCCGGCGGCGTTCGCCTATCGCGCGTTGACGGCCAAGGCCCCGGTGCTGCTCAATCAACCTTGAACAGCGCGTCGTTCTTCGGTCCGTCCACAATCAGGGCGCCTTCCAGGCCACGCTCGACGCGCACGATGGCGTGATCGACGAGCAGGTATTTGCCCGGCACCTGCGTCTTGAATTCGACGATGGTGGTGCCGCCCGGCGGTACGGTGATCGTCTGCACGCCGCGCAGCGGGGGCGACTCCAGCGAGCCGTATTCGTAGGCCTTGTCGAATATCTGGCCGATGACATGGAAGGACGAGGCCTTATTGGGGCCGGCGTCGCCGAAGAAGATGCGTACCGTCTCGCCGACCTTGGACCTCAGCGGCCTCTGGTCGGTCAAGGCGCCGACCGCGCCGTTGAAGACGTAATACTCGGGCGTCTCCGCCAGGAGCTTGTCGTAGGAATCGCCGAGCAGGCCCTGGGTGCCGTAGGGCTTGTCGGTGTAGATTTCGCCCTGCATCACATAGAACTCGCGGTCGACCTTGGGCAAACCACCGGCCGGCTCGACGAGGATCATGCCGTACATGCCGTTGGCGATATGTTCGGCGTGGGGCATCGTCGCGCAGTGATAGACGAAGAGGCCTGGCGTGGTCGCCTTAAAGGTGAAGCTTTTGGTTTCGCCAGGGCCGGCCATGGTGGCCTGTCCGCCACCGCCAGGGCCGAGCACGGCGTGAAAGTCGACGTTGTGCATCATCATGTCCGCGGCGTCGTTGGTCAGATGCACAGTGACAATGTCGCCGACGCGCACGCGCACGAAGGGGCCGGGAACCTTGCCGTTGAAGGTCCAGTAGTGGAAGGTTGTGCCAGAGGCCAGCGTGCCGGTGACCTCCTCCGTATGCAGATTGACGGTGACGCGCCGCGGCCAGCGGGCGCCGACGGGCGGCGGCAGGTCGGTGGGATCGCGCACGATGTCAACCAGGGTACCGGCCTTGGGCAGCGGCGTCGCTGCGGTGCCGGACAGCGGCGGGGCGGCGTAGTCGGCGTGGGCATCAGCCGGCGTCGCCGTGGCGGCAATGGCTTCAGTGACGAATTGCGGCGCAGGGCGGGTGACGATCCATGTCGCGGTCGCGAGGCCGGTGACCACCGCCGCCGCCATCAACACCGCCCGGTCGTTCTTATCGCGTGGAAACATGTTCGGTCTCCTGTTCGGACGCGTGAGGCGCCCACAAATTGGTGAGAACATGAAAGAGGTATATAAAATACCTAATTTTGAACATTGGGCAGGATGTCCTGCGCCCAGACGCCGCAAGGCGGACCACATGCCGCCCGCGGGACGGCGCCTTCTCTCTGGCCTTTATTGTCCAAAGCCGTTGAGCGGCCACGCAAAAACGGGCACTGTGACACCGGTTACTGAAATCAAGAACGAATGGATTCGAGGAATGAAACGGAATCTTCTCAACGTCGTCATCGGAAGCCTGCTGGTGATGGTTGCCGGACAGGCGCGTGCGGCCCACCAGATCGTCTGGAAGTTCGATCGCCTCCACGACATCGGCGGCGTCGCCACGCATGTCGAGGGGCATCCGCAGATCATTTCCACGCCCGCCGGCAAGGCGGTGGCGTTCAACGGCGTGGACGACGCGCTGTTCATTGACCAACATCCTCTGGCCGGCGCCAAGACCTTCACCGAGGAAGCGATCATCCGGCCCGACGGCGGTGCCTTCGAGCAGCGCTGGATGCATCTAGCCGAGATCGATCCGACGACGGGCAAGGATTCCGGAACCCGCTTCCTGTTCGAGATCCGCGTGATGAACGACCGGTGGTATCTCGATGCCTTCACCACAGGTCCCGGCTACAACAAGACCCTGGCCGTGCCGGAAAAGACCTTTCCGGTCGGCCCATGGTATGCGGTGGAGCAGACCTATGACGGCAAGATGTACCGCAGCTATGTGAACGGCGTGCTGCAGGCCGAGGCGCCTATCGACTTCAAGCCGCAAGGCCCGGGCCACGCCTCCGTCGGTGTGCGGATCAACCACGTGAACTATTTCCACGGTGCGATCCTGGAGGCCCGTTTCACACCGCGTGCGCTGACGCCGAAGCAGTTCCTGAAGGTACCGGCAAGCCTCACCGACGCGAAATAGGAGGATTCCGGCCACTCTCCGGCTTGCGGGAACGTGTCACAGCCGGGCAGGCTAGGGCGTTGTGGCGGCGTTGCGCTGGTCGCGCGCAAACTCCCGTCTGTTCGATTCGTTCATGCGCGGAGGCACCCCAGTGGACCCGATCATCTGGAAGTTCGACCGTCTCGATGCCGTCGGCGGCATCCCGACACATGTGGAGGGCCATCCGCAGCTCATCGCCACGCTGGCCGGAAGAGCGGTGGCGTTCAACGGTGTGGACGACGCGCTGATCATCGATCAGCACCCGCTGGCAGGCGCGGCGACCTTCACGATGGAAGCGATTTTCCGGCCCGATGGCGGCGCCTTCGAGCAGCGCTGGCTGCATCTGGCGGAATTCGATCCTGCGTCCAACGACGCGCAGAGCCCGCGGACCCTGTTCGAGATCCGCGTGGTGGAAGACAAATGGTATCTCGACGCCTTCACCACCGGTCCGGGCTACAATCAGGCGCTGGTCGTTCCGGAAAAGACTTTTCCGGTCGGGCGGTGGTATCGCGTCCAGCAGACGTTCGACGGCAAAATCTATCGCGCTTATGTGGACGGCATGCTGCAGGCGGAAGCGCCGCTCGATTTCAAGCCGCATGGGGCGGGGCGGTCGTCCATCGGCATGCGGATCAACCGGGTGAGCTACTTCAAGGGCGCGATTCTGGAAGCCCGGTTCACACCGCTGGCGCTGAAGGTGGAGGAGTTTCTGCCACTGCCAAAAGGGCTGTAGGAACGTAATGATGCGGAAGATCGACATCAGGAAGCGTGCATTGCTCCTGGACGACTATTTCAAAGTCGAAGAGGCTTATGTTTCCTACGAAAAATTCGACGGAACGATGAGCCGACCGGTTCGGCGTCTGGATTTTGTGCGTGGCGACGCGGTTGCGGGAATTCTCTTCAACAAGCAGCGGCAGCGCGTGATCCTTGTCAGCCAGTTTCGTTATGCCACGCTTTCACGCGGAACCGGTTGGACGACGGAAGCCGTCGCCGGATTGGTCGATCCGGGCGAAACCCCGGAAGAGGCGGTGAAGCGGGAAATCCTGGAGGAGGCGGGTTACGAGGTGGAGACGCTGGAGCGGATTTCCTGCTTCTATCCGACGCCGGGTGTTACTTCCGAGCGGATCATCCTCTACTACGCCGAAACGCGCGGTGACGGACCGGTCGCCAAAGGGGGCGGGCTCGCACACGAGAACGAAGACATCCAGGTTCTCGACTTGCCGCTCGACGAGGCGTTCGCACAGCTCGACCGTGGCGATATCGTGGACGCCAAGACGATTATCGGGCTGATGTGGCTGCGGGAGCAAACCACACAGGGGCGGATCGAATAGACCGCCAGCGCCACCATCCAGCAGCGCCGCCGCAGGCTTAACCCGTCTGCGGCGTTGCCGTCCGTGGGAAGTCACGACTTGCGCATGCGTCCCGCGCTCAGGTCTTTGATCGCTTTCTCGGCGAGCTTGTCGAGTTTTCCATTCGTGGACTTGTGCTTTGATGTCGGAACGAAGAACGCGGCGTCGTACTCGACAAACCATCTGCGAAAATTGGCGAGTTCGTCTTGCGACAGGTTCTCCACTGCCCTTCTGAGGGCATCAACGGTCTTCATGAACAATTCCTTGTGTGATGCCGACGGTGCGACGACGGCCTCAGCTTACCCAGTCGTGTTCATCCCGCGGAAGAGGCCATGTTCTTCGGTGTGCAGTTCTTAAGACGCGGTCTCAGGATTGTGTATTCGCTTGGGGTGACAACATCAGCGGCACGCTGCGGAAGGCGCTGCACTCCACCTTGCCGTAAATCGTCGCGGCAGTGGGCAAGAGTAATGTCGTGGAATTGAAACGAGTCACTTTCTAATTCACGCTATCCGCCACGACGGGGCATGCGTCGCTACGACGAGGCAAATAAAGCGGATAGGGGCCTCTATCTGGTTTCACCGGGACGGCCAACTTTTGCAGATCACGACAAGCCGAGTGGTATGGCGCCGAATCCTATTCGGCTGCTTTCATTTTTTTCGACGAGGCCGTGATTTTGCCTGGAGCGACGCCTTTCAGCAGTGGTTTGAGGTACTGACCGGTATAGGAGCGCGCCACCTTCGCCACTTCTTCCGGCGTGCCTTGGGCGACGATCTCGCCGCCGCCGTCGCCGCCTTCGGGGCCGAGGTCCACGATCCAGTCCGCCGTCTTGATGACTTCCAGATTGTGCTCGATCACCACCACGGTGTTGCCGTTGTCGACCAGCTCGTGCAGCACCTCGAGCAGCTTCTTCACATCGTGGAAGTGCAGGCCGGTGGTCGGCTCGTCCAGAATGTAAAGCGTGCGCCCAGTGGCCCGGCGCGACAATTCCTTCGACAGCTTTACGCGCTGCGCTTCGCCGCCGGAGAGCGTGGTCGCCTGCTTGCCGATGCTGATGTAACCGAGGCCGACGCGTGTGAGCGTGTCGAGCTTCTCGCGTATGGAAGGGACGGCCTTGAACAGTTCGGCGCCGGCTTCCACAGTCATGTCGAGCACGTCGGCGATGGAGTTGTCGCGGAATTTCACTTCCAGCGTTTAGCGGTTGTAGCGCTTGCCCTGGCAGACGTCGCATTGCACGTAGACGTCGGGCAGGAAGTGCATCTCGATCTGGATCATGCCGTCGCCCTGACAGGCTTCGCAGCGGCCGCCCTTGACGTTGAAGGAGAAGCGCCCCGGCGCATAGCCGCGCGCCTTGGATTCCGGCAGCTCGGTGAACCAGTCGCGGATCGGCGTGAAGGCGCCGGTGTAAGTCGCGGGGTTCGACCGCGGCGTGCGGCCGATCGGCGACTGATCGATGTCGATCACTTTGTCGAGAAATTCCAGCCCCTCGATCTTGTCGTATGGCGAGGGATGATCGCGGCCCTGATGGAGTTTGCGCGACGCGGCCTTGTACAGCGTCTCGATCACCAGCGTGGATTTGCCGCCGCCCGACACGCCCGTGATGCAGGTCAGCGTGCCGAGCGGAATCTCGGCGGTAACGTTCTTCAGGTTGTTGCCTTTGGCGCCAACGACCTTAAGCCAGCGATTGTGGGTCGCCTTGCGGCGCTTGGCGGGGACCGGAATCTGCTCCAGGCCGACGAGATATTTGCCCGTCAGGCTGTTGGGATTGCGCATGATGTCGTCTGGCGTGCCTTCGGCGATGATGTGTCCGCCATGGATGCCTGCTCCGGGTCCCATGTCGATCACATGATCGGCGGTGCGGATGGCTTCCTCGTCATGTTCGACCACGATCACGGTGTTGCCGAGATCACGCAGGCCCTGCAGCGATTCCAGCAGCTTGATATTGTCGCGCTGGTGCAGGCCGATGGACGGCTCGTCGAGCACGTACAGCACACCAGTGAGGCCGGAGCCGATCTGCGAGGCGAGGCGGATGCGCTGGCTCTCGCCGCCCGACAACGTGCCGGAGGAGCGGGCCAGCGTGAGGTATTCCAAGCCGACATTGTTGAGGAATTTCAGGCGGGCGCGGATTTCCTTGAGGATGCGCGCGGCGATTTCCTTCTGTTGCTTGGTCAGGTCCTTGTCGAGGTCGCGGAACCAGGTATCGACCAGCTTGATCGATTGCCCGCAGACCTCGCCAATGTGAAGCCTGGCGATCTTCACCGCCAGCGCCTCCGGCTTCAGGCGATAGCCTTTGCAGACGTCGCAGGGGCTGGTGTCCTGGTAGCGTTCGAGGTCCTCGCGGATCCAGGCGGAGTCCGTCTCCTTGTAGCGGCGCTGCATGTTGGGGATGACACCTTCGAAGGTCTTCTTCGTCTCGTAGCGGCGCATGCCGTCGTCGTAGATGAATTTGATCTCGTCCTCGCCGGAGCCGTTGAGGATGACGTCCTTCACCTTCTTGGGCAGGTCTTCCCAGGGTTCGTTGAGCGAGAATTTGTAATGGCGGCCGAGCGCCTCCAGCGTCTGCAGATAGAAGGGCGAGGAGGATTTGCTCCAAGGTGCGATCGCGCCGTTCTTCAAGGTCACACTCTCGTCGGGCACCACCAGCGCCGGATCGAAATAGAGCTGGGTGCCCAGGCCGTCGCAGGCTGGGCAGGCGCCATGCGGATTGTTGAAGGAGAACAGCCGCGGCTCGATCTCCGGAATGGTGAAGCCGGACACCGGGCAGGCGAATTTCGAGGACATCAGAAGCTGGCGCGGCTTGCCGTCCTTGTCCTTCTCGTCGGCGAATTCGGCGATGAGCAAGCCTTCGGCGAGGTTGAGCGCGGTCTCGATGGAATCCGGCAGGCGATTGCCGATGTCGGGCTTCACCGCGATGCGGTCCACCACCACTTCGATGTCGTGCTTCAGCTTCTTGTCGAGCACGGGTGTCGATGCAATCTCGTAGTACTTGCCGTCCACCTTGACGCGCTGGAAGCCTTTCTTCTGCAACTCCGCGAGTTCCTTGCGGTACTCGCCCTTGCGACCACGCACGATGGGGGCGTTGAGGTACAGCCTTGTGCCTTCGGGCAGCGCCAGGACGCGGTCGGCCATCTGGCTGACGGTCTGGCTTTCGATCGGCAGGCCGGTGGCGGGCGAATAGGGTACGCCGACGCGCGCGAAGAGCAGGCGCAGATAGTCGTAGATCTCCGTCACCGTGCCGACGGTGGAACGCGGATTCTTCGACGTGGTCTTCTGCTCGATGGCGATGGCCGGCGACAAGCCCTCGATGTGGTCGACATCCGGCTTCTGCATCAGTTCCAGGAACTGGCGGGCATAGGCCGACAGGGATTCCACATAGCGGCGCTGGCCCTCGGCATAGATCGTGTCGAAGGCAAGCGAGGATTTGCCCGAGCCGGACAGTCCGGTCATCACCGTCAGCTTGTCGCGCGGAATATCGACGTCGACATTCTTCAAATTGTGCTGGCGGGCGCCGCGAATGGAGATGTTTTTCAGCATAGTCTTTCGATCTGAACCTGGTTCGGCCAAACGCGCACTCTGTCTTGCCGGCTTCTTCTCCACAACGGCCGAATCTAACGATCCAGCAGAGAGCTTGCGGCCGAACTCATATAGTCATCCGCGCGCTGCAAAGAACGCAAAATCGCGCGGCCACGATGTCCGACGCCCGGTCCTCAAACCGACGGACTCGAAGGAATGGAACATAACAAGAACAAGTTTGGCATGCAACGCCTTAGCGGGCGCACCGTTTCTCGCGACATAATGGCTGCTATAAGAAGGACCTTGGGGACAGCATGAACGCCGCCGAAGCAGTGCCGTTCGAACGAACGAAGGCCTATGACCTGCTGATGGGCTTGCCGCTCGGGGCGTGGTTCGGCTGGGGCGTTTGGCGCGAGGCGCCGCCCGTTGTCGCGCATCTCAATGCCATCGCGAACGGGACGGAGAACTTCCTGGGCTTCTTGCAGTTCATCGCCCTCGTGGCATCGGTCGTTTTCAGCCTGATCTTGATCGCCTTACTTTTCGTCAGGATTGTACCGCGCGCCAAGGCACAGGGCATTGTGCCGCGCCTTGCGGCTGTGCTTGGAACATTTCTGGGCACCGCTTTTCTCCTGTTGCCAGCGCATCAATTGCCGGTCTGGCTGCAGGCGCTCGCCGACGCGATGATCATCGCGGGCACTGTGTCGTGCATCCTGGTCATTCTTCGCCTGGGAAAAGCTTTTGCCATCATGCCGGAGGCGCGCGAGTTGGTAACAAGTGGGCCCTATGCCATCGTGCGCCATCCGCTCTACGTCGCAGAGGAACTGGGAGTCTGGGGCATGGTTATTCAGTTTGCCGGGCCCCTCGCATTTGCCCTGCTGCTCGGGCGTTTGACGTTGCAAATCACGCGCACGGTCTTCGAAGAGCGTGTCCTTGCCGCCACATTTCCCCAATACGAAGAATACCGGGCGCGAACATGGCGGTTCATTCCCGGCCTGATCTAAACCGGCATCGACGATCTTGGGGATTGACTCGGCCGGCCATGAACATAATAAGAACGAACAGTCTCTTCGATTCGCACGGACGGCATTGCCAGCTATAAGGTGCGCGTTCCAACGCGCGGGAAGGATCGAACATGGCGGGAAGCGTCAACAAGGTGATTTTGGTCGGCAATCTGGGCAAAGATCCGGAATCGCGGCGCATGACGTCCGGCGATCTGGTGGTGAATCTTTCCGTGGCGACGTCGGAAACCTGGAAGGACAAGACCTCAGGTGAGCGCAAGGAAAAGACCGAGTGGCACCGCGTCACGATCTGGAACGAAAACCTGGCCAAGGTCGCCGAGCAGTATCTGCGCAAGGGCTCTAAAGTGTACCTGGAAGGGGCACTCCAGACCCGCAAATATACCGACAAAGACGGGCGGGAGAAATATTCCACCGAAGTCGTGCTGAATCGCTTCCGGGGCGAATTGGTGATGCTGGACGCCAAGGGCGAGGGCGGCGGGGGCGCGCGCATCTCCACGGGCGGCAGCGACGCGCCGGCCAGCTTCGAGCGCGGCGAGATGGACGACGAAATCCCGTTCTGACGGAATGACCTATGCGTCGGCTGTGTGTCGTAGTGTTGGCGTTGGTATTGGCCGGATGCATGCAGCCGTCCGGCGAGCCCGCCAAGGGGTTCATCAGTCCAAAGATCGGGCAGGTCTATATCCCGCTCGAAGGCAGCGCCTATCTGGTGCTGGAAGGCGATGCGGCCGCGGTTTCGCTTGGCAACAATATCGCCGTCACCAATGCCCACAACGCCAATCTGCTCGACACCGATATGGTGATCGGCCGGTCGACCAATTACGACCTGCTATTCTTCCACACGCCAAAGGCGACGACCGAGTTGCCCGAGGCGCCGCCGCGCGTCGGCGAACGGGTAGTCGCCTACGGCCAAGCCTGAGGTGTGGCCCTGCGCAAGGCGGAAGGCGTGGTCACCGAGCTGAACGCCCCCGTCAAGGCGATGTGCGCCAAGTGCGAGGTACAGTCCGCCTTCACCTTCAAGGGTGACGCGGGGCCGGGCTTCAGCGGCGGCCCGGTGGTCGACGCCGCCGATGGCCATCTGGTCGGGATCATCTTCGGCTATGTCGACGAGCCCGGCGGACCGGCCAATCGCCTGATTTATGCCTACACCATGTCCCGCGTGGCGACAGAGTTGGACGACGTCCAGCGCAGGCTCCCGGAAGATGTGGATTAGGGGACTGGAAGGGGCCGGATCGTAGCCTAGGTGAGGGCCAAAACCCGGCCTTTCCCGCCCCGTTTCCGGGGTATCTTTCGCTAGCCGAATCGATTGCCGAAATGCTAGGTAACCGGGCCGTTTTCCCCTGTTCCGGACGGCCCTAGCAAGGACCTGGATTTGAGCGATACCACTTCGCCTGCGCCGCCGCCTTCGGGCTCCAGCGTCAATCCGATTGCCATAGAGGACGAGCTCAAGCGCTCCTACCTCGACTACGCGATGAGCGTGATCGTTTCGCGCGCTCTGCCCGACGCGCGCGATGGGCTGAAGCCGGTGCACCGGCGCATTCTCTTTTCGATGCACGAAAACGGCTACGACTGGAACAAGGCCTATCGTAAATCCGCTCGTGTGGTCGGCGACGTCATCGGTAAATATCATCCGCACGGCGACCAATCGATCTACGACGCGTTGGTGCGCATGGCGCAGGATTTCTCGATGCGCGCGCCGCTCATCGACGGGCAGGGCAATTTCGGATCGGTCGACGGCGATCCGCCAGCAGCTATGCGCTATACCGAGGTGCGCCGCGCCAAGATCGCCCATGCGCTGATCGAGGATATCGACAAGGATACCGTCGAGTTCCAGGACAATTACGACGGTTCGGAAAAAGAGCCGATCGTCCTGCCCTCGCGCTTCCCCAATCTGCTGGTCAACGGCGCATCGGGCATCGCGGTGGGCATGGCGACGAACGTGCCGCCGCACAATCTGGGCGAGGTGATCGACGCCTGCCTGGCGTATATCGACGATCCGTCGATCAACATGGAACGGCTGACCGAGATCGTGCCGGGGCCGGATTTTCCGACCGGTGCGCTGATCCTCGGCAAGCAGGCCGCGCGGGCCGCACTGGCGCGTGGACGCGGCTCGATCCTGATGCGGGCGCGCTGGCATGTGGAGGAAATCCGCAAGGACCGTGAAGCGATCATCGTCACCGAGATACCCTATCAGGTGAACAAGGCACGGATGCAGGAGCGGATTGCCGAGCTGGTGCGTGACAAGCGCATCGAAGGCATCTCGGACATTCGCGACGAAAGCGACCGCCACGGCATGCGCGTGGTGATCGAGCTGCGCCGCGACGCCTCATCTGAGGTAGTGCTGAACCAGCTCTACCGTTTCTCGGAACTGCAGACGAGCTTCGGCGTCAACATGCTGGCGCTCACCGACGGCCGGCCGCTGCTGATGAACCTGAAGGAGCTGATCGCCAGCTTCGTCCTGTTCCGTGAGGAAGTAGTCACCCGGCGCACGCGCTTCGAGTTGGCCAAGGCGCGCGACCGCGCCCATATCTTGGCGGGCCTAGCAGTTGCGGTCGCCAACATCGACGAAGTGATCGCCTTGATCCGCGCCGCACCGGATGCCAATACGGCGCGCGAGCAGTTGATGGCGCGTGTCTGGCCGGCCAAGGATGTGGGGCCGCTGGTCGCGCTGATCGCTGATCCGCGCAATTCCATCGCCGAGGACGGCACGATCAGGCTTTCCGAGGAACAAGCCAAGGCGATCCTCGACCTGCGCCTGCAGCGTCTGACAGCGCTCGGCCGCGACGAAATCGGTGACGAGGTAAGGAAGCTCGGCGAGGCGATCAAGGATTACCTCGATATCCTGCGCTCGCGCCCGCGCGTGCTCAGCATCATCAAGGGCGAACTCGAAACAGTGAAATCGGAATTCGCCACGCCGCGCCTGACCGAACTGGTCGATGCCGACGTCGAGATCGAGGACGAGGCGCTGATCGAACGCGAGGACGTGGCGATCACCGTCACCCATGCGGGCTACATCAAGCGCACGCCACTAGCGGAGTACCGCGTGCAGGGCCGCGGCGGCAAAGGCCGCACCGGGATGGTCACGCGCGAAGAGGACTTCGTCACCAACCTCTTCGTGGCCTCCACCCACGCGCCGCTGGTGTTCTTCTCGTCCACCGGCATGGCGTCCAAGCTGAAGGTCTGCCGGCTGCCCGAGGCGCGCATCGCGGGCAAGGGCAAGGCGATGGTGAACCTGTTGCCGCTGGCCGAAGGCGAGCGCATCGCCACCATCCTGCCTCTGCCGGAAGACGAGACGCAATGGGAGAACCTCAACGTCGTCTTCGCGACCAAGTCCGGCGACGTGCGGCGCAACGAACTGTCCGACTTCGTCAACATCAACAAGAGCGGCAAGATCGCGATGAAGCTGGCGCCCGGCGACGGGATCGTCGGGGTCCAGACCTGCGCTGACCAAGACGACGTGCTGTTGACGACCAAGCTCGGCAAATGCATCCGTTTCGCGCTGACCGACGTGCGCGTGTTCAAGGGGCGCGATTCGACCGGCGTTCGCGGCGTCAAGCTGGCACCGAGCGACGAGGTGGTGAGCCTTTCTCTGCTGCATCATTCCGACGCGACGACGGCGGAGGCGCGCGCCTATCTGAAGCAGGCCGGCGCCGCGCGCCGTGCCGCCACCGGCGAGGAGGAAGTTCCCGTCGAGGAGGTGGAAGAGATCGAGGAGAACGGCGAGGAAGCCATGCTGACGCAGGAGCGCTATGCGACGCTGGGCGCCCGCGAGCAATTCATCCTGACGGTTTCGGAGAACGGTTTCGGCAAGCGCAGCAGTTCCTACGAGTACCGCGTTACCGGCCGCGGCGGCTCGGGGATCGTCGCCATGGGGATGGGCAAGAAGAACAGTGCCATCATCGCCGCTTTCCCGGTCGAGGAATCCGACGATCTGATGCTGATCGGCAATGCCGGCCAGACGATCCGCGTGCCGGTCGGCGGCATCAGCGTGCAGGGCCGTTCGGCGCAGGGCGTGGTGGTCTTCCGGCTGGAAGAAGCGGAGCGCGTGGTGTCCGTGGAACGCATTGCGGATGTTTCGGAAGAAGGCGGCTGATGGCAAAAAGGCGCGTGGCCCTTTATCCGGGCACCTTCGATCCCCTGACGCTCGGTCATCTCGACATCATCGAGCGAGCGGTGAAATTGGTCGACCATCTGGTGATCGGCGTGGCAACCAATCCTTCGAAATCGCCGCTGTTCACGCTGAAGGAGCGCGTGGCGATGATCCACCACGAGACCGAGCCGCTGGCCGGCAACGGGCGCGCGACGATCGCCGTTCAGACCTTCGATCATCTGCTGATCGAATTCGCCGACAAGGTCGGGGCGGGGATGATTGTCCGCGGCCTGCGCGCGGTCTCCGATTTCGAGTACGAGTTCCAGATGGTGGGCATGAACCAGCGGCTCAATGCAGAGATCGAGACTGTGTTCCTGATGGCCGATCCGCGCCACCAGGCCATCGCCTCGCGGTTGGTCAAGGAGATCGCCATGCTGGGCGGCGACGTGTCGTCGTTCACCAGCCCGCACGTCGCCGAATTGCTAGTCAAGCGCTGCAAAAAATTGGGGAAGAAGAAATGAGCCGCGATCCTAACAACACGTTGATCCTAGAGCTGAAGACCGGAGCGGTGGCCATCGCGCTGCGGCCCGACCTCGCTCCCAAGCATGTCGAGCGCATCAAGACGCTGGCGGCGCAAGGCTTCTACGACGGGGTGGTGTTCCACCGCGTCATTCCCGGCTTCATGGCACAGACCGGCGATCCGACGGGCACCGGCTCGGGCGGTTCCGATCTGCCGGATCTCAAGGCCGAGTTCTCCGCCGAGAAGCACGGGCGCGGAACCGTGTCGATGGCACGTTCCTCAAGTCCCAACAGCGCCAACAGCCAGTTCTTCATCTGTTTTGAGGACGCGCCATGGCTCGACCGCCAATACACCGTGTGGGGGCAGGTGGTGGAAGGCATGGAGCATATCGACGCCATCAAGAAGGGCGGCGAGCACAACAACGGTGCGATCTCCGGCACCCCGGACAAGATTTTGAAGATGCGCCTGGAGGCCGACGCGACCCCCTAGCGGCACGTGGGCGTGAAGCCCGTTACAGGATGCCCATGACCAATGGCCTAAACCGTGTTGCTGTGCTCGAAGCGGCGTTGCGGCAGGTTTGTGAGCGTCTGGAAGCCGAGCCAAATTCCATAGACGCGCTTTTTGGAAAAGCGCAACTGCTGGCTCTTCTGGGACAGGACGAGGAGGCCAAGGCGGCCTTTCTGTCCGTCCTGCGGCTTGAGCCGACCCATCTGGGAGCGCTGACCGATCTTGGCGGATTGTCCTTGGCCACCGGTTATCGCTCTGCGGCGCTGACCCTTTATTGCCAGGCCGCCGAATGTCATCCGCAGAGCCCGACAGCCCTCGTCAATCTGGCCAATCTGCAGTCGGAGGAAGGTAACCTGTCCGAGGCGCGGCAAAACTACGAGGCCGCGCTCAAGCTCGATCCGGACCTCGCCTTCGCCCATCAGGGGCTGGCGGCGGCGCTGACGAAACTCGGCGAGCATGAAATCGCCGAGGGGCATCGGAGAAAGGGCTATGCGCGTCACAGCATTGTCACGCGTCCGTTTCGCGGCGATACCGACCCGGTTTCCGTATTGCTGATCGTCTCCGTGCTGGGCGGAAACATTCCGGCGGAGCTCCTGCTCGACGAGCACGTGTTCGCGGTGTCGGCGCTTTACGCGGAATATCACGACCCGGCGCTGCCCTTGCCGCCGCACGATGTCGTGTTCAACGCCGTCGGCGATGCCGACCTGTGCACGCGCGCCTTGATCGAGATTCCGCGCATCCTAGCGCGAACCAAGGCGCCGGCGATCAACCCGCCCGAGCGAATTCTGCCGACGGGACGCAGCGCCAATGCACAGCGGATGGCGGAGATCGAAGGCGTCATTGTTCCGCGCACGATTTTGTTTCCGCGCGCGGTGCTTGCGCGGCCGGACGCGGTGGAGCGCCTTCACGAGCAAGGCTTCGATTTCCCGTTGCTCCTGCGTTCGCCGGGGTTCCACACGGGCCAGAATTTTGTGCGTGTCGAAAATCCCGACGAATTTACAGCCGCGGTTTCACGGCTGCCTGGTGATCATCTCTTTGTCATCCAGCATCTCGATGCCAGAGGGCCGGGCGGATTGGCGCGCAAATACCGCGTCATGATCATCGACGGTGTGTTTTATCCGCTGCATCTGGCGCTGTCGCAATCCTGGAAGGTGCATTATTTCTCCTCGGATATGGAGGTGCAGCCGACCTACCGGCTTGAAGAAGAGGCATTCCTCTGCGACATGCCGAAGATCCTGGGGGCGAGCGTCATGCAAAGCCTGGCGCGCCTACGCGATGTGCTGCAGCTGGACTATGGCGGCATCGATTTTGGCCTGTCCGCCGACGGCAAGATTCTGCTGTTCGAGGCCAACGCCACGATGGTGATCGCACCACCGCCGTGCGAGGCAATCTGGGACTATCGGCGCAAGGCCGTCACACAGGCGCTTGATGCGGCCAGGAAGATGGTTTCTGCGCGGGCCGGAAGGCGCCCGCCGGCTAATGATGCAGTCTGTCGAAGGGCATGAATTTACCCGATGTGCAGGATTTGGCGGTAAGGCTAGCCGGTTCTTGAGAGAGGCTTGAGGCGCGCGCATGCTGACAAGACGGTCGCTTCTGGGCGGTGCGGCGGCGGGGTGCCTGGCCTCCGTGGCCGGAGCCGCGCCGGCAGACATGCCGCTGCGCCAGCGGGCGGCCACGCGCGGGCGGTTCTATGGCTGCGCCGCCGGCTCCTATCAGTTGCGCGATGCGGACTTCGCGCCCGTTCTGGCGCGCGAATCCGGGGTGCTGGTTCCCGAATACGAATTGAAGCGGTTGATCGTCGAGCCGACGCCGGGGCACTTCGATTTCTCCGGCGCGGATGCGCTGATTGCCTTCGCACGCGCGCATGACATGAAGATGCGCGGCCACACGCTCGTCTGGTATGCCGCCAACCCAGGCTGGTTGGAAGCGGCCGTCCTGGCGGCTCCCGACGAGGACATCCTGACAGGCTATGTCACCGGCATGGTCCGGCGTTATCGCGGGCGCATCCAGTCCTGGGATATCGTCAACGAAGCGATCCAGCCCGACGATGGAAGGTCCGACGGGCTGCGCAATTGCTTTTGGCTGAAACGTTATGGTCCGACCTATATCGACGACGCCTATCACGCGGCGAGAGCCGCCGATCCGAATGTGCAGCTGGTCTACAACGACTGGGGCTGTGAGGGCGGCGATACGTGGAACGACCGCTTCCGCGCGGCCACGCTGAAGTTCCTCGAAGGCGCGCTGGCGCGCAAGGTGCCGATCGATGCGCTTGGCCTGCAAGGCCATCTGGCGGCGTTCCACGGCAGCGTGAACCAGGGAAAGCTGCGCGCCTTCCTCGACGAGGTGCGGGCGATGGGGCTCAAGATTCTCGTCACCGAGCACGACGTGGACGACAGCGGTGGGTCGCCCGACATCGCCATACGCGATCGCGCGGTCGCCGATGCGAGCGCGCGCTTCCTGGATGTGATGCTAGACAATCCGGCGACGACGGATGTGCTGACCTGGGGTCTGACGGATCGCTATCTGAAGGCCGACGGCGGGCTGCGCTCCATGTTCTCGGGGTATTCGCCAAGGAAGCTGCCGCTGGACACGGATCTCAGGCGCAAGCCGATGTGGTACGCGATGTCGCAGGCTTTTGGGGAGTGAGGGCGAGCCTCTGTGTGGGCAGGGCCACTGACGCAAATAGCAACATATTGTGTCCGTTATTGTGTTGTTCGCCGCGTCTGCGCCGCCTAAAACACGTGCGCTTCTTGCGGGAGTTACGCCATGGCCGCCCCTATCGCCTTTATTGATCTTCAGGCCCAACGCCGCCGTCTGGGGGAGCCGTTGAACAAAGCCATCGCGGCTGCGGTGGAAGGTGGGCAGTGGATTCTCGGTCCACAGGTGCGCGAGCTCGAAGAGCGGTTGGCGGAGTTCTGCAGCGTCAAATATGTCGTGGCGTGTGCCAACGGAACGGATGCCCTGATCCTACCGCTCATGGCGTGGGGCATCGGACCGGGGGATGCCGTGTTCGTGCCCACGTTCACATTTGCCGCATCTGCGGAAGTGGTGGCGTTGGTCGGTGCGACGCCGGTCTTCGTCGATGTGCATGAAGACACCTACAATATGGATCCTGCCAGTCTCGAGGCGGCTATCGCGACGGTGAAACGTGACGGCAAGCTCAAGGCGCGCGTCATCATGCCGGTCGACCTTTTCGGCCAGCCAGCGGACTACCGGGCGATCGAGCCCATCGCTAAACGTGAGGGCCTGAAGCTGCTTTGCGACACGGCGCAAGCGTTCGGTGCGAAATACAACGGACGCGTGACCGGCAACATCGGCGATGCAGCGTCGACCAGTTTCTTCCCGGCCAAACCGCTCGGCTGCTACGGCGACGGCGGCGCGGTGTTCACCAACGACGGCGCGCTTGTCGAACTCTTGCGGTCGATCCAAGTGCACGGGCAAGGCACCGACAAATACGAGAACGTGCGTATTGGCATGAATTCACGCCTCGACACGATCCAGGCCGCGATCCTGATCGAGAAGCTGAGGATTTTCCCCGAGGAAATCGAACTGCGCGAGGCTGTGGCGCGGCGCTACAATGACGGCCTTGGCAAGTCGAACAGCATCCGCGTGCCCGCCATGGTCGCGGGCGCGGCATCGACGTGGGCGCAATATGTGATCCAGGTGCCGGACCGCGAGAAGCTGCAAGCCGAACTGAAAGCAAAAGGCGTTCCGACCGCGGTCTACTACCCGATCCCACTTTCTGCGCAGAAGGGTTACGCGAGGTTCCCCAGCACACCCATTCCGGCGGCAGAGAAGATTTGCAGGGCGGTCGTGGCGTTGCCGATGCATCCCTATCTGGACGCGGCGACGCAGGACCGTGTCATCGCGACGGTGCTGGAAAGTGTCGATTGACGCGAGTATTGGCGACACATCCTTGACAGGATCGCAGCGGCACGAGAGCCTTTGCGCCGGCTTTTTCGCGGATTCGTCATGCGCCGCGTCCTCCCCCGCCTTTCGGACGAAACCTTTGATCTTCTGGTCATCGGCGGCGGGATAACCGGCGCCTGCATCGCGCGCGATGCGGCGCTGCGCGGTCTCAAGGTTGCGCTGGTCGAGAAAGGCGACTTTGCGAGCGCCACCAGCGCTCACAATTCCAAACTCATCCACGGTGGTTTGCGTTATCTGCGCAATCTCGAGTTCGGACTGGTGCGGGAATCCCTTCGCGAGCGGCGCATTTGGCAGCGCATTGCGCCGCATCTGGTCCATCCCTTGCCTTTTCTGATCCCTCTCTATGATGCCGGCTGGAGGGCGCGTGCCACGTTGTCCGCCGGATTGTCGCTATACGATGTGCTCTCTTATGACCGGGGTTGGCTTGACGATCCTTATCAACGCCTCCCGGGTCACGCTTGGTTGAACAAACGAGAAGCCGTTGCGCGCGAACCGATCTTGGAGGCACCCGACTTCAAAGGGGCGTTCCTGTATTACGACGCGCAAATGTATGCGCCAGAGCGTCTGGCGCTCGAATGTTTGATCGACGCCGCTACGAACGGTGCGGCCATCGCCAATTATGTCGGGGCGGAGAAATTGCTGTTGCGCGGCGGGCGCGTTGCCGGCTGCGCCGTGCGCGACGTCTTCACCCAGGCGCCGTTCGACATCAGTGCCAAGGAAACCCTGGTGGCGACCGGGCCGTGGGCCGATTTGTTCCTGGAGCAGGCGCTCGGCAAGCCAGCGTCCCACAAGCTGCAGCGCTCGAAAGGAATCCATGTGATCGTGCCAGCTAGAACGCGAGAGTTCGCGCTCACCATGGCGGCGGAGGGCGGACATTTCTTCGTGCTGCCCTGGCGTGGGCATACACTTTTGGGTACCACGGATACGGCCTTTACGGGCGATCCGGACGACGTCGGCGTCAGCGAGCGTGACATTGAGGACTTCTTCGCGTTCATCAACCGGCACTGGCCTGCCGCGCAGTTGCGCGGCAACGAGGTCGAGCACTTCTACGCGGGCCTGAGGCCGCTGGTCGATGATGGTTCGAAAGACACCTATGGCGCCAGCCGCCGCGCGGCCATTGTCGACCACGGTAAGGATGACGGCATTGCCGGTCTTACCTCCGTCATCGGAGGCAAATGGACGACCTCGCGCGATCTGGCGGAGAAATCCGTCGATGCAGTCGTCGAAAAAGCCGGGGCGCGAGCTGCGC
>DAIDUA010000085.1 GCA_027456965.1 Alphaproteobacteria bacterium | reverse complement strand
GCAGAAGCCCTGCCGATGGAAATGCCGTTGCTGGCGCCGTGGAAAGGCCCGCATGGCGGCGTGCCTGCATTTGGGAATGTGAAGGTCGCCGACTTCAAGCCGGCACTGCTGAAGGGCATCGACGAGAACCGTGCCGAGATCGCGAAGATCGCCGCGAACACGGCCCCGCCAAGTTTCGAGAACACGATTGCCGCGCTAGAGGACGCCGGCCGGCCGCTGCAGCGGGTCAAGGCGGTTTACAACATCTATACCTCGACGATGAACGACGAGCCGATGCGCGCCGTCGAGAAGGAGATGTCGCCGGTCCTTGCCGCCTTCTCCGACGAAGTCGTACAGAACGCCGCGCTCTTCGCCCGGGTACAGGCCGTGTACGAGACCCGCGAAACCGCGGGCCTGACGCCGGAGCAGCAGCGTCTTGTCTGGGTCGTCTATCGCGCCTTCGCGCGCCACGGCGCCGCGCTCGGCGAGGCGGACAAGGCCCGATTGGCCGATATCAACAAGCGGCTTGCCGGACTCTATACGACGTTCAGCCAGAACGAGCTGGGCGACGAGGAAGACCATTGGCTGATCCTCGAAGAATCCGATCTCGATGGCCTGCCGGATTGGCTGCGCGCTTCGTCCGCGGCGGCAGCCGAGGAAAAAGGCCAGAAGGGCAAATGGCTGATCGCCAACACGCGTTCGGCGATGGAGCCCTTCCTCACCTACTCGACACGCCGCGACTTGCGCGAAAAGGCGTTCCGCATGTGGACGTCCCGCGGCGACAACAACGACGCGCATGACAACAATGCGACGATCACCGAAATCCTGCAGTTGCGTGCTGAAAAGGCCAAATTGCTGGGCTTTCCGACTTTCGCACACTGGGTCACCGACGATCAGATGGCGAAGACCCCCGACGCTGTCATGGATCTGCTGATGAAAGTGTGGGCGCCGGCTGTGGGACGCGTCCGTGAGGAAGTCGCCGATATGCAGCAGGTCGCCGACGCCGAAGGAAGCGGAATCAAGATCGCGCCCTGGGATTATCGCCATTACGCCGAGAAAGTGCGCAGCGCGAAATACGATCTCGACGAGAACCAGATCAAGCCGTATCTGCAGCTCGACAAGATTCGCGAAGGCATGTTCTGGGCGGCGGGCCGGCTTTACGGGCTCGAATTCGTCGAAGTGCACGACCTGCCCGCCTATCAAAAGGACGTGCGCGTCTACCAGGTGCGCAGGCACGGCAAGCCGTGCGGCCTGATGTACTACGATCCCTATGCGCGGGCCGGCAAACAGTCCGGCGCCTGGATGAACGAATACCGCACCCAGGAGCGCTTCCGCGCCGCCGTCATGCCAATCGTCTCCAACAACCTCAATTTCGTGAAGGCGGCGCCCGGCGAACCGATCCTGATTTCCTGGGACGACGCGGTCACCATGTTCCACGAATTCGGCCACGCCCTGCACGGCCTGAATTCGAACGTGAACTACCCCACGCTGGCCGGCGCCAATACCGTGCCCGACTTCGTGGAGTTCCCAAGCCAGCTCAACGAACACTGGCTCCCGACGCACGAGGTGCTGTCGCGCTTTGCCCGACACTACAAGACCGGTGAGCCGATGCCGGATTCACTGGCGGCCAAGATCAAGAAGGCGCACACCTTCAACAAGGGCTTCGACACCGTCGAATACCTCGCCTCGGCCATCATCGACATGAAGGTGCACCTGGCAGGCGCGACGAAGATCGATCCGCGCGCCTTCGAAGTTGCGGCCTTGAAAGAGGTCGGCATGCCGGAAGAAATCGTCATGCGCCATCGCATGCCGCACTTCGGGCACATCTTTTCGGGCGAGGGATATGCGGCGGGCTACTACGATTACATCTGGGCGGACACGCTGGTTGCCGATGCGGCGGAGGCGTTCGAGGAAGCACCCGGCGGTTTCTACGACAAGGCGCTTGCCAGGAAGCTCTATGACGACATCATCAGCCGCGGCAACACGGTCGATGCCGGCGAGGCCTATCGCAAGTTCCGCGGCCGCGACGCCACCGTCGATGCGCTGATGCGCGACAGGGGATTTCCGGCGCCAATCAAGGCGTGACGCTAATTCTGGACGGCTTCCGGCGCGGGCGCTCCCATGGCGGCCGAGCAGGCGGTAATGCCGTGGCCCCTGAAGAACGCCATGTCGAACATTTTATCGGGCGGAGAAAAATCGCCGGTCATCGTGATCGTGTCGCCTTCCACGCAGGGGATAAGGCCCATCATGGAAGCATTGATCGCGGTCTTGCCGCATAAGGGCTCCGGGAGATCGAGATAGAAGAACGTCTGCATCTCGGCTTGCGGCTCCTCCCGCATGCTTTGCAGCGAGCGGATCTTTCCGGTCAGCGTCATGACGCCGGCCTTCGTGCAGACTTCCGGTTTTGGCTTGTCCGACTCCGCTGCCGCCATTTGAGCCGTCAGACCAACTGCGAAGACGATCGCCAGCCCCGCTCGCCCGGTCTTTTTGCTGATGCGCATGGGAACCCAACCGGCTCGTGCCACGGCGGAGAAATTATCACGCCGGCGCGCGGCAAACCAGCAGCCGCCTTATGTCTCCCGCCCGCTGCCGGATGTGTCGCGGCAGGTTTTGCGGATCAGAGGCGTTCCAAGCGCGCAGCGAGGATACCCGGCTTGCCTTCGACATAAGGAATGTCGTGCCGAAGCGAGGCATAGAGATTGTGATCCCCGCGAACGCCGAAGCGGCGAACGCTGACAGCCTCGAACTCCGGGGCAAACAGCCCAACCACATTTTCGTCCAGCGAATGCGGCTCGGTCGGTGTCGGCGCGTGGCCGATTTCAACGATCAGCAGAATTCGGCCGGCGGGCGCGGTCACCCGTTTGATCTCCCGGACGGTCGCCGCAACATCGTCGACGTGATCCAGACTGTTGAAGGTCGAGACGCTGTCGAAATGTCCGTCCGGATAGGGGATGGCCTCGGACGAGGCGGCGCAATAGGTCATCGCCTGATTGTCTTCGACGAGCTTGCGATAGCGGTCGGCCAGCGGATCGAGCCCGACGCGTTCGCGCGCGCAGTTCGCCCATTCGAGGCTTCCACAGGGCCCGCAACCGATATCGAGAACGGCGGCGCCCGCGTAATCGTCCGTGCTCAGCCCGAAGAAGGTCGTAAAGAAGAATTCGTAATGCGCGCGCTCGTGTTCCAGTTTCGCCCGGTCGCGGGCGATGGGCGCCGTGACGCCCCGCCAGTAGCGCAGCTCGTGATATTCCTTGAAGCGTTTGCGGGCCTGTACGGGCAGGACGGAAAGCGCCGAATTCACCACGACCTTTGCGCCGGGTTTCAGAACCTCGAGCATCCCGCATCCTTTCTTGCACAGGCCTTGCGTGCCAAAACGGACCAACTCCGCCGGCTGCGCTGATGTGAAGCAAGGCTGGGGCCAGAGGACGCCGCTCCGCGCGGCGCCCGGGCGACCCGGAGCAGCACCAGAGGCTTTGGCACAATCATGCGAACGGCTTTATGATTCCGTGTAGGGGCCGAAGATACGGAACTTCTTCACGGCCCATAATGCGCCGACGATCAGCATGAGGACGGTCGCCAGCAGAAGCCATTCCAGGCTCTTCGCGACATGAAGCGTGTGGACGAAGGTGGCGGTCAGCACGCCCGGCAAAAGAAGCATCGGCGCCCAAACCAAAGCCGATGACATGTTCGCGATCCAGAACCGGACCGTCGGCATTTTGGATATTCCCGCCACCAGCGGAACGACGGCACGGAACGGTCCGAAGAACCTGCCGATGAAAACACTTTTGCCGCCGTGGCGTTCAAAAAAGGCGTGTCCTCTCTGCAGAATCTCGGGATGACGCGTGAAGGGCCAGACCCGCTCGACCAGATGACCGTAGCGATGCCCCAGCCAAAACGAGATCGCATCTCCCGTGGTCGCACCGGCGATGCAGCCGATCAGCAGCGGCCAGACATGGAGCGTACCGCTGGGGATAAAGGCCCCGGCCGCCAGCATGATGGCCGTGCCGGGGATTAAAAGACTCACAAAGGCGAACGATTCGCCGAACGAGACCGCAAACATGATCGGTCCGGCCCAGACCGCATGCCGGCCAATAAACGCGATGATGTCATGGATCATCCGGCACAGATAAACTGTCTGCTTGCCCCATGGCAATGGGACCGCACAGGGGCCGCGGCGGCCGACTTGCCAAGCTGACGCCGCGCGAAGGCTGGTGTTCCGGATCGGACTTGAACCAGAACGCCCGTGACGGCAACAGATTTTCGTCGACAGGGCACAACGATAACACACTGTTTTATAGTGAGATTATCCATTTCCGCGGTACGCCGTGTGAGACGGCGTGTGACAGCGCGCCTCTATTCAGACCTCATATCTTCACGGAAGAGCAATGTCTGATTTCCGGCCGTTCGGCGCGATCGTGATCGCCTCGCAGTTTCGCGAAACGGCTCTGGCAAGGCGGCCTATTTGACGACCTCGTTTGCCCGCTCGCTTCAAAACAGATGGGTAATTCTGTACTATGAGACGGTCGTGCGGAATTCACGCAGGAGGTGAAGATGCCGGAAAAATCGAGCGCAGTTCGGGCACATAGAACGACGATGGTCGCCTTCTTGCTTCTCGTCGGCGTTGGCGCCTCGTTGACGCCCGTCTGCGCGGCAAAAGCTGCGGATGCACGGGCGGTCATGCTCGTCAACGGTACGCACACCGCGATGGTCGCATTGCAGCTAAAGGAATTCAGGGCGGACGCATGGCAAGCTGACGTGCTCAATCACAAGCCGCTGGGCATCAACAAGGAAATAGTCCTTCCACTGCCTGGGAATTCTCCGTGCTTCTACGACATCAAGGCGATGTTCGAGGACGGGCATCGCGTGATGAAAAAGCACGTCGACCTCTGCAAGTCTCCGGTTTTCAAGTTGACGGATTTCTAGCCGACGGTACGCGCTCCGCCTCTCTTGACCAGTCTACCGTGCAAACCGAACGCTAGCGCGTCTGCGGGGACGATGGCGTGCAGCCGGACGAGCCCGTCCGCGCGGCCAACATGCACAGCACACGCCTGTATGAGCCGAGAGTTCTGTCGATGTCCTGCGTATCGTCGGGCGACGTGACGCTCGCGGGCGGGGGCCCTAAACGGACATCCGCCTTCTCCATTCCGTCGACCGCATTGTCCATCGATTTGCGGCCGGCACTCGACAGTACCCAAGACAACGGAATGTCGGTTCGCGTATGGTTGCGAAATCGCAGCGTAACCGCGCAAAGCCGATAATCGCAGCTGATATCGCTGCCAGCCATTCCCGCGCGCCCGGGTGGCGGCCCCGAACCCCCGCCTTGCGCGGAGAGCTGCTCGATCAACGCCGACACGGCCCCCAGGCTGTCGAGAGAGTATGCCGCACGTTCGTCACGCGTGGACAACAATGCCCGCAGCGGCGACAGCATCTCGTTCCAGCTGTTATCCGCTGCGGTCGCGTCCTCGTCGCAGCCCGTATCGATCGAGTCGCGTGTGCACGGCTCCGATTGAATGACGATGACGACAAACACCGCTTTGCGCGCGGCATCCATCTGAGGGCTCTTGCCCGCCGGATAGGATAGCTGCTGGCCGATCAGGTTCTGGACCAGGCCTGACAGCAGCCAGGTGCCGGAATTCTCGAAATAGCCTCCGTCGACATAATGCCCGCCGCTGTAGCCGACGCGCCCCGCGGGTGTGAGATACGGAAACCGCGCGCTCACGATTGCCGCCGTGCTCAGCGGGATCTTGTCGTCCACCATGCGATCCTGCAACGTCAGGCGCTCGATCTGGCTCGGCGACGGTTTCACATAATCGAAGCTGCCTTCGTCGATCTGCGCCTGGTCGCGGAACGGCGTCGCCAGACCGGTGACGCGCACCGTCGCGTAGGGAATGACCCGTCCGGTCCCGGCTTCCGTGGTGTTCAAGAAGAGATAGGGAACGGCATTCCGGGGCGCCGGCTGGCGGTAAAGGCTCATGGCCCTTTCCGACATTCTTGCGCCGTCGCACAGACCGCAATCGCCGGTCGCCGCCTTTTGCCATGACGACTCCACCGCATATTCGATCGCACGGGAGCGGTCGAATTCTCCGATTGGCACCGGAATAAGGCGTTGCAGAGCATCCGGAAACAACATGGCGCCGAGCAGCGGCGAAAGAAGATCGGCGGAGAGAACCCCGCGTGCCCTTTCGACCATCGTTCCCGCCTTTTTTTGGCCGTCGAGATTGCAGCCGGGGTTCGGGAGGTTCTCTGCCTGATCGGCCACAAGGCCGGCGAATACCGCCGCGCCCACGCTGCCGCCGGAAACGCCGCTGATCGCCAGCGTATGCTGCGCGAAGGCCGGGCAACGTTCTTGAAGTGCCGCCAGAACCGACGCCGTGAAATAAGCGGCGCGGATGCCGCCCCCTTCGGTTGCGACAAGAAAGACCGGGTAATGATCGTATTGATTCCAATCCCGCCGGGTCGCGATCCAGCCAGCGAGATCGAGCTCCAGCCGGTGCTCGGTCTGGACGGCGGAAACCTGCTTTGAAGCCGCCGCAGACGAGGACGTAGACGTCGGCGCGTCGGCGACCCGCAATTCGTGATTATCGTTCAGATCGAATCCCGCGAAGGTGGCTCCAGCGATGAGCAAAATCGTGAGTATCGGAATCCGCGTCACGTGCGACAGGTAGGCCAGCGGAAAGAACAGGATCGCACTGCTGGTACCCCACAAGAGTATGATCGCGACAGGTCCGATCCATTGCGTGGTCCAGACGTGGTGCAGGTCAACAAAAAACAGGAAGATCGCGATACCGATGATAAACAACCCGCCGATAAACCGCCGCCAACGCGTGTCGAGAGCAACCAGCCTAGCCGCAGCGCCCATGAATCTCCTGCCGACGCTTTTGGACTCGCGCGGCATCCCCGCCGGTGCGAATGCACTTCCGGAGCCAAGGCTTGCTGCAAGACCTATGAAGACGTAGACGCTGGCAATCGCCCAAACCCACACGATTTCCGTCTGGGACAAATTGAGGTTGGGACGCAGATAGGCGTCGAGCAGCTGTCCCGCCAGCGCGACACCCAGCCCGGTCGAGGCCAGCGGCGGCAGCCAGCGCCGGATTGCTCGCATCACGGCGTAGCCGCTGCCGAGATTTGGCGCGGTAAGATCGAGAAAGATTGCGACCGCCAACCGCGCCGCGATGCAACTCACAAAAAGAGAAAGCACTTCGGCGATCACCAGCAGCGGCGACAACATCGAAACGGCATACGGCGCAGCCTTTATGTATGGCGCATATCGCATGATCGGAGCGCCGGAAGCGTCGTGAACGAACTTCCCAAGCGGGCCATCGGGCGACGAACCGTCATCGAACGCGCCGACAAAGGCGCTGACATAGCGTTCGAGCGCGTGATACGCGGTGCCGCTGGCGTCCTGAAAGACGCCCAGGACCGCGCCCGCGAACATGAGCGCGAGAACAAGCGGAAAAAGCGCAAATCCCCAGCGCAACAGAACCGAAGGCTTTCCGGTCGCGTAAGCCGGCGTATGCGGCCCCTTCGCAAGGGAGGCGACGGCGACACCGATTGCGACGTAGGCGAGCCCCGCGACGCCGGCGATGACGCGCAACCCGCCAGAGGCGAGAGCATTCGGGTCCAAGGCAAGCAGCAGGATCGGCAATCCCGTTGCCACGCCGATCGACAGAGCCAGCGCACGCGGCAATAGATGCGCCAGCAAGTGCGCCTTTCCCAGACGGTCGTATAAATCTGGCGACACGAGCTCGATGATCGCCTCGCCGGTGAAGCGGACGGTTGCGCATGCCAGCACCAGCGCAACCGCGATCACCACCAGTTGATGCGGCTGGTCGATGACCGAATAGCGCAGAGCCTCGCGCATGGACCCGGGGATGGCCAAATCCGACAACACGACGACCAGAAAAAGCGTGACCAGCAGAGGAACGCGCGTCAGAAGGACGATATAGGACATCGGCCCCAGGGTACGAAGGGATGCGATATCTTTCGGCTCGTCCATCTCTTTCGACTCTGCCACCACCCCCTCCAACGAATTGTGCGGCGCTGCATGATACGCACCGCCCACCAGCGGCCGGTGCTCACTTCACCGCCTGTCTGACCTCCTGTGCAATCTGCTGCGCTTGTTGCGCGACCTGCCGTGCCTGGGCGAGTTCGTTCTGGAGCCGCCGGATATCGAAATGCCGCATGACAAACCGGTAGACCGCGTAGCAGATCAGCGCAAAGGCGATCATCCGGATACGGAATACCCACTCGTTGGGCAGAGCCGCGGCCAGCCCATGGACATAGCTATAGGCATCCGACAAGAAACGCATGAAATCCGCGCTCGACTGCGGCGCCTGCGGGGCCGTCGGGATCGGATTGCCCGGCGTCCCCGGCTTTATGACCGTCGACCATGGGCCGGCCTGCACCCAGGCGATGGCGTCGCGCGCTTCGGTGAGAGCGAGGATCACGGCGCTTGCACCTGCCGCCAGCCCGGGACGGCCTTTCGCAATGACGCCTTTCAGCATGTTGACCGCCAACTCGCCGCCGGCACCGGCGCTAGGCGCGGACGGCGCAACGGACGGCGGCGCGACCGGTGGTGGCGAGACAGGTGGTGAAGCAGGTGGCGAAACAACAGACGGCATCACCCGTGGCGGCGCCTTGGGTCGTGGCACGGCAGGCATCGGCTCGTCCGCGGTCGCGGATGCGGACGAGACCGGAGACGTCACCGGAATGTCCTCCAGCGCCGTGCGCGTCACCGGCCCGACGCCACCGTCGACTTTCATGTCATGGGCTTCCTGGCACGCCTTGACGGCCGCGGCGGTTGGCGCGTCGAA
>DAIDUA010000084.1 GCA_027456965.1 Alphaproteobacteria bacterium | reverse complement strand
GTGGAAGCCTGCGGCGTCACCGACAATCCGCTGGTGCTGGACGACGGCAGTGTGGTGTCGGGCGGCAATTTCCACGCCGAGCCGGTGGCGTTCGCCGCCGACCAGATGGCCATCGGCCTGTGCGAGATCGGCAACATCTCCGAGCGGCGCACCGCGATCCTGGTCGATCCCAAGATGAGCGGCCTGCCGGCCTTCCTGGTGAAGGAGTCCGGCCTCAATTCCGGTTTCATGATCGCGCAGGTCACGGCGGCGGCGCTGGCCTCCGAAAACAAATCGCTGGCGCATCCGGCCTGCGTCGACAGCATGCCGACCTCGGCGAACCAGGAAGATCACGTCAGCATGGCGACCTTCGCGGCGCGGCGGCTGCGCGAGATGGCGTTCAACGCGGCGAACATCGTGGCAATCGAACTGCTGGCCGCGGCGCAGGGCGTGGAATTCCGCGGCCCGCTGAAAACCTCGCCAACGCTGGCGCGCGCGATGGGCACCATCCGCAAGACGGTGCCGCGTTACGACCGCGACCGCGCCTTCTCGCCAGACATTGAAGCGATGTGCAGGGTGGTCCAGGACGACGGGTTCCGCGAGTTGGTGGGGAACATGCTGCCATGACGGAGGTCTTTCGCCTGAAGCAGGGCAAGGCGCCGCTGCTGGTCAGCTTTCCGCATGCGGGGGAAGCGTTGCCGGAAACACTGAAGCCTCGCCTGACCGGCGAAGCGCTGGCGCTCGACGACACGGATTTCGTGCTGCCCGAACTCTATGACTTTACCGAAGAACTTGGAGCCTCGACGATCGAGCCGTTCTACTCGCGCTATGTCATCGATCTGAACCGCCCGCCAGACGATACGTCTCTGTATCCGGGGCAGAACGCCACAGGCATCATGCCCGTGCTGGATTTCTCTGGCCACGCCATTTATCGGGCCGGATCAGAACCGGAGGCAGATGAACGTGCGGCGCGTATCGCTTTCTACTGGAGGCCCTATCACGCCGCGCTGAATGCGGAGCTTGAGCGCCTGTGCGCGGCGCATGGGGCGGTACTGCTGTGGGACGCGCATTCCATCCGGAACAGCCTGCCATATCTGTTTGCCGGTACGCTGCTTGATCTGAATATCGGAACGGCATCCGGTGCATCCGCCGGCGCGCACATCGAAGCGGCCGTCGAGCAGGCGGCGCGCCGGTCCGGGGCCTATAGCGTGATCACCAACGGCCGTTTCAAAGGTGGCTATATCACGCGGCAGTACGGGCGGCCCTCTCTGGGCATTCATGCCGTGCAGCTCGAAATGTCAAAGACGATTTACCTGGGACACTCGCAGCGCCCGCCGATCGACGCCAACCGCGCCTCGGCGCTGCGCGTGACGCTGCGCGCTATGCTTTCCGCGGCGCTTGGCGCGCTTGCCCTAGGGCCGAAATAAGGCTCGTCAGCGCATCGGTCCGTTCAACTCAAGGCGTCGCGCAACGGCTGCAGCCATTTTTCGTAGTGCCGCCAGCGCCCGATCGAGCTTCTGAACAGCGGCTGGCGTACCTGGACTTCGCTGAGCGTGCGCACGGCCCGTTTGGTATCGTGAAACCTCAGACAGCGCTCATTCCATTCGAGGCCACAGAATTCCACAATCCGCCGCGCCTGTTCGGTGAAATTGTCGACCAGGGTTTCATATTGCACCTCAAGCATCGCCTGTTGCGGCACCACGGTCTGCCAATGCGCCATCAGCGCTTCGTAAGCCTTGTAATAGCGGCCGAGTTCTCCAAGATCGTATGTGTAGTTCAGGCCGCCCAGGAAGAGCTTCGAATAACAGGAGAAGCAGGTATCGACGGGGTCACGGCGCAAATGGACGATCCGCGCGTTCGGCAATGCCAGATGGATCAGCCCGATGTGCCGGAAATTGGCCGGCAGCTTGTCGATGACGCGCTTTGCTTGAGGCGCTAGGGCGCTCACCCGCGTCGTATAGACACCGCCAAACCGGCATAGGGCGTCGCTCGAAAGCGACGGTATGCCAGAGGGATATTCCGCTCCCGCATGGCCGTCTCTGATCAGGTCCTGCACATAGGTCAGCTCGCCGGCGCCGACGACGTTTGGATGACTTGCCAGCATCTGCTCTACCAGTGTGGTTCCCGAACGCGGCATGCCGACGATGAACACGGGCACCTCGGACGGATGGCCGGAACCGCGCTTTTCCCGGATGGACGCGGAGTTGAAAGCCGCTGCGATTTCGTGGAACATGTCCATCACCAGCGCTTCGTCATAGACGATCAGCCGGCGCTTGATCGCATTGCCCTTCTGTAAGTGTTCGAAGGCCGGTTCGTAGCGCTTCAGATCGTCATAGGCTTTCGCTAGCGCGAAGTTGAGCTCGGCCTTCTGGTCGTCCGGGAAAGCATCTTCGTCTTGCGTCAATTCGAGCAAGGCCGCCAAGCGCGGATCGCCTTCGCCGAAGTGTTCAGTCTCCGCCAGAGCGCGGTGATAGGCGGGGCATTTCGCCGACAGCGCAATGGCGCATTCGAAGGCGCGGCGCGCATCTGCGAGACGCCCCAACTGCGTCATGAGCGTGCCGATGCCGAAATGGGCCGCCGCGTTATGGGGATCGAGAAGCAGAATCTTCTCGAACGCATCCTGTGCTTCAACGTGCCGGCCAAGAATACTCAATGCGTCGCCTAGGCCCATGAGGGCCGGGACGTAATCGGGACGTGCAAGCAGCGCCTCCTCGAACTGCTGGGCGGCATCTGCATACCGTCCAATCGCAAGAAATACAGTGCCGAGATTTTTGAGCGCATCGGCAAAATCCGGCGTCAGCCTCAGCGCGGCCTCGAACTCGGCCACAGCTTCGTCGTTGCGCCTGAGCCGCGACAAGGTCAGTCCCAGGTCGTTGCGGAACCCGGCGTTCTGCGGCGCGGCAGCCACCGCAAGCCGGAAAAAGTTTGAGGCCTGCTCAATTCGCTCACCATGAATGCAGAGCACCCCCAGTCCATGCAATATGTCCGGGTGACGGGGAGCGGATTGCAGCGCAGCCCGGTAGTGTTGTTCGGCTTCCGCCAGCCTGCCCTGGCGATGCAGCGAAATTGCGGCTTCATAATGTTGCCGGGCGGACGGCCCGCAGTTGGCGTCATTCATGGTGTTCCGCTGCATTACCAAAATCGGTCGCCCCACTGCAGGCAACGGCTGGAAGACTGACAAGACAGTATAATAATTCTCCCGCGGGGCGCCTATCGGCGCGCATTCAGGCGGCCCAGTAGACCCGAACGGGTGTCACGCTTTGATGAAGCACGGCCCGTACAGGCATGGCCATCACGTCGCTGTCCGACATAGCCTTCCGCAGTGCCGACAATTTATCGCTCCCTTGGATCAGAATGATGATTACCCGCGAATTGAGGATCGCGCGCAAGGTCAGCGACATGCGTTCGCCGGCCTGTGTAATATTTTTTGGGCGTATCGACCGTACGAGGGCTGGATGGTCCACATCTAGCGCTTCGGCCAATCCATCGGCGTAGGGATGTAGGGAGGCTGTGTGGCCGTCGACGCCCATTCCAAGCAAGGTTACGTCGAACGGCCTGGCCATCGCGCTGACGGAATGGTGTACGGCCGCTTCCGCTTCGTGGGCGGTGGTGTCGGTTGTCTTCAGCGGGCACAGTCGCGCAGCGATGGCCCCGTTTCGGAGTAAGCGGGTTCGGATGAGCTTTTCATTACTGCCATCCGTCGTCGGAGAAACCCACCGCTCGTCGGAAAAGGTCACGTCTATCTTGGACCAGTCGATACCGGCGGATTGCAGCCGCTCATAAAGCGCAATTGGTGTCGTTCCGCCGGACGCTATAAAGCTGGCGCGCCTGCTGGCATTGATGGTGCTTGTCAGCCTTGCGGTGATGTCGGAACAGAGCACGTCCGTCATTTCCTCGCGATCGGCAAAAAAATGCTCTTCAATGCCGACGGTGTTCACTCTGTTCATTCCAATCGTGCTCGCTGCGCCGGGAGTTCTGGCTTCAGAAAGCCAGTAGAGGACGTCCGCCAACCCAACTTTGTAGAACATCCAGCTTTTCCGTCAGCAGAACGAGATCGGCGCGGTAGCCCGGCTGGATCCGGCCGAGCGCTTGTTCGAGGCCCAGGAACGTTGCCGGATTGAGGCTGGCCATGCGTGCGGCGGCCGACAGATCGACCCCGAGAAGCGCCATCGTGTTGCTGACCGCAGCAGCCATGTCGAGATCGGAGCCGGCGAGTGTTCCGTCCGGTGCGACGCAGACCCCGCCCTTGACCGTTATGGTCCGGCCCTGCAACGCAAAAGACTTTGTGGGAGATCCGACACTCGGCATCGCATCCGTGATGAGCATCAGGCGGTCGATGCCCTTGCAGCGAAGCGCGATGCGCAGCACCGCGGGATGGACATGGTGCCCGTCGACAATGATGCCGCACCAGCTTTCCCGGTCGTCGAGCGCGGCGCCGACGACGCCGGGCGCGCGGCTGGTCAGCGGCGACATGGCATTGAAGAGATGGGTGAATCCTTTCACGCCACTTCGTAATGCGTTTTGCACGATGTCAAAGCTTGCATCTGTGTGGCCTGCCGACACGATCACACCGGCGTCGGCCAGAGCGCGGATCGTCTGAGGCGTCGTGGTTTCCGGCGCCAGGGTCAGCAGGGTCTTGCCGCGCTTGAGCGAGGTGAGCAACTCGAGCGCCTCGGTGCCGAGTGTACGGAATTTCGACGCATCGTGGATGCCCTTTCGGGCGGAGCTCAGGAATGGCCCCTCGATGTGTATGCCCAGAACACCCGGCACACCGGCTTCGATGGCGGCATCGACGGCGGTGATGGCGGTCTTGATCGCATCGAGGTCGGCGCTGATGATCGTCGGCAGAAAACCGGTTGTGCCGAAATTCGCATGAGCCGTGCCGATCGTTCTGATGGTTTCGACTGTCGGCGCGTCGTTGAAAAGAGCGCCGCCGCCGCCATTGACCTGGACGTCGATGAAACCAGGCAGCAGAAATCCGCCGCGCAGATCGTATCGTGCCATGTTATCCGGCAATGCGCCCATCGGCACGATGGCGCGGATGTGGCCTTCGTCGAGCAGCACAGCTTGTCCATCCGCAATACCGTGCTCGGACAGGACACGGCCGTTTACGAGCGCGATCATCATCAAACGGTCTCGGTGACTTTGTTCAGGTGGGGAGGGGAGTCTGGATCGAGGCCGCGGGCTCGCGATAGCGCCTCGGCCATCCGGTAAAAACTCTGGATGAAAAGAATCGGTTCAAGAACCGGATTTGCCGCAATGGTCGGCAGTACCGTCGCCTGTGGATGGGAAAAGCCGGCAAGCAACACGTCGGCGTGATTCTCTGCAAGACGGCCGACCAGCTCGTTGACGCCATCGCGCGTTTCATCGGCCTGCGACATGACAAACACCGGAAACCGGTCCTTTACCAGTGCCATCGGACCATGCAGAACCTCGGCAGCGCTGAAGGCTTCGGCGTGCAGGGCACAGGTTTCCTTGAGTTTGAGAGCGGCCTCTTGTGCCATGCCAAATCCCAGCCCACGACCGATGACATAGAGATCACGGGCAGATTTCAACCGTGTAATTGCCGCGCTCCAATCAAGCCGCCAGGCTTGCGCAAGGCAGTCTGGCAAGCCGCTCAACGCCGCCAGCAATCCATCGTCCTCATGCCAGGTCGCAATCAGATGGGCGATCGCGACGTTGGTGGCGACGAAGGATTTGGTGGCCGCAACGCTCAGCTCGGGTCCGGCGCGGAGCGGGACGACGGCGTCGGCGAGCCACGCGAGCGGCGAATTCTCGGCATTGACGAGCGCAACCGTGAAGGCGCCGGCCCGTTTCGCCGCCTCGAGCGTTGCCAGAAGATCGGGACTGCGGCCGGATTGCGACAAGGCCAGGAACACGACGTTCTTCAGATCTGTCTGCGCGGTATAGACGGAGCTGACCGATGGCGCGGCGGACGACGTCAAAATCCCCATCTTCGTTTCGATGAGGTATTTGGCGTAGGTCGCCGCATTGTCTGAGCTGCCGCGGGCTGCGGTCACGACGGCGCGCGGCGAAAGCCTGCGCAGGGACCGCGCAATGTCGGCAATGATTTCGCCGTTGTCCCGCAATTGGCGCTCTATGGCGCGCGGCGCTTCTTCCGCTTCGGCAAACATCCGCGTCCGCATGGGTACGCGTTGGGCGGACCCGTCTTCGGACATCATTTTTCTTGCTCCATTGCATTCAATTCGGCCACGAAATCATACGTATCGCCGCGATAATAGGATTGTGAGAACTCGACGGCACGGCCATCGCGCAGGAAGCCGCGGCGCTCGACCAGCAAACCTGCGTCGCCTTCCTTTGCACCCAGAAGCTCGGCCTGCTCGGCGTTGAATAAAACGGCCCGCAGGCGCTGGAGCGCGCGCGTGGGGCGGTTGCCGGTCTTCTCAAGCGCCAGATACAAGGACGATTCGACCGCCTCTATGGACGGAAGGCAAAATGCTTGGACCGTGCAGAACTCAAGAGCCATTGGTGCATCGTCCGCGAAGCGCAAGCGGTTGAAACGATAAACCGGCGTTCCCGGGCTCAGCCCCATGGTAAGTGACTCTTCCGGCGTCACCGTTCCCCGCGACTTCTTCAGCCAAACGCTGCGCGGCACCCGGCCGCGTGCGATCATATCCTCCGAAAACGAGGTCAGCTTGGAGAAGTTCTTCTCCACACGGCCGGCCACGAAAGTGCCGGAGCCCTGCCGGCGTGTCAGGAAACCTTCACTGACCAGTCCGTCGAGGGCCTTGCGCACGGTGATGCGCGAGATGGAGAACTCCTCGGCAAGGTCGCGCTCCGGCGGCAGCGCATCGTTCGGACTGAGTAGTTTCATTTCGATAGCCTGCCGCAGGCCACGCTGTAGCTGCTGATAGAGCGGCAAGCTGTTGGCCTCGTCGATGTTGCCGATAAGTGCCGAAAGTCTGGGCAAAACTGCCTCCCAAGCGCGCTGCCAATTTAGGCAATTTTGTAATACCAATTGCATACCATATCAAGTCTTCTACGCGTCAATCTGAAAATATCCGGAAAAATTGGGCTTGACACAGGATGCCAATTTATAAATGGTATTATATTGGGCTTTTGCTAGTAATACCCATACGTGGGTCCGGCACAGGTCTCGAGGGCGATGCGGGGCAGTTTCGGATGCCTCATGAAATTCTAACGGAGGGCAAAACATCATGAGATTGAAGGGAATTTTGGCAGGGTCGGCGAGCGCGCTTGCCATCTTGGCGGCAGGCGTTCCGGCGGTTGCGCAAAGCAACACGGAACCGCAGAACAATGCGCCGATCGAGACCGTCGTCGTGACGGGCATTCGGGCGTCTCTCGACCGCGCCATCGATATCAAACGGGATTCAACTGCGATCGTGGACGCCGTGTCGGCGGAAGATATCGGCAAGTTCCCGGACAAGAATGTCGCCGACGCGCTCCAACGCGTCCCCGGCGTCAATACGGTTTCGGCGGCGAGTGGCGAGGGCGGCTTCGACGAAAACGACCGCGTTTCTATCCGCGGCACCAATCCGAGCCTTACGCAGACGCTGGTAGACGGGCACGCGATCGCCAACGGCGACTGGTTCATCCTTGATCAGTTCCAGACGATCGGCCGCAGCGTCAGCTACACCTTGTTGCCGTCGGAAATCGTGGATACGGCCAAAGTCTACAAGAGCCAGGAAGCCGATCTCGTCGAGGGCGGCGTGGCCGGCGTCGTCGACATCCAGACCCGCAAGCCGCTTGACTTCAAGGATAATCTAACGATCGAAGCAAGCGCGGAGGCGGCCTATACCACGCAGCGCGGCAAGACCACGCCGCAACTTAACGCATTGTTCGCATGGAAGAACGATGCTGGGACGGTCGGCGTCATGGCGCAGGCCTTTTATGAAACGCGCGACATCCGTCGCGACGGTCAGGAATTCCTCGGCTATTCGCAGGTGGCCGCCACCAACACGGCAGGGCTTGCCGAACCAGGTGCCATCGTCGGGGCTTCTTATCCTACGTTGATCGGCTCGGCGCTCTTCTTGCAGCAGCGCAAGCGCGAGGGCGGCGACATTGCCATTCAGTTCCAGCCGAGCGACAGCTTCGGCGTGACGCTGACCGGCTTCTACTCCCACCTCAACGCTAGCAACATCAACGACAACTACATGTTCTGGGGCACGAATGAGTTCAACAACAACGTCCCCACCGCCTACACGGTCAAGAACAACACCGTCGTAGCCGCAACCTTTCAGGCAAAAAATTCGCTGGGGAATACGGTGAACCCCATCGTCGCGGACTTCATCGGCCGTCCTGGTTCGGCAGCTGAAACCTACTATGTCAACGCCGACGGGAATTGGAAGCCGAACGAAAATCTGTCGGTGAGTTTCAAGACTGGCTACAGCCACGGCGTCGGTAAGACGAATCCGCAGGTGGCCTGGGAAGGCGAAGTATCACCGGCGGCGGGTGGCACGGCGAGTTATAATTTCGGCACTCCCACCGGCGTTGCCTCAGTCAGTGTTCCGGGCGTGAACCTTTCCGACGATTCCACGCTGGTTAATGACTGGGCATGGACGGTTGTGGATAACGCGGTCGACCGCGAATACTACGGTCAAGTCGATGCCGAGTACCATGTGGGTGTCGGCCCCATCCAGTCGGTGAAGGTGGGTGCGCGCTACTCCGACCACAAACGGACCGCTATTACCTGGGATGGCGGCGTATCCTATGGCGGATCGATCGGCAGCCAGGTTTCCACCTCCAACTATCCGTCCGATTTTGCCAGTGCCTTCAAGATCCCGGGCATGTTAACCGACGTTCCGCAGGGCAACACGGCCGAGATTGAGACCCTTCTCTTCAACAATACGAGTTGGAGACCTTATCCTCAGTCGCCAGCGGCCATCTCGAATCCTAAGAACGGCCGGTTCGATTGGCAGCTCAGCATGGACATGACCGAACAGGACACCGCAGCCTATGCGATGGCGAATATCGGCGGCGACAACTGGAAGGGCAATTTCGGCGTCCGCATCGTCAAAACGGCGGAGACGATAAACCAGTACGTCAACGATCCGACCGGCACATACAGCGATTTCGGTTCCTATGGGATCAACAAGATCACCCATGACTATTGGGATGTCCTGCCCAGCGCCAACATCAGCATCAATCTGAACGACGAGAGCGACATACGCTTTGCCGCGGCCCAGACGATGGCCCGCCCCGACTACAGTGCTTTGGGCGGATCGGTGCAACTTACCGACCTGAACCTGACCGGCAATGGCGGAAACCCCAATCTTAAGCCGGTGCGGTCGGCAAATTACGACCTTGCCTATGAATGGTACTATGCGCCGCAATCGTTGTTTTCCATCGACGTGTTCTACATGGATCTGTCTTCCTACGTGTCCTATGGCACCAGCACGGCCCGCTATGTGAACATGACGCTGACCGGCAAAAACCCGACCCCGGTCTACTCGCTCTACACGATCACGTCGCCGTTCAATTCCAGCGGTCATGATGAAGGTGTGGAAATCAGCTGGCAGCAGCCGCTCTGGAACGGCCTCGGAGTCATCGCCAACTACACCTATGCCAACGGCGTGGACAACGGCGGCGGTCCGCTGGTTGGCGACTCGAAGAATACGGCCAACCTCACCGGCTACTACGAGAACGATTGGCTGAGTGCTCGGTTGTCCTACAACTACCGCTCCGCCATGCTGGTTGGCCTGGATCGCAGCTCTGCGGAATACCAGAATTCGTATGGAACGTTGGACGCTTCGATGCAGTTCACGGTCACCGATAACGTGTCCCTGACCTTCGACGCGACGAATTTGACCAACCAGACCTTGAAATATTACGCGGTGGATGGCGTTCAGCCACGCGCGTTCTATAGCAACGGTACCCAGCTCTATGCTGGTGTCCGGTTCAAGTACTGAGATGTGAGATGAACCTGGGCGCCTGAAATTGCGCCCAGGTTCGGCCTTCACGATGTGCCTCTCCTCTTGTACTGTGACTGCTTGGAGCGGAGTGGCGAAAGTTGCTCCGCTTTTCTTTCCAACGGACCACCGGACGTCGCCGCAAGCGATATGATTTCTCCATGCAAGCCGTGATTTCTCGCCATTGCGGAATATTTGCCCGGCTGCGTGTTCTGGCCTTGCTTCTGCTTGTTGCACCGGTTTTGTCTGGATGTCAGACGGAAATTGCGGGATGGGCTGGCGCGCGCTACGACGATCTCACCGGCTGGCTTTCGCCAAGTCCGGAGCAAAAGTCGCCATCGATTATCCCGGAGCCGCAGAGCATGGTGCTCGCCGAAGGGCATTTTACGGTTGCCGATGGGACGCCGGTGCTTTGCGGCGCCGGGGACACGGACTGCTCCTGGATTGCCGATTATCTGGCAAAGCTCGTAAAGCGGACACGCGGACTGTCGCTCGCACCGCAGACCGCCGACACCGCTGCAACACCAAGCAACGCGATCGTGCTGCGGCGATTGAGCGGTCCAAAGGCGACGGGAAATGAGGGTTATCGCCTCGACGTGACGCGTAATGGCATCGTCGTGTCGGCAGGGACGCAGGCCGGTCTGTTCTACGGTTGCGTGACGCTCTGGGAGCTGCTGACTCAGACTGAGGGCCGAGCGTCGCGGATCGACGTGGCCGACGTGCGGATAACTGACGCGCCGCGTTTTGCCTGGCGCGGGCTGCTATTGGACTCGGTGCGTCACTTCCAGTCTCCGGCCTTCGTCAAGTCGTTCATAAACGCGATGGCGCTGCACAAGCTCAACGTTCTGCAGTGGCATCTTACCGACGATCAGGGCTGGCGGCTCCAGATCAAGCAGTACCCGAAGCTGACGGGTGTTGGCGGCTGGCGCGTGCCGGCCGGCGCGGGCCCGGCCGCGGACATCGACCCCGCCACGGGCAGGCCCAGGCTCTATGGCGGCTTCTACACCCAGGACGAAGTCCGGGACATCGTCGTGTACGCGAAGCGGCGCAACGTAACAATCGTACCGGAGATCGAGATGCCGGGCCATGCCCTGGCGGCGATCGTCGCCTATCCGGAACTTGGCTCGGTCAAGAACCCGCCCAAGCAGGTCTCCAGCGACTGGGGTGTTTTCCCGTATCTCTACAATGTCGACAACTCCACCTTTGCCTTCCTCGAGAATGTGCTCACGGAAGTCATGAATCTGTTTCCGAGCCCGTACATTCATGTCGGCGGTGACGAAGCGGTCAAAGATCAATGGAAGGCTTCGCCGAAAATCCAGGCGCAGATGCATACCCTGGGCATCGCCAACGAAGATGCGCTGCAGGGCTACTTCACGGCGCGGATCGGGAAGTTCCTGGCGGCGCATGGCCGGCGCCTGATCGGCTGGGACGAAATCCTGGAAGGCGGCGTGCCGCCCGATGCCACGATCACCTCCTGGCGCGGCATCGATGGTGCGATCGCCGCGGCCAAGACCGGGCACGATGCCGTATTGTCGCCAGCGCCGACGCTGTACTTCGACAATAGGCAGGCTGAGGGCGCCGACGAACCGCCGGGGCGTGGTGCGATCGTCTCGCTCAAGGATGTCTACGATTTCAACCCGGAGCCGCCGTCCCTGACGCCGGAGGAGCAGGCGCACATCATCGGTCTGCAGGCGAATATCTGGACGGAGCACATCCGCAAGGAAGACCTCGTCGACTATGCCGCGTTTCCGCGTGCGGCGGCCCTTGCCGAATTGGCGTGGTCGCCGGCCGGCACACATAATTGGCAAGACTTTCTCGCGCGGTTGCCGGCCCAACTGGGGCGCTATCGTGCGCTCGGAATAACGCATTCCGAAAGTGCGGTGGCGGTTCGCGTGAAGGCGCAATACGAACCAATGGCGAATCGCACGGCGGTGTCGTTGGCCAATCAAGTAGATTTCGGTGCGATCCACTACACGCTGGACGGAACGCCACCGACGGTCGACTCGCCGCTCTACAACGCGCCTCTTGATCTGCCGCTGCCGTCGCTGATCACCGCCGTGGCTTTCTTCAACGGCGCCGCACTTACCGCGCCCACGGTCAAGGACCTGACCGTGATGTCTCTGCTACGGCGCGACAGCCACGAACTCAAGCTGTGCACCAACGATATTCCGCTGTCTCTGGAAGACGACGCGCCGGTCGATGGGCCGCGGGCGGTCTTCCTGGTGGACATCATGAACCCCTGTTGGATTTACCGGCACGTCGATCTCACCGGCGTAACGTCGATCGAGGCGGGCGTGGGCCAGGTGCCGTTCAACTTCCAGGTCGGCGACGATATCCACAAGATCGTCTTGCTGCCGCCGCAGACGCCGGACGGCGAACTCGAAGTGCAT
>DAIDUA010000083.1 GCA_027456965.1 Alphaproteobacteria bacterium | reverse complement strand
GCTGGTGGCCGGCGGCAGCTTCGACGGATGGAAGCTGGTGCCAGCGCTGGTGATCCTGTCCCGCGAAATCCTGGTTTCGGGCCTGCGTGAATTCTTGGCAGGCGCCGACGTCAGCGTGCCGGTGAGCTTTTTCGCCAAGATCAAGACCACCATCCAGATGATCGCCATCGGCGCCATGATCCTGGGCCCCATGGCCGACAAGATCGTGCCCGGCGCGCTGGCCTTCGCCTATGTGGCGCTATGGGTGGCGGCGGGCCTGACGGTGGCGACGGGCTATGTCTATCTGCGCGCGGGCCTGGCGCATACGCGCGCACGACGCGAGACTCCGGCGTGAAGCTGCTTTACTTCGCCTGGGTGCGCCAGAAGATCGGCAAGAGCGAAGAAGATGTCGCCCGCCCGGCCAACGTCGCGACGGTACGCGACCTCGCCGCGCATCTCTGCGCGCTGGGGCCTGGATATGCGGACGCCCTCGCCGATCTGTCACGGCTGCGCGCGGCGGTGAATCAAGAACACGCCGGGTTCGATATGCCCATCGGCGACGGCGATGAGGTCGCCTTTTTTCCTCCGGTGACGGGCGGATGAAAGCGCGGATTAAAATCCAGTCCGACCCCTTCGACCTCGTGCGTGAGCTGGAGGACATGCCCAAGGCGGCGGGTGCTCTGGCGAGCTTCACCGGCCATGTGCGCGGTGAAGACGGGGTCGACGCGCTGGTGCTCGAACATTATCCGGGCATGGCGGAGCGCGAGATCGCCCGGCACGTCGAAGACGCCGCCTGCCGCTGGCCATTGCTGGGCGTCACCGTCATCCATCGCGTCGGCGAATTGAAGGCCGGCGAACGCATCGTCCTTGTCGCCGTCGCCGCGGCCCATCGCAGCGACGCCTTCGCGGCCTGCGAGTTCCTGATGGACCACCTCAAGCACACAGCCACGTTCTGGAAGCAGGAACGCCGCGGCACCGAGATGCGCTGGGTGGACGCCAGGGCATCGGACGACAAAGCGGCGAAGCGGTGGACGTAGCTAGTCCAGTTTCACCTGCGACGCAGGCCGGCGGACTTCGTCGGCATAGTCGTGCATCAGCGTCTCGGAAATCTGCCCAGGCTTGAAGCGGTAGGGCCCGATCTCGGACACAGGCGTCACCTCCGCGGCCGAACCGGTGAGAAAGCACTCGGAGAAGCCTGTCATTTCCTGCGGCTCGATGTGCCGCTCCACCACCGGAATCTGGCGGGCGCGAGCCAGCGCCATCACCGACTGGCGGGTGATCCCGTTAAGGAAGCAGTCAGGGGTCGGCGTGTGCAGCGTTCCGTCCTTCACGAAGAAGATGTTTGCGCCCGTCGCCTCGGCAATATAGCCGCGATAATCAAGCATCATCGCATCGGCATAGCCTTTGGCCTCTGCCGCGTGCTTCGACATCGTGCAGATCATGTAAAGACCTGCCGCCTTGGCCTTGGTCGGCGCCGTGTCGGGGGCCGGACGCTTCCAGTCGGAAATGTCGAGGCGAATGCCCTTCAGCTTGGTGACCGGATCGAAATAGGACGGCCATTGCCACACGGCGATGGCGACGTGGATTTTGGTCTGCTGGGCCGACACCGCCATCATCTCGCTACCGCGGAAGACGACAGGGCGGACATAACCGTCGACGATGTCCTGCGCCTTGGCCGCTTCGATGCAGGCGGCACTGATTTCATCTTCGGTATAGGGAATCTTCATGCCGAGGATGCGCGCGCTTTCGAACAGCCGCGCGGTGTGCTCCTTCAGCTTGTAGATGCGGCCGGAATAGACACGCTCGCCCTCGAAGATGCAGGAGGCGTAGTGCAGTCCGTGCGTCAGGACGTGCGTCTTCGCATCCTTCCAGGGCACGAGCTTGCCGTCGTACCAAAGCGAACCTTCGCGGACGTCAAAGGGGACCACATCGGCCATCGTATTATCCTCCAGGCTCTTGCCTTGCCTTGGCAGGCGGCCTATTTATGTCAGCATGTCTGACGTAAAATTCGGCGGGACACCGCCCGATACGCGAACATTATACCTTAGCGATGAGGCGCTAAAGCAAGGCTTGGATTTGCTGTTCTTCGCCGCTCGCGACATTTCGGGACAAGGTGCGGCTCCACTCGCCAAAGCAAGTTTGGGACGCGCCCATGCCCGCGCCTTGCATTTCATTGCCCGCAATCCGGGACTTTCTGTCGCCGAATTGCTGGGCTTCCTGAAAGTGACCAAGCAGAGCCTGAACCGCGTCCTCAACGATCTTCTGAAAGAAGGCCTCGTGGAGCGCAAACCGGGTATGCAAGATCGACGCACCCGCCGTTTGCAGCTGACCGAGTCGGGCGCCGCGCTGGCCGACGCGATTTGGGACGCACAACGTCCGCTTCTGGCCTCGGCGTTCAAGGCGGCAGGTCAGGAGGCCGTGAACGGCTTCCGTAAAGTGCTGCAGGGCGTCATCGGCCAGAGAGGCAAGCCATGAGTTCGACCGTGCAGGATCCGCATCTGCTGGTCGTCGACGACGACGAAAGGCTGCGCGCGCTGCTGCAGCGCTATCTGTCCTCCAACGGGTTCCGGGTGAGTGCCGCGGCGAACGCGGCGGACGCGCGGGCGCTGATGAAAAGCATGGCCTTCGACCTTCTTATCGTCGACGTGATGATGCCCGGCGAATCCGGCTTCGAGCTGACCCAGTCGGTGCGCGCCGGCTCTTCCGTGCCGATCCTGATGCTGACGGCGAAAGGCGAAGCCGAAGACCGCATCCAGGGCCTGGAGCGCGGCGCCGACGACTACCTGGCGAAGCCTTTCGAGCCCCGCGAACTGGTGCTGCGGATCGGCGGACTGCTGCGCCGCGCCGCCCCGCCCGCCCGCACCGCGATCGGCGAAGTGCGCATGGGCGACTGCATCTACGATCCCGAGCGCAAGCAGCTCAAGCGCAAGGACAAGCCGGTGCGCCTGACGACGTCGGAGAGCGCGCTGCTGCAGCTTTTCGCGGCGAATGCCGGACGCTCCTTTTCGCGCGCCGACCTTTGCGCGCGGCTGGGCGTGGCGCTGGAGCGCTCGATCGACGTGCAGGTGACGCGGCTCCGGCGCAAGATCGAGGAGGATCCCAAGCTTCCGCTTTATCTTCAGACCGTCCGCGGTGTGGGTTATGTCCTTGTCCCCGATCACATCGTTTGAGCGCGCCATGAGTATGCTGCCGCGGCTGCACCCGGGCCGTCTGCTCAAGCGCATGATGCCGCGCGGCCTGTTCGGCCGTTCGCTCATCATCATCATCGCGCCGATGTTCCTGTTGCAGGCGATCGTCACCTACGTCTTCTTCGAGCGCGATCTCGAGACCACCACGCGGCGCATGGCGCGGGACGTGGCGGCCGACACCGCCATGCTGATCGCCATGGAGGACAGCTATTCGGCGCAGCAACGCATCAATCTCCGGGCGCTGGCCGCGCGCCAGTTGCGCTACGGCCTGACCTTCGAGCCCGGCGCCGAGATTCCTCCCTCTGCGCACCGCAACCGCAAGAGCACGATCGACGAAGCCCTGGACGAAGTGATCGCCCAACAGATCGGCGAAACGCGCCACTTCCGCACCAAGGGGCTGGCGAAGACCTACGAAATCAGCGTCGAAGTGCACGACGGCGTGCTGCACATGACCGGGCCGCGCGACCGCGTCACGGTGGCGAGCCCTGACCTGTTCGTCGCC
>DAIDUA010000082.1 GCA_027456965.1 Alphaproteobacteria bacterium | reverse complement strand
CGCCGCCGCGAAGTGCGCCGTGTTCTGATAACCTTCATAAGTCTTGTTGCCGTTGCCGGCCTGATTGATGCCGAGCTGGCCGTCGATAACGTTGAAGTTCTGACTGGTGGCGCGTCGGCCGTGTACGGCTCAGATGCGTTGGCTGGCGTCGTGAACTTCGTCATGCGCAAAGACTTCGAAGGCATCGAGATCGACGGCCAGCTCGGCATCAATCAGGCCGGCAACGGCAACAAGACTTATGAAGGTTATCAGAACACGGCGCACTTCGCGGCGGCGCCACACGACTGGTGGGGCGGCCGGACGAACGACGTTACGATGCTGTTCGGCGCCAACACGCCCGACGGCAAAGGCAACGTTACAGGCTATATCGGCTATCGCAGCATCCAAGCGGTAACGCAGGACAAGCGGGACTACTCAGCGTGCTCCATCGCCGTCAATAGTCATGACGTGCACGTCTGTTCCGGCTCGAGCAATTACAATCGTTGGTTCTCGCTCGACGACTACTATGCCGGAACAAACTATGATTTCTTCCAGACCGGCACCGGCCATGCAGGCACCGGCCAATTCGTCAATTACACGGGCGCCACGAGCCAGAAGTACAATTACGGCGCCAAGAATTACATCCAGCGTCCGGACGTCCGCTACATCGGCGGCTTCGAAGGCCATTACGAAGTCGACAAGGCGTTGGACGTCTATGCGGACTTCATGTTCTCGGACGATCACACGCTGGCCCAAATCGCACCATCGGGCCTCTTCCTGGGCACCGGCAGGATCGTGAACCCGAACGGACCGCCTGACGCGCATCCATCCTATGTCGAGGTGAACTGCAACAACCCGCTGATGACGGCGCAGGAAAATGCGGCGTTGTGCAGCAACGCCGGCAGCACGCAGGTTGGCGGCGTCTGGATGGGCGAAAGTAACATGGTGCCCGGCCAGGCACTGGTCCAGATCGGCCGCCGCGACATCGAAGGCGGCGACCGCGTCGACGATCTTCGTCACACGGCCTATCGTTTCGTGCTCGGCGCCAAGGGCGACCTCGGCAACAGCTGGAATTACGATATCAGCGGCCAGTACGGCATCACGCTTTACAGCGAGACATACGACAACGAATTCTCGGTGCAGCGCGTGCAAAACGCCCTGCAGGTCAATCCGGCAACCGGACACTGTGTCGCCTACGACATGGGGATCGATACGAACTGCGTACCGCTCGACATCTTCAATGGCTTCGGCTCCATCACGCCGAACATGCTCAACTACGTCACCGGACAGGGATTTAAAACGGGCTACACGGAAGAAGTGGTCGTTACCGGTTCGATCAACGGCGACCTTGGCCAATACGGCTTTAAATCGCCTTGGGCCTCGGACGGCGTCGGCGTGGCATTCGGTGCGGAATACCGTAAAGAAACCCTAGAACTGAAAACCAGCCGCGACTTCCAGCTCAATGACCTGTACGGCCAAGGCGGAGCAACGCTGCCCGTACCAGCATCGTCGTTCAACGTGGCCGAAGGCTTCTGCGAGGTGCAGATCCCGATCGCCCAAAACAAAGAGTTTTTCCAAGACCTCAGCTTCAACGGCGGTCTCCGCTATTCGGCTTACAGTTCTTCCGGCGATACATGGGCCTACAAGGCCGGGCTACAATGGCAGCCGATCGACGATTTCCGTTTCCGTGGCAGCTACGAAAGAGCCGTTCGCGCACCAGATGTGCTTGAGCTATACGACCCCGCTAACGTCGTCCTCTTCGGCGGAACAGATCCGTGCTATCACGCGACAGACCCGACAATTATCGCAAACTGCGCCCTGGAAGGCGCGCACCCGACCAGCAGCTGTCCGGCGGCGCAGTGCAACCAGCAGGGTCAGGGCAATCTGGCCCTTAAGCCGGAAGAGTCGGATACGTTCTCCGTGGGCCTTGTCGTGACGCCGACATTCCTGTCCGGCTTCACGGCGACGGTCGACTACTTCGACATCAAGGTAAACAACTACATCAACTCGCCAAACCCGAATGTCACGCTGGCGGCGTGCTACGGCGTGGGTGCGACGACCGCCAGCCAAGCCGTTGCGTGCCCGCTCGTCCAGCGCAGCAACGGCGGACATGGCAACATCTACGGAGCCGGCTTCGTCGGTGCACAGACAGTCAATACCGGCTATCTGTCCACGGACGGCGTCGACGTGGAAGCCAATTATCAGGCCGATCTGAGCGATTTCAGCCTAGGCGACAACGGGTCGTTGGCGCTCAATTTCGTCGCCACCTACACCAACACGCTGATCACGCAACCGTTCAAGGGCTTCACGACTTACGACTGTGCGGGCCTTTTCGGGACGACATGCGGCACGCCGACGCCAAAATGGCGCCATAGACTGCGCGTGACTTGGGCGTCGCCATGGGACATCGATGTGTCGCTCGCATGGCGGCACTTGAGCAGCTCGAAGCTCGACTTGAACACGGCCAATCCGATTCTCAATGCTTCCTGCGGTTCAAGCGGTCTGCCGTGTCCTGATCTGGCGGACGCACATCTGGCGGCATTCGACTACTTCGACCTGGCAGCAACATGGACCGTCAGCAAGGGCATCGCGCTCCGCGCGGGCGTCAACAACCTCTTCGACAAGAATCCACCCGTCGTCGACTCGGCCAACTACGGTGTCTCGGGTGCGCCGTTCGGCAACGGCAATACTTATCCCGGCGTCTATGACGCGCTCGGCCGGACGATATTTCTGGGCGTCACGGCGAAGTATTGATCGCTCTTTAGGGCTACTCAAAACAGGCGGCGGGCTTCGGCCCGCCGTTTTTTGCCAAGCAGGCATTGCCCAGGGCAGCCCGCAAAGCGACACCCATGCACCGTTTTTCCAAATAGCAGTAATCCGTAGCGTCATTGTGTTTGCCGGACCGATCAATTTGGCAGCCCAAATTGCAAGGCCATGCAATCTCGACATAAAAACGATGCCTAATTATTCGCCGTTGCCGCTTATTTTCTCAGCGTCGCAGTAGGAATGCATGTAAGTCATTGAAAAAACAAGATTTTTCCGCGATGGCGTCGGCGGCAATTTTCACATAAATTTTGCGTCATTTAAGACTTTTAATTTCCAAGACAATGTTATTTTCGAAACGAAATGGCTAACCTATGCATTTCTGACGCCTAAATGCCACATATCTATAGTGAAACTTAGGCTCACTCGATTCCCCTTTTGACGCTCCCCCCCCGCCCACTTAGCCTCGTTTCAAACGGGCCCATGAAACTTAGTCGCTTTTAATCACAACGCTGATCAAAAGCTGCCCGCGAGCAATTGTCGTTACGACAGAACCAAGGGGGTTCCAGTGTTCAAAATCCATAGCAGCCTGCGTTCCACGTTGCTGGTCGGCGCGGCGACGGCCGCCGCCGTCAGCC
>DAIDUA010000081.1 GCA_027456965.1 Alphaproteobacteria bacterium | reverse complement strand
GGGCACCGCCCGGGCGGCGAGACCCATTTCACGGTGCGGATCGTCTCCGCCGCTTTCGCCGGACTGTCACGCGTCGAGCGTCAGCGCCGCGTCTATGCTGCACTGGCTGACGAGATGAAATCCCAAATCCACGCGCTGGCGCTGACAACATTGACGCCAGGGGAAGCGGAGAAGTAGCCCCGTCATTTTGCTTCGGCGTTCCGATCCTTTGCATCCGTGGTTTTCTCCGGCGGCATCACGCGCAGCGCCGTGATCTGGTTGCGCTGGCGGCGCAGGATTTCGAACTTGTAGCCGTAGAAGGCGAAGCGCTGGCCAATATCGGGAATGGTTCTGGCTTCATGGATCACCAGGCCGGCGAGCGTCGTGGCCTCGTCGTCTGGCAAATTCCAGTCCAGCGCGCGGTTTATGTCTCGAATGGTCGTCACGCCGTCGACGTAGAACGAGCCGTCGGGTTGCGGACGGATGCCAGCCTGCACCATGGCGCCGTGTTCGTCGGGGATGCGGCCGAAGACCTCATCGAGAATGTCCTCACGTGTGACCAGTCCGAGGATCATGCCGTATTCGTCAACCACGAGCGCGAAATGCGAACGTTTTTCCCGGAAGGCATCCAGCAGTTCCTCCAGCGCCATGGTCTCCGGCACGAACCAGGGCGGCGTGATCAGCGTGTCGATGTCCAGCCCCTTCGGCGAAAGGCGATTGGCCAGAACGGCGCGAACGACGTCCTTGGTGTGCAATACGCCGACGATGTTCTCGGGCTGCTCGCGCCAGACCGGGACCCGGGCGTGGTGCGTAGCCATCAGCGCCCTGACGATTTGGTCGGCACTCTGGTCGGCCGAAACTGTCATCATGTTCTTGCGATGGATCATCACGTCGCCGACGCTCAGTTCCCTGAGATCCAGGACGCCGCTGATCATGTCGCGGCTTTCGCGCTCGACCGTTCCCTCCTGGTGGTGTAGGAAGACGGTACCGCGGATTTCGTCGTGGGTCAGGGCGGTCGAATCTTCTTCCTTGACGCCGAACAGCCGCAGCAACCTCCAAACGAACGACTGTACCGACCCGACGATGGGGCCGAGAATTCGCACCACGTGCAGCACGGGCGCCGCAGTCGCCAGTGCAAACCTGTCGGTGCGGGCGATGGCCAGCGTCTTCGGAAGCACTTCCCCGAACACCAGAATGAGCAGGGTCATGATGACGGCGACGATGGCTACCGCCTGAGGTCCGAACCTGACCTCGAGGACAGAAGTCGCAATCGAAGAGGCCAGAATTTCCACAAAGGTGTTACCAAGAAGCAGGGCGCCGATCAGCCGCTGGCGATTGCCGATCAGCTTGTTGACCTTTGCCGCGGCATCGGAGCCGTCTTTTGCGAGTTGGTGCATTTTGCCACGTGAAACCGCTGTCAGCGCGGTCTCCGAGCCTGCGAAGAACGCTCCGGCGGCCATCAGCGCGATGATCGCAAAAAGGCTGATGACCAGGGTCGTGTCCATGACGGAATCCTCGAAGCGGGGGATCGAGTATAGCGTGCTTGCCTTCGCCCTGCTTGGCCGTCGAAAACATTGCAGACGGCGAGGTCTGGACGAGCTGAGGCTTATCGCAGGCCCGTTAGGCGGCCAGCACGTCGCGTACCGCCTCGTTCGGTATATCGCGTGTGACAAAGGCTTGGCCGATGCCGCGCAGCAAGATGAACGTCAGCTGGCCGTCCTTAGCCTTCTTGTCGTGGGCCATGTGTTCGAATAGCAGGTCTACGGAAGGCCGTGGCCCGGGAACGTCGGCAATCGAAGCCGGCAGGCCGACAGCCTTCAGGTGCCGCGTGAAACGGTCTGCATCTTGGCTGCCGCATAAACCCAGCTTCACGGACAATTGGAAGGCCAGCGCCATGCCCACGGCGACACCTTCGCCGTGCAGCAGGCGATCCGAGAAGCCCGTCGCCGCTTCCAGCGCGTGGCCGAAGGTATGGCCGAGATTGAGTAGCGCACGTTCGCCGGATTCGTGTTCGTCGCGCGCCACGATATCGGCTTTCATGCGGCAGGAATGCGCCACGGCGCGCACGAGCGCCGCTTCGTCGCCGCCAAGCGCTTTCGCGCCGTTTGTTTCCAGCCATTCAAAGAAAGCCGCGTCGCCCAAAGCGCCGTACTTTGCCACTTCGGCGTAGCCCGCCAGCAATTCGCGTCGCGGCAGGGTGGACAACACGCCGGCGTCGGCCAGAACGATCTTCGGTTGATGGAACACGCCGACAAGGTTTTTCCCTTCCGCCGTGTTGATTGCCGTCTTTCCGCCGACGGAGGAGTCCACCTGCGCCAGCAAGGTGGTGGGTACTTGCGCGAAATCGATGCCGCGTTTCAGCACGGCCGCCGCGAAACCCGTCAGATCGCCGATCACGCCGCCACCGAGCGCGACCACAAGTCCGCCGCGGTCGACTCCCACCGTCAGCAGGGCGCTGCAAAGCCGTTCCAGCCAGCGGAAGCTTTTCGTGCCTTCGCCTGCGTCGAGCACGATAGGCCGAGCGTCGATCCCGGCGCACTTCAGCGATTCCACGAACGGATCCAGGTGCAGCCCGGCGACATTGGCGTCGGTGATCACGGGCACCGGCCCGCGCGCGAAGGGCGACAGCAATTCGCCCGCACGCGAAAACACGCTGGTGCCGACATGAATGTCGTAGCTCCGCGCGCCCAGACTTACCGTGATACGTTCGCTCATGCGTCCTCGCAGATACCACGTTCTACCAGTGCCTTCACAATGCGTTCCACCGTCTCGCCGTGCGGGCCGTTTTCGCTTTCGATGGTGAGGTCGGCCTGCGCATAGATCGGTTCGCGTTCCTTCAGCAGCTTTTCGAGGATATCGCGCGGATCGCCGGCCTTGAGAAGCGGACGATCGTCCTTGCGCTGAACGCGCGCGAGCAGGACATCCACCGGCGCCCTGAGCCACACAGAGAAGGCGCATTCCGTCACGCGCGCGCGCGTTCCGGTGTCCATGAAGGCGCCGCCGCCGGTCGCCAGGACATGTGGCGGCTCGGCGAGCAGGCGGCCGATGACCTTACGCTCGCCGTCGCGGAACGCGCTTTCGCCGAAGCGCTGGAAGATTTCGGGGATGGTGCAGCCGGCGGCATTTTCGATCTCGGCGTCGGCATCGCGAAAAGGCACGTCCAGACGCGTGGCAAGACGCCGTCCGACGGAGGATTTGCCTGCCCCCATCATCCCGACAAGTGCTATTGTCCGCCTTAACCCAGCCATAAGCACGGGCTACCACGGCTTGGGCGCGCATCGCCAGCGGGACTTGTTTCAGGGTTGCAATTTACTGTGAAAATGCGTGTTAACGAGGTGTACTTATGCGC
>DAIDUA010000080.1 GCA_027456965.1 Alphaproteobacteria bacterium | reverse complement strand
AACGCGGCGCGCTTCTGCGAGATGAACGGCTGCGAGACGCGCGCGGATTTCGATCCGGCGGCGGTTACGCACACCGTCAACAAATGGATCGTGGCGGAAACGGCGCGCGCCTCCGCCGACGTGACCGCGGCGCTGGAAGCGCTGCGTTTCAACGACGCCGCGGGCGCGGCCTATCATTTCGTCTGGGACGTGTTCTGCGACTGGTATCTGGAATTCATCAAGCCGCTGCTCAACGGCACCGATGAAGGCGCCAAGGCCGAGGCGCGCATGACCGCCGCCTCGGTGCGCGACCGCATCCTGGCGCGGCTGCATCCCTTCATGCCCTACATCACCGAAGAGCTTTGGGCGCGCACGGTGGAACACCTCGCACCGCGCGCCTCTTTGCTGATCGAAGGGCCGTGGCCGGAATTGTCGGCGCTGCCCAAGAACGCGGACGCCTGCACCGAACTGCAGTGGGTGATCGATCTCATCGCCGGGGTGCGTTCGATCCGCTCCGAGATGAACGTGCCGCCTGCCGCCAAGATCGCGCTGGTGCTGAAGGACGCGAGCCCCGTGACGCGGGCACGTCTCGAGCGCCATCACGGCGTCATCGTCACGCTGGCGCGGCTTTCCTCCGTCGACATCGCAGATACCATTCCGCAAGGCTCGGCGCAGTTCGTCGTCGGCGAAGCGGTGGCCGCGTTGCCGCTCGGCGACGTCATAGACTTCGCCAAGGAACGCGTGCGTCTGGAGAAGGAATTGAAGAAGGCACACGACGAGATCGCCCGCTTCGATGCCAAGCTCTCCAACGAGCAGTTCGTCTCGCGCGCTCCGGAAGAGGTTCTCGCGGAACAGCGCGAGAAGCGCGCCGACGCCGCCGCCTTGGCGGCGCGGCTCGGAGAAGCCATCAAACATCTCGGTTAGCCCTTGTCGCGCCGCGGCACATCTCCTATCTAATGTAACAGTATCTATTACAGAAGGGGTTTGCATGCCGTCCTTGTTCGATCCCATTTCCATGGGCGCCCTGCGCCTACCAAACCGCATCATTATGTCGCCACTGACGCGATCGCGCGCCGCGGAGGATACAAGGGTGCCAGTGCCTCTGATGGCGGAATATTATGCCCAGCGCGCCACCACCGGCCTTATCATCTCCGAAGCGACGATTGTCGACCCGATGGGCGCAGGCTACGCGGCGACGCCTGGCATCTATTCGGACGAACAGATCGAAGGCTGGCAGCTTGTAACAAAAGCTGTGCATGAAGCGGGCGGGCGCATTTTTCTGCAGCTCTGGCACGTCGGGCGCATTTCCGACCCGAGTTTTCTCAATGGCAAGCCGCCGGTCTCCGCCAGCGCCATCGCCGCGAAAGGCAATGTCAGCCTGTTGCGTCCGCCGCGTCCGTTTCCAGTGCCGCGGGCGCTGGAGACGGGTGAGGTCCCCGGCATCATCGCCGCCTATCGCAAGGGCGCCGAGAACGCGAAGAAGGCCGGCTTCGACGGCGTGGAGATTCACGGCGCGAACGGCTATCTGCTTGATCAGTTCCTGCAGGACTCGACCAATCACCGCACCGACGCCTATGGCGGCACGCGCGAGAAGCGTGTGCGCCTGTTGCTGGAAGTGACTGACGCCGTGGCCGAGGTCTGGGGGGCCGACCGCGTGGGCATGCATCTCGCGCCGCGCGGCGACGCCCATGACATGGGTGATACCGACCGGCTCGGCACCTTCACATACGTTGCGCGCGAGCTTGGCAAGCGGCGCATAGCTTTCATCTGTGCTCGCGAAGCGCGCCGCGAAGACAGCATCGGGCCGCAAATGAAAGAGGCCTTCGGCGGCGTCTACATCGCCAACGAAGGTTTTACAAAAGAAACGGCGGAAACGGCGCTGGCAGACGGTGTCGCCGACGCCGTGGCGTTCGGCAAACTGATCATCGCCAATCCCGATCTGGTTGCACGGTTCGCGTCCAATGCACCGCTGAACGACTGGGATATGCCGACATTTTATTCCGGCGGTGCCAAGGGCTACGTCGATTATTCGGCCCTGAGCCAGATAACCGTGGCCCCCTGATGCCGGTACGTTGACGTTTCGTCGCAGTCGGCAACGCGTGGCTCGCGGACGCTCGCGGGCGCATCTCATTTGTTGTTTCCGACGGACAACTCTTGCAACGATATGGCTGAGAGGGGTAGGGGGAGAAGGCAGGAATTCCAAAAGCCGAAGACCACACCGCCCGCGTCCATATTCCCCAAGCAAGGGTTTGCGTCATGCCAACGTTCGACAAAGCGAAACTTCCATCCCGTCATGTGACGGAAGGCCCCGAGCGCGCGCCACATCGTTCCTATTATTACGCGATGGGGCTGACCGAAGAGGAAATTCATCGTCCTTTTGTGGGCGTTGCCTCCTGCTGGAACGAAGCCGCGCCTTGCAACATCGCCCTGATGCGCCAGGCGCAATCGGCCAAGAAGGGCGTAAAGGAATCGGGCGGCACGCCGCGCGAATTCTGCACCATCACCGTGACTGATGGCATCGCCATGGGGCATGAGGGCATGAAGTCTTCTCTCGTCAGCCGCGAAGTGATCGCCGACAGTGTGGAACTCACCATGCGCGGACATTGTTACGACGCACTGGTCGGGATTGCGGGCTGCGACAAGTCGCTGCCAGGCATGATGATGGCGATGCTGCGCCTCAACGTGCCGAGCGTCTTTCTTTACGGCGGTTCGATCATGCCAGGCAGAGTGAAGGGCAAGGACGTGACAGTGGTCGACATCTTCGAAGGCGTCGGTCAGTTCGCTGCAGGAAAAATGCCCGCCTGCGATCTCGCCGAACTCGAACGCCATGCCTGCCCGGGCGCCGGTGCATGCGGCGGACAATTCACGGCCAACACCATGGCCTGTGTGGCGGAAGCCATCGGTCTGGCGCTGCCTTATTCCTCGGGCCCGCCAGCGGAAGTCTTGGCGCGCGACGATTTCGCGCTGAAGGCCGGGCAGGCGGTCATGTCGCTCGTCGAGAAGCGCTTGCGGCCGCGGGACATCGCCACGCGCAAGGCTTTCGAGAACGCGGCGGCCGTCGTTGCGGCCACGGGCGGATCGACGAATGCCGCGCTGCATCTGCCGGCCATGGCCAACGAAGCCGGCATCAAGTTCGATCTGTTCGACGTGGCGGCGATCTTCAAGCGTACGCCGTATCTGGCTTCGTTGAAGCCCGGCGGCGCATATGTTGCCAAGGACATGTGGGAGGCTGGCGGCGTGCCGATGCTGATGCGGGCCTTGCTCGATGGCGGCTTCATCGACGGCTCTTGCATGACGGTTACCGGAAAAGCCGTCGCCGAAAATCTGAAGGACGTGAAATTCAATCCGGACAAGAAGGTGATGAAAGACGTTGCGCACGCCCTGGCCCCCACCGGCGGTGTCGTCGGCTTGCGCGGCAATCTCGCGCCGGACGGCGCGATCGTGAAGATCGCAGGCCTGAAGCATATCAAGCATCGCGGACCGGCACGGGTGTTCGATTGCGAAGAGGATTGCTTCGAAGCCGTGCAGCGGCGCGACTACAAAGCAGGCGATGTGCTGGTCATCCGTTACGAAGGGCCGAAAGGCGGACCAGGCATGCGGGAAATGCTGTCGACCACGGCCGCGCTCTACGGACAGGGCGTTGAGAACATCGCGCTGATCACGGATGGACGTTTCTCCGGCGGCACACGCGGGCTGTGCGTCGGTCATGTCGGGCCCGAGGCAGCGGACGGCGGTCCGATTGGTCTGCTGAAAGACGGCGACATCGTCGTCATCGATGCCGAGAACGGTTCCATCTCTGTCGAGCTTTCTGACGCCGAACTTGCCACGCGCAGGGCGGCTTGGAAGCCCAAGGTCGCCGCGTTCGGTTCGGGCGCACTTTATCGTTATTCCAAAAATGTCGGTCCGGCGCGTACCGGCGCGATCACGACGCCAGGGGCGGCGGACGAGGTGCGGTGCTACGCGGACATCTGATGCACCGTTAACCTTGTTGGAAACTGTCTCGACTTGACACATTAGACCTCTACAATCGCCCCCCAGGTGGGGGAGACGATGAAACGACGCTACGGCTGGAGCCTGGACAGTCTGTTCGGCTGGTTCATGAGCGTTGCGGCGGCAATCATCGCCACCGCGGGCGTCAGCTATGGCACTGCACTGTTCCTGGTCGCGCACTATCAGGCGAATTTGACAGCCGACACCGTCAGCCCACCGCATGCCGCCCCGGCGGTCGCCGCCCCGGTGGCGCAACAAGCCGTGCTCCAGCCGCCGCCTGTTTTGCGGCCGGCAGTGCGCGACGCCCGTGCCCCTCCGCCCGGCGCGCAGCTTTGGCTTTCCGCGACCTACAAGCCCGGTGATCCACGACTGGTCGACGTCGTCGCAGCCGGCGACGTGATGATGGGATCCGTCGATTCCGGACTCAACTCGGCAATCAGGCCCGGTGTGAACGCTTCGTCGCTGATCGGCAGTGATCTGGCGGCGATCTTCCGGCGCGCCGACATCGCATTCGTGAATCTGGAAGGACCGCTGTACGACGGGACAAATCCGCCGGCGAAACTGTGCACACATTGCTTCACCTTCCGCAGTCCGACCTATTACGCCGGCGTGCTGGCCAGCCTTGGCATCGACGTTGTGAGTCTCGCGAACAATCACAGCGGCGATTACGGCGAGGCCGGACGTGAATCGACCATGGCCGCATTGCGCGCGCATGGAATCGCCTTCGGCGGCCTGGACCGCGACGGCGCCCGCGCAGCGACCTTGCTTCTTCCAGGCGGACGCAGAGCGGCTGTTGTGGCGTTTGCGCCCAACGAAGGCACGCTTAACCTCAACGACCTGCCGGCAGCAGAGAAGTTCATACGCAACCTGAAGAAGACGCATGATCTTGTGATCGTTTCCTTCCACGGCGGAGCGGAGGGCTGGGACCACGTTCACGTCGCGATGGGCGACGAAATGTTCGATGGCGAAGATCGCGGCGACGTGGTGCGCTTCGCCCATGGAGCCATCGATGCAGGTGCCGACATCGTCGTCGGGCAGGGACCTCACGTGCCGCGAGCGGTGGAACTCTATCGTGGCCATCTCATAGCATACAGCCTCGGCAATTTCTGGACCTATGAAGGAGTCATGAGCTATGCGGTGTCCGGTCTCGGGCCGGTGCTCGAAGCCTGGCTGGCACCAGACGGCTCCATCGCCGGCTTCACGATTCATTCGACGAGACAGGCCGGGCTGGGTGTGCCGCAGACCGACCAGGAGGACGAGGCCGCGCGCTACGTCTTCCACCTGACAAAGACCGATTTTCCGCGAACGGATGCGCGGCTTTGGGACACGCAAGACCGTACACAACGGGTCAGGCAAAAACTCGCGACCGGCTCCTGATCCGACATGTCAGAGGATGCGAAGCGCGTCATGTCATGGTTCCTACGAGGCGCAGCCGTCGTACTCTCACTCGTTCTTGCCGGTGCATGCTATGTTGTCTACGCGACGGTGTGGGGGACACCGTTCCGCTTCAATGATCTGCTGAACCGCCAAGCAATCTTCGAAACGCTGAACAGTCCGCAGTCCCTGACGCGGGGCGGGTTTGTCGACGGCACTTGGTACGATTTCACCAGCGGAAAGCTCGATCCCTATTCGCTCGCCGAACGACAGAAGCGTTTCGACCGCACCCGCAAATTCGATACCGAAATTTCTGCCTGGAACGGGAACACGCTCACGCATCAGGAGCGCTTGTCCTACGCCGTCGTGCGCTGGGACTATGCGCGACGCGTGGCGGACGAGAAATATCCCTGGCTGGGCGCGAACAATGCGCTGTATCCCGTCAACCAAACTTTCGGCATCCAGCAGTCGTTGCCCAACTTCCTGCTTTTCACGCATCAGATCACCAACGCGAAACTGGCGCGCCGTTATGTGCAACGGCTGCGGGCGCTCGGCCCGGTGATTGACGCCGTCCGCGCCGACATCGCGCGGCAAGCGGCAGCCGGCGTGATCGCACCGGATTTCATCATCGACGACACCATTGCGCAGATGAAGGCGATGATCGCCCCGATCCCGGGAGAACATCCGCTGGTCGCCCATCTCGCGGACAAGACCGAAGCCATCGGGATGAATGGGGCCGAGCGCGACGCGCTCATCAACAAAGCTATCGCCGCAATGTTGGACGCCGTTTATCCGGCCTATCGCCGGATGATCGCCGAAGAAGAACACCTGCGCGCGCGCGCGACGCATGATGCAGGCCTCTGGCGGCTGCAGGGCGGCGCGGCGTATTACGCAGACCAGCTCAAGACGATGACGTCGACAAATATGACGCCGGACGAAATTCATGCGTACGGCCTCAGTGAAGTGACGCGGATCACGGCGGAGATGGACATTGTTCTGAAGTCCGTCGGGCTGACGAGCGGATCGGTGGGCGAGCGGATGGACAGGCTGATGGCGGATCCGCGCTTTCTCTATCCCAAGAATGACGCCGGACGAGCGCAGATGTTGGTGCACTACGGTCAAATCCTCGGTCGCGCGAAGATGTTGCTGCCAAAATATTTCTCGCATGGTCCGAATATCGCGCTGGTGGTGCGTCGCGTGCCTACGTTCGCGCAACAAGGCGCGCCCGGCGCCTATTACAAAAGTCCTTCTCTCGACGGCAAGCGGCCTGGGATATTCTTTGCCAATCTGCGTGACGTCAGCAACGTTCCAATGTGGGCGATGCCGACCTTGGCCTACCGTGAAGGCGCTCCGGGGCATCATATGCAGATCACCACGGCGATGGAGCGGCAAGGTTTGCCGTTGCAGCGCCGCATAGGGGCCGCGCCTGCTTATGACAAGGGCTGGGCGCTCTATGCAGAACACCTTGCAAAGGATATGGGACTTTATGACAACGATCCCTACGGCGATCTGGGGCGCCTTCAGGCCGAGCTACTACGCGCGGTAGGATTGGTCGTGGATACCGGAATCCACGCCAAGCGCTGGTCGCGCGAACAGGCGATCACCTATATGCAGACAACGACCGGTCTGGCCGCTTCCGATGTCACGGACGACGTGGATATCTACGTCGTGCAGCCTGGGCGGGCCTGTGCTTACACGATCGGCATGACGACCATCATGGATCTGCGACAGCAGGCGGAGCGCGAACTTGGCCCCAGATTCGACATCAGGGCGTTCCACGCGGTGATCCTGGAGAACGGGGCCATGCCGCTTTGGCTTCTGCAGAAGAATGTGGACCGCTGGATGGCGCAAAAAGAGGGCCTTTCGGCGAACACGGGCGGGGGGCGTTAGGGATGTCTTCCTGCTTTGTCTTGCTCACGCGGGGCCTCCTCCTTACACTTCAGACAGTCGGAATTGCCAAGGACGGGTATTCATGCGTTTGAGTATATTTGCCGCAATTGCGGTTGCTTTTTTCGCCACAATTTCGGTCGCGACCGCAGGAGAACGTCCGGCTCCGGCGGACATGCAGGTCGCATGGTTTCAGACCGGCAGTATCTTCCATTCCGGCCTTCGCGGTACGCATACGATCGCACTGACGTTCGACGACGGCCCCAATGCCTATACCGGCGCGGTGCTTGATGCGCTCAAGGCCAACAATGTGAAGGCGACGTTCTTCATCGTCGGAAAGATGGCGAAGGCCCACCCCGCAATGCTGGCGCGCATCGCTGCGGAAGGACATCTGCTCGCGAACCATAGCGCCAGCCATCCGGAGTTGACGGTCAAGTATGACGACGATCCCCACCTCCTGATCCAGCAGATCAAGGAAGTGAACAACCAAATCGCGCCGCTGATGAAACAGACGGATACGCTCTTTTTCCGCGCTCCCTATGGCTACTGGCGGCGCGCCCATGCCGCCATCCTCAATGCCGACCCGGTGCTGCGCAATTATATCGGTCCCATTTATTGGGACGTCGGCGGCGACATCTCCATGCGCGACGGCTACGTGATGAGTTCCGCCGACTGGGATTGCTGGCGGCACAAATGGACGGCCCACGTCTGTGCCAAGGGCTATCTCCGGGAAATCCGTCGCGAAAATGGCGGCGTCGTGCTGATGCATTGCATCCATAAGGAGTCCGGCGACCTCGTTGCCGAGGTCGTGCCGCCGCTGATCGAGGAGGGCTACCGGTTCATACGCCTTGATCAGGATCCGGAGTACAAACAGTACGAGACACCCAAGACCGCCACATCCGTGGCCTTTGCGGCGCCCGCAAGGTCCGCGCCCGTTGTTTTCACACAGGCCCTGAAATAGCGCGAGGCCGCCTGGCTGATCCGTCCTGCCAGCTCGGATGCATAACGGCGGGCGGTGCCTGGCGCCGGTGTCAATAATGATCACTCTGATGTGATCTTTTGCCGGCAATTTTCCTTCGGCGCCTGAAACCTGGCAGGTGGCGCGCAGCCAAAATTCCAGCGGCAACGACCGCTCGGACAGCGGCAATCCGGCCGAAAGATTCACGAATGGTGGATGGGGTGGGATTCGAACCCACGAGACCCTTGCGGGTCTGCCGGTTTTCAAGACCGGTGCCTTCAACCGCTCGGCCACCCATCCGTTCACGGCTCCTTGCTACGAACCGCGCAACTTATCAAGGGTTTAAGGTTATGAGCGGTTGAGCGTGGTGAGGTCATCCTTTACCCTTTCGAGTCAATCCAAGGCCGGATTCGCGTGATGAAACGATGGCTGCGACAGCTTTGCGCCGTGGCCGCCCTCGGCGTGATGGCGGCAGGCTGCGCCTCCGAACCGGAAGGCGGCAAAGTCACCGTTCCGCCGAATGCCGGTGTCTACAAGATCGGCAGCCCGTATCAGATCGGCGGCACTTGGTACTATCCGCGCGAGCAACCGGATTACGACGAAACCGGCATCGCCTCCTGGTATGGTCCGGGCTTCTACGGCCACCCGACGGCGGACGGCGAGATATTCAACGCCGATGCCCTGACGGCGGCGCACCGCACGCTGCCGCTGCCCGTCAATGTTCGCGTGACCGACCTGGAAAACGGCCGGTCGCTGATCCTGCGCGTCAACGACCGCGGGCCGTTTGCCAAGAACCGCATCATCGACGTGTCGGAGCGCGCCGCCAAGCTGCTCGGATTCTACGAGGCGGGCACGGCACGGGTACGGGTCACCTATCTGGGACGGGCCGATCTTCCCAACGGACAGCCACAGCCCTTCGGCGTCGGTACACCGCCGGCGGTGGTCAGCGCCGTTCCCGCCGCCCCGACGACGAGCGTCGAAACGGGCATGCTCGGGGCCGTTCCCGGCGTAGCCGTCGCGCCTCCCACGGCGACCACGCTTCCCGCCCCGCCGGCCGCTCCTCCAGCACAGGTCGCAACCGCAGACAGCGGCCTCCCGACAGGCCAGGTGAACGAGGTCCCCGTGCCGCCGGTGACCCACCTCTATGTCCAAGTCGGAGCCTTCTCCGTCTATCAGAACGCCGCCCGTCTGGCGGCGAGGTTAGGTGGAGATTTAAGGATTTCCACCATTCAACGAAACGGACAAACGCTCTATAGAGTGCGCTCAGGTCCATACAATACAACGGCCGATGCCGACGCAGCGTTCGCAAGGATCAGCAATCAGGGCGCAAACGACGCGCATATCGTAGTCGATCAATAGGCTTCAACCGCATTTCCCACGGAGTTCGTCCATGCCGCGTATGCGCGCTCTGCTTTTCATCCTTTCTCTAGCCGGGACGCTGGGCGCCACGCCCGCGCTGGCCGACATGAATACCTCGGCCGAACACGCCGTTCTGATGGACGCGGCGACCGGCCAGGTCTTGTGGGAAAAGGACGCATACACGCCGGGGCCGCCCGCTTCGATGAGCAAGCTGATGACCCTGGATCTGTTGTTCCAGCGCTTGAAGGACGGCCGCGTGAAGTTGACGGACACGTTTCCGGTCTCCCAGCGCGCCTGGGCCACGCAGGGCTCCAAGATGTTCGTCAAGTATGGCGACAACATCTCCGCGGAAAACCTCATCCAGGGCGTCATCGTCGATTCGGGCAACGATGCCTGCATTGTCATCGCCCAGGGCCTCGGCGGCACGGTCGACGGTTTCGTCCAGATGATGAACCAGCGCGCCAAGGAGCTTGGTCTCAAGCAATCGCACTTCGTCAATCCGGACGGACTTCCCGATCCGCCGGGCCAGATGATGTCGGTCTTCGATCTGGCAAAGCTGGCACGCGATATCATCGAAACGTATCCGCAATACTATCACTACTTCAGTGAGAAGAGCTTCACCTGGTCCAACATCACGCAACCGAACCGCAACACGGTGCTGGACAAGTTCCCCGGCGCAGACGGTCTGAAGACCGGCTACACCGACGCCTCCGGTTACGGCATCATCGCATCGGCGGTCCAGAACGGGCACCGCCTCATCCTGGTGCTCAACGGCCTGCGCTATCCGGACCTGGACAAGTATCCGCCGGCGAAGAAGGACTGGCTCGCCGAACAGCGCCGCGGCGACGAGGCCGCCCGCGTCCTCGGCATGGCGTTCCGCGAATTCCGCAGCTATCAGCTCTTCAAGGCCAACCAGGTCGCCGGCATGGCCCCGATCTTCGGCGGATCGCAGAAGGCCGTCGCGGTGACCACCGGCAAACCTCTGTCGGTGACGCTGCAGGTCGACTCCCGCCCGAACATGAAGGTGGCGCTGCACTATTACGGGCCGCTGGAGGCGCCGATCAAACAAGGGCAACAAGTCGGAACCCTCAAGGTTACCGCGCCCGATTTCCCGGGTTTGGTGGTTCCGGTCTATGCCACCCAAAGCGTTCCGCGTGCCGGAATTTTCGCGCGGATGATGGCGGGAATGAGCGCATTGTTCACGGGCCATCATACGCAATGACGAAGAAGCGGGGCCGCTTCATCACCTTCGAGGGCGGAGAGGGGGCCGGCAAATCCACGCAGGCGCGCCGCCTCGCCGCGGGCCTTCAGAAGCGCGGCATCTCCTGCGTGACCACGCGCGAGCCCGGCGGTTCTCCGGGGGCCGAGGAGATTCGCAATCTCCTCGTCCATGGCGAACCGGGACGCTGGGACGCACTCACGGAGGCGCTGCTGCTCTACGCCGCCCGCGCGGATCATGTGACGCGCACGATCAAGCCGGCGCTGGCGCAAGGACAGTGGGTGCTCTGCGACCGTTTTTCCGACTCGTCCTATGCCTATCAGGGCGCGGGCAGGGGGCTCGACCGCGAGACCGTGCGGCGGATCGAATCCGTCGCCATCGACGATTTCAAACCGGACCTCACGCTCATCCTCGATCTGTCGGCGGAGGTGGGCCTGAAGCGCGCCGACGTCCGCGCCTCCGCGGAGTCCCGTTTCGAGAAATTCGACATCGAATTCCACGAACGCCTGCGGCAGGCCTTTCTCGACATCGCCAAGCGCGCGCCCGACCGGTGCCGGGTGATCGACGCCGGTACGGACGAGGAGACGGTGGCGCGCGCGATCCTTGATGCCGTGAAGGCCCGCTTCGGGTTAAGCTAGGCGCATGGCCAAGCGATCCCAGCCGGCGGAAACCGTCGAGACAGACCGTATCGAAGGCGTGGACCATCCGCGCCAGACGACGCGCCTGGTCGGGCAGGGCCCGGCCGCCGCCATCGCAGCGCGGGCGCTGCGCAGCGGACGGCCGCCGCAGGCCTGGCTGATCTGCGGGCCGCCCGGCGTCGGCAAGGCGACTCTGGCCTATCGCATCGCGCGGTACCTGCTGGCCTATGGCGCCAGCGACAAGGGACCGGACGATCTTTCGGTGCCGGTCCCCGATCCCGCAGCCGTGCAGGTCGCAGCCGGTTCGCATCCCGGATTGCTGGTGCTCAAGCGCGGCGTCGACCGGGACAGCGGCAAGCTGATGACCGTGCTGTCGGTCGGCGAGGTGCGCAGACTCTCCGGGTTCTTCGGGATGACCTCGGGCGCGGGCGGCTGGCGTGTCGCCGTGGTGGACACCGCCGACGACATGAACGACGCCGCCGCGAACGCGCTGCTGAAGCTGCTCGAAGAGCCGCCGTCGCGGGCCATGCTGCTCGTGCTGTCGAACACGCCGGGCAGGTTGCTGCCGACGATCCGGTCGCGCTGCCAGCGGCTCAATCTGCGGCCGCTCTGCGAGAGCAATCTGGAAGCGGAACTCGCGCGGCTCCTGCCGGACCTTTCCGCCGGCGAACGTGCTTCGCTGGCGCGGCTGTCCGGCGGATCGTTGGGCGCGGCGCTGAGGCTGGCGGGCGGCGACGGCGTGATGCTGGCCGGCGAGGCCGACCGGCTGATCGACCAAGCCGCCAAGCCGGAAATCCCCGCGCTGTTCGCCCTGGCCGAAAAGATTTCCCGGATCGCCGACGGTCTGGACGTGTTTGGTGCTTTTCTGTCGCAGGCGCTGGTCGAGAGAATCCGCGCCCGCGCGCTGACGCGCCAGCCGCATCTGGACCGCTGGGTCGACGTCCTCGAAAAGCTCGGAAAGACCTTCGCCCGGACGGAGGCGCTTCACCTCGATCCGCGCCAGACGCTTCTGACCGCCGTGCGCGAAATGAGCGCGGCGACAAGACGCGCCGGCGCCGTATAAGGTCCCGACATGTTGGTAGACAGTCATTGTCATCTGGAATTTCCCGATCTGGTTTCCGAAATCGACGCGGTCGTCGCACGCGCAGAGGAGGCTGGCGTCGGCGTCTGCGTTTCCATCTCCACGAAGCTTGCGACCTTTCCCCGTGTCCGCGAAGTGGCGGCGCGGTTCGACAATGTATGGTGTTCCGTCGGCATCCATCCGCATGAGGCGGCGGTCGAGCCACTGGCCGACGCCGAGCCGTTACTTGCGCACGCAGCCGATCCCAAAGTTGTCGGCATCGGCGAAACCGGCCTGGACTATTTCTACCAGCACGCGCCGCGCGAGCAGCAGGCCGCCAACTTCCGCGCCCATATCGACGCCGCGCGCCGCACTGGCCTGCCGCTGATCGTCCATGCCCGCGACGCGGACGACGACACGATCGTCATCCTGCGCGAGGAAATGGCGAAGGGTGCCTTCACCGGCGTGCTGCATTGCTTCACGGGCACGAAGCGGCTGGCGGACGCCGCGCTCGCCCTCGGCTTCTACATTTCGGTGTCCGGCATCGTCACCTTCAAGAAGGCGGAAGAGCTGCGCGGCGTCCTGAAGGACGTGCCGTTCGACCGGCTGCTGGTGGAAACCGACGCGCCATACCTCGCTCCCATTCCCCATCGCGGCGCACGCAACGAACCGTCTTTCGTCGTGCATACGGCTGCCGCGCTGGCGGCGCTCAAGGGCGTGCCGGCCGACGAGATTGCGGATGTCACCACGCAAAATTTCTTCCGTCTTTTCACAAAGGCCGCCCGCCCGACATGAGCGACAGAATTGAAATCACCATTCTCGGCTGCGGTTCCTCCGGCGGCGTGCCACGTCTGGGCGGGAACGACGGCTCCGGGAACTGGGGCGCCTGCGACCCTGCCAATCCGAAGAATCGGCGCACGCGCTGCTCCATCCTGGTGCGGCGTCATTCTCCCATCAGCACGACCTGCGTGCTGGTCGATACGTCACCGGACCTGCGCGAACAGCTTCTGCGGGCCCGCTCCAGCGACCTCAACGGCGTGCTCATCACCCACGATCACGCCGACCAGTTGAACGGCATCGACGATCTGCGCGTGGTGGCGATGCATCAGCGCCGCCGCGTGGACGTCTATGCCGATGCGAGGACCGGCGACAACATTCTGTCGCGTTTCTCCTATTGTTTCGTACAGGCGGCGGGCAGCGATTACGCGCCCATCGCCAAGATGCACACGATCGCCGAACCGTTCAGGCCATTCGGCATCGACGGAGCAGGGGGGCCGGTCCCGGTTCTGGCGTTCGGCCAGAGCCACGGTACGGTCCATTCGCTCGGCTTCCGCTTCGGTCCGGTGGCCTATTCCGCCGACGTCAACGCCCTGGACGAGGCGGCCTTTGCGGCGCTCGAAGGCGTGGAAACCTGGATCGTCGACGCCTTGCGCTACGCGCCGCATCCGAGCCATTCGCACGTGGCGCTGGCCCTGGAATGGATCGCGCGCGTCAAACCGAAGCGCGCCATTCTGACGAACCTCCATGTCGACCTGGATTACGAGACACTGAAACGCGAGCTGCCGCCCAACGTCGAGCCGGCCTATGACGGCATGGTGCTGGAGGCCAGGCTGACGGAGTAAGCGTCTTTCTTTCCCCCTAAACGGGGGAGGAAAACACTCACCGGCCCTGGTGGCGGAAATTCTGCGCCTTCTTCGGCCCGAACTTGCCGGTCTTGCCGCCCATGTTCGCAAAAGACTTTGGCCCCGCCTCGGTGTTCAGGAGCTGGAACTGCTTTTGCGCAGCTTCCTTGCGCCGGGCGATCTCCTGCGGCGACAGCGGCCGCGTCTTTTTCGAGTCGCTCTTTTTCTTGGAATCACTCATGGAGTCGTTACCCTGGTTGGCCGCACGGAGAATACACCGATGCGGCGGGCTGATACAGCGAACCGATCTCATGGCAGACGGCAAAAAACCGGCGCGCGATGGTTTGACCATCGCGGCCGGCTTATGGGGTGTCCACAAATCGGGTGATATAAGAGATGTGGTAATTCGACCGTGTCGGTTCAAGGGGCGCGCAAAAATTATTTTCCGGCGGTTTTCCTGGGGTTTCGACGCATAATTGCGAGAGCCTCGCAAGGAAAATTATTTTTTGGACGCTTCAGTAGCCCTGCATGCGGGGCGGCGCGGGCGGTTCGTCCTGCGGCGGCGGCGCTTTGGCGCGACGCCGGCCGAGCCCCAGAAAGCGCATGGCCCAGGCATCAGGCAGCATCCCGGCCAGGACCTTGCTGCCGTCCAGCGGCGGGATGGGAATCAGGTTGAACACCGCCAGCGCCAGATTGAGCCACAGCGAGGCGCCGAGCGCATCCACCAGCCACTGCGGCCCGCCAAGCCCGATGGCGACGGCCCCGGCCGCCACGGAGACCAGCGCCAGGAAGAAATTGGCTCCCGGACCGGCGGCGGCCACCAGCATCATGTCGCGCTTGACGTTGCGCAGCCGCGCGTAATTCACCGGCACCGGTTTGGCCCAGCCGAACAGGAACGGCGCGTGGATGGCGAACAGAAAGCCCGGCAGCAGGATCGTGCCCAGCGGATCGATGTGTTTGAGCGGATTGAACGAAGCGCGGCCGAGTTTCTTGGCGGTGTCGTCGCCGCAGAGATACGCCATATAGGCGTGCGAGGCTTCGTGGAAGGTGATCGCGATCAGCGCCACGACGACAAAGGACACGACGGCCAGGATTTCGGGCTGGGTCATGTTGTGTAGATAGGCGCTCTGAGGGCGGTTTTACAGGGCGGCGGAGATTAGAAGCGTTTCAGGATTGGCGCGGGGAGGGGGCAGGGTGCGGTGAGGTACCCTAGCCTTTGTGGCGCTATACATTTTGGTGATTCTAGGTGCCGCTACATCGCTATGGGCGACAGATTTCTGAACGCGGACGCGATCAATTTTTCGAACACGGATAGGCATCATAGAGCGCATGCGCGATGACGCCGGTTGCTGTTTCGTTGAGGTCTTCGGGATGGCGGTGCATAAAGCGTTGCACGATTAATAGAATTTGCGGTCCTGACACGCCTGTCGGAAGGCAGATCGGATGCTTGTATTGCTGAAGTTCCTGACCGACGTAGATGCCGGCCACGACACCGTTCATCCATCGTGCACAATAAGGATGGCGCCAGGCTTGCACGGCGCAGACTTGGCGCAGGGCCATACCGCCACTCTCTTTTGCGGCCGCCGGGAGGACGACACAGAAAAGGCTAATCCAGACAAGGTATGCAAAAGTATTTCTGCGCGGCGTCGCTGACGTGTTTGTGGATTTGAACATGAGTGCGTCCTTTATGGATATGCGGCGTTTGTGGCCGTGTTGCCGCGGCTGTGTCTGGTTGGGCGATGTCGAGTTCGAGCGCCAGTAGGTGCACGGTTTCGTGATTTGGCGTGCGGCGCGTTCCAAGTCACCAATAATTGCCCATAATATAAATTATACGATAAATTGACGGCGCGGGGCCGGGGGCTGACAAAATCCGCTTGGCCCTGCCCCTGGGACCGGCCTCAGAGACATCAGGGTCGATGAACAAGAAGATCGCCGTGACAGACGCCTTCCTCAGTCCCACAGAAGCCGCCCGACGTCTGGGAGTCAGCGCCAAGGCGCTGCGCCTGTACGAACGGCACGGTCTTGTGGCGCCGCTGCGCGGCGAAAACGGCTGGCGCGACTATGGCCCCCAGCAGATGGCGCGGCTCCATCAGGTGCTGGCGCTCAAGCGGCTCGGCCTGCCCCTGGCCCGCATCGCCGAGCTGCTGACGGGCCGCCTGGGGTCACTGGACGCGCTGCTGGCGCTCCAGGAACAGGCCCTGGACCGCGAAAGCGGCCGCGTGGCGCACGCGCTGGCGCTTGTGCGCGCCGCACGGGCCAAGCTGGCTGGCGGCGAAAAGCTCTCCATCGACGATCTCACAACCCTGACCACGGAGACGACGATGACGACCAAGGCCACTGACGACGAGATAAAGGCCATCTTTGACCCAATTTCCGCGAAATATTTCTCGGCGGAAGAACGCGCTGCGCTCAGCCAGCGTAAATACGACCAGGCCGACGTATCGCAGCGCTGGGAGACATTAATTGCCGAGCTGAAGCCGTTGATAGCAAAAGGTGATCCAGGTTCACCGGAGGCCCTGGACATCGCCCGGCGCTGGCAGACGCTGGTGAACGAGTTCACGCTTGGCGATCAGGCCGTCGCCGGCAAGGTGCGCGCGATCTGGCAGGACGCCATGGCCGACCCGAAAGCCGCGCCGAAACTGCCGCTTACCCCGGAGATGTTCGCATTTGTCGGGATGGCCGCGGCAAAGCTGAAGGAACAGAGCGGCTGACGGCCGGCATGTGGAAAAGGCGCCGGTGCCTCTTGTCGCGAGACGCCTGCCCGCCTTCACTCGCGATATGGAAAAACCGAGTCCGTCCAGAGACATCGATTCGCTTCTTGAGATCATGCGGCGGCTGCGGGGGCCGGGCGGCTGGCCGTGGGATTTGGAGCAGACCTTCGCGACCATCGCGCCCTACACCATCGAGGAAGCCTATGAAGTGGCCGGCGCCATCGAGGATCAGAACTGGCCGCATCTGAAGGACGAACTGGGCGATCTGCTCTTCCAGGCGGTGTTCCACGCCAGTATGGCCGAGGAGCAAGGCCTGTTCGACTTCGGGGGCGTGGTGGAGGCGATCACCACCAAAATGATCGCCCGCCACCCGCATGTGTTCGCCGACAAGACGACGCCGGAATCCGCCGCTGCGCAGACGGTGGCGTGGGAGGAGCACAAGCGCGGCGAACGGGCGGCGCGGCCTGGCGGCATCCTCGACGACGTGCCGCGCGCCCTGCCCGCGCTGCTGCGCGCCGAGAAACTTCAGAAGCGTGCCGGAAGCGTCTGGTTCGATTGGGAAAGCGCCCCCAAGGTGGTGGAAAAGATCGCCGAGGAAGCCGGCGAGATCGTCGAGGCTCAGGCGGCCGGCGCGTCGCCCGAGAAGCTGGAGGAGGAAGTCGGCGACCTGCTGTTCGCCGTGGCCAATCTGGCTCGCCATCTGAAGGTCGATCCGGAGAAGGCGCTGCGGGCGACCAATGCCAAATTCGTGCGCCGCTTCCGGGCCATCGAGGCCGGTCTTGCGGTGCAGGGAAAGCGGCCGCACGAGGCGACCCTGGACGAGATGGAAGCGCTGTGGGTGGCGGCGAAGAAGAGCGAGTAGCGAATACCGAATGAGGGCTTTTTCTATTCGCTACTCGCCATTCGCGTTATCCACATATCCCCTGCCGAACAATTCACATCAATGTTCGGCTCCAATAGTTTGATCCACAGATATTTTCCCGGAGAAGCGGTGGTCGAGTTTCTCGGCTTCCTGTGGGTTGGCGCTTAGCGTCAAAACGATGCCGTCGTCGCCTTTGTCGTCGCGCGCCAGCACGCGGGCGTGGCGGTAGGCCCAGGCCAGGCCGGCGCCATCCGACGGCTCCAGAGCCAGGCGAAGCACGATGTTGCCACCCGTCACCCTGTCTTCGAAACGCTGCAAAAGCACAGGCAAACCCTCGCCGGTCAGCGCCGAGACGGCGACCGGCGCGTCGGGGCGCGCCGTGGTCCTGGCCTGCAGGCCGGCACGAACGCCCTCGTCCAGTACGTCGATCTTGTTGAGGATTTCGATGAACGGCCGGTCGCGGCCCGGCTCCACACCCAATTCGGCCAGCACCTTCAGCACATCGGCCTTCTGCGCCTCGGTTTCGAGGTGGGCGGCATCGCGGACATGGGCGATCAGGTCGGCCTCCAGCACCTCCTCCAGCGTGGCGCGGAAGGCGGCCACCAGCTCGTGCGGCAGGTCGGCGATGAAGCCCACCGTGTCGGAGAGCACCACCTTCGTCCCGCCCGGCAGGCGCAGGCCGCGCATGGTGGGGTCCAGGGTGGCGAAGAGGACGTCCTTGGCCAGCACGTCGGCGGAGGTCAGCTTGTTGAACAGCGTCGACTTGCCGGCGTTGGTGTAGCCGACCAGGGCGACGACCGGGAACGGCACGCGCTTGCGGGAGCGGCGCTGCAGCCCGCGGGTTCGCTTCACGCCTTCGAGTTCGCGGCGGATCTTCGCCAGCCGCTCGCCGATCAGACGCCGGTCGGTTTCGATCTGGGTTTCACCCGGACCGCCGAGGAAGCCGAAGCCGCCGCGCTGGCGCTCCAAGTGGGTCCAGGACCGCACCAGCCGGCTGCGCTGCCAGGTGAGATGCGCCAGCTCGACCTGCAGCCGGCCTTCACGAGTCCGCGCCCGCTCGCCGAAAATTTCGAGAATCAGCGCGGTGCGGTCCAGCACCTTGGTCTTCCATTCCCGCTCCAGGTTGCGCTGCTGAACGGGGGAAAGCTGCGCGTTGACGATGACGACCTCAGGTTCGAGCGCAAGCGCCTCGGCGGCTATCTGCGCGACCTTGCCGCTGCCGATCAGGGTCGCCGGCACCGCGCGCGCCAAGGGCACGATGTGCTCGCCGACCACTTCGAGTCCGATGGCGGCGGTCAGGCCGACCGCTTCGGCCAACCGCGCACGCGCATCGCGATCGAGATTGTCGATCGCCTTGCGCGATTTCGGCTCGACATGCACGACGAGCGCCGTGCGGCGCCCCGCATCAAGATCGTGACCGGTCTTCAAGCTTACGCGGTTTCGAGAGCTGTTTCCTGCTCCTGGAGCTGGATCGGCCCCATCGGCATGACGGTCGAGATCGCGTGCTTGTAGACGAGCTGAGCCTGCCCGTCGCGACGCAGCAGCACGCAGAAATTGTCGAACCACGTGATGTTCCCTTGAAGCTTCACGCCGTTGACGAGGAAGATCGTCACCGACGATTTGCTCTTTCTGACCGCATTGAGAAACGTGTCTTGCAGGTTTTGCTGTTTTTCGCTCATTGCTTATACCCGTCTGTTTTTCTTGGCTCCGCGGCCCCCGCGAAGCATTGCCCTCAGCATAAGGCCGAATGCTGCACGAGCGAAAGCCCTGGTGACGATAATGGATGCGTCCCCAACCGCTTATGAGAGGCGTTCTTGCGAGCGTTTGGTATAAAGTTCGCCAATCCGGCGGGCCATCGGGCCAGGAACCCCATCCCCGACTTTCGTGCCGTCGATGCAGATGACGGGAATCGCCGCGCCCGTCGCAGACGACATGAAAGCCTCGCGCGCCGACAAAGCCTCGGCCAGGGTGAAACGGCGCTCCACGACGGGGATTTGCGCCTCGGCTGCCGCTTCCAGGATAACCCGGCGGGTGACTCCCGGCAGGATGGCATGGCTTAAATCGCGGGTGACGACGTGGCCATCGCGGTCGACGATCCAGGCCGTGGTGGACGCGCCCTCGGTCACGAAGCCGTCATCATCGATCAGCCATGCCTCGAAAGCCCCTGCCCGCCG
>DAIDUA010000079.1 GCA_027456965.1 Alphaproteobacteria bacterium | reverse complement strand
AGGACGCCGCGATGCGCGACAGAACGCTGCGCACACTGGGCGGCATCGAGGAGACGATCTTCATGGATGTCGGCAAGGACCGCATCAAGGCGACGCCCACGGAATATGAAGACCGCACCACGCCCGACGGCAAGACCTCGTCGGTGCACTGGCTGCGCTTTTCCTTCACCCCGGAGCAAGTCGACAGATTCACGCGCGAGAGCGTCGTGCTCGGGGTGGCGCACAAGAACTACGGCCATATGGCGGTGCTGCCCGACGCGGTGCGCGCCGAACTGGCGAAGGATTTCGGCTAGAGCTCCGGTTCCGCGAACGGCGACTTCACGCCGTCTTCGAGGCCGACATAGGTGGCGGCCAGGACAAACCGGACATCGCCGGATTCGTCGGCCATGGGCGCGGCAAGAATCTCGCCCATGAGGTAATTCTCGTCCGGGGTTCGGTAATAGTTGGAAATGCGCATCGGCCGGTCGCTCGCCAGAACGGCGTCGTAGAAGGCCCGCCAGCTCGGCAGCAGAGCGGGGGTCACCATCTCGTCGAGATAGCGCCCGGTGTGCTCGCCGAACAGGAGCGCGAGCGTCGAGCCGAACAAGCGGAAGCGGTAGCGTTTCCTGCTGCCGGTCTGCGTACGTTCCAGGATCGTGATGTTGCGGGCGAACGGCCTGAGCGTGCGCATGTCGAACGCGGTGCGCGACGGAATCCCGTGCGAGGCTTTCGACAGCCACAAACCGTAAAGCGCGCGAAGTTCGTCGCGTTCGAAGGCGTCCCCGCAACTGCCGCGCATCGGCCAGCCTCTGGCTTTCGCCAAAGCATTCAGCTCGGCGCAGGCGTCCGCGGCGGTGGTGTTATCCATCGTCCGATCTTCGTCCAATAAGTTGACGAATTGCTAAGCGAAGCTGGTTAATGCGCTTGCGCGCGACGCCTTTGGAATCCCGCAAAGATTTGCTTAAGCCACTTCCGCGCCGGCGGAGAAATTGGTTTTGAAGACGGCGCCGACCAGCACCATGGGGATCGCGCCGCCCGATTCCGCCAGCGGCGCGCCGAAGGATTCCGCCTGCAGATGTTCGCGGCCGATATAGGCGACGCGGTTGAAGAAGCGCAGCGGACGTTTTTCCGCCAGCACCAGTTCGAGCACCGCGTGCCAGCGTTCGGCGGTTTCGGGCGCCGTCACGTCCTCCAGGCATTTTCCCTGCATGTCGCCGAGCATCTGGGCGAGCTTGGTGCCCATCAAACGGACGCGGTAGCGCAGCGGTTCGGCCGAGGCGCGTTCGAAGATCGCGATCTGCGCCAGATGCGCCTTGAGCACGCGGGCGCTCAGCCGATCGCGCTGAGGGATCGCCTCGCGGCCGGCCTGCATGCGCCAGATCGCCAAAAGATCGATCAGCGCCGGCGATTCGAAAACCAGATCGGCATCGCACAAGGCCGGCCAGTCCCTCTTTTTCGCCCACTCATTGAACGTGGCGACGGTGGCCGCCTTGGCAGAAGTCATTGCGAATCGTTATCAGAAGACTGCGACCCCGTCGACGTTGCCGCGGAGTCGGAACGGAGGCGCTAAAGCTTCACCCGCCCGGCGACTATGCCGGCATAGACCTGCCCCGTCAGCGGCTCGTAGCGTGCCGTCGCGGGATTGTACCAATAGAGCGGATCGTCGATGCGGCCGGGATCGAAACCGTCCTTCACCAGATCGGCTTTCTTGAGCTTGAAGGTGCCGGTGATCTCCAATTC
>DAIDUA010000078.1 GCA_027456965.1 Alphaproteobacteria bacterium | reverse complement strand
AGGTCGATGTTGTTCGAGAAATACGGCTTCAGACGGACGTTGCCGAGGGTGGCCGAGGCGGCAGCCGTGTCACCAAAGGTCATGTTCGGCAGCAAGTTCGCCGGATTGGCACGCGTCATGGTGCGCGACAACGACGCCCTGATCTGGAAGTCCTCGAACATTTCGTACACGAAGTTCGCTGACGGCAGCAGCGCGTTATAGCTAGTGCCATACTGCGGCATCACGATCGTGTTGGGATACTTGCCACCGTCGAGCAAACTCACATTGCGAACATCGGTGACAGACATGGCGCCCGTAACGATCTGGTGCGTGCGAATCCAGCGCGCGCCGATGTTGTACTTCAACTTTTGCTCGCCGCGGTGCAACACTCCATTGAGTTCGGCGTAGTAACCGGTCGTCGCTTCCATGATCATGCCGGAAGTGATGTTGGTGTTGGTGCCTACGCTGAACGGCGCGCTGTCGGGATAATGGAAGACCCCTGCCGGCGCCGTGTGGGCATACGTGTCATAGTGCGTCGCTGCCTTGAACGCGTTGTAGTCGGCTACCACAAATCCCATCGGCCCCGGATGCAGATAAGTCGGTACCGCGCTGTTCGGGATCAGAGAGCCCGCCCAGGTCGTCGGAGAGTAACCGGCCGAATAACCGGTGCCGAAGCCTGAAGTAGGACCTGCGGTATAAGCAGCAGGATGGGTGGCGTTGATGCCATCACAAGTGGGCCGCGTGTTCGGGGCGGGCAGAAAGACGGACGGATTGCCGCCACAGACGGCCGCCTGCCAAGCGTCGCTGTTGTCCTGACCGCGGATCCTGCGGAAGACTTCGTCGTACGCCACGCCGGCTTTGATACTCATTTCGTCGCCGCCGTACTGGACGTCGAAGTGGAAGCCCTTCGTGTAGAGGAAGCGCTTCTCCTGCTGGATGTTCACACGCGAGCCGCCGTTCCAACCGAATTCCGTCGGATCGTTGAGGTTGGCCCCTGAGACCGTGAATGTCGGTGGTGCGCCGGCCGTGTATTTGACCGTCAAGCCGCTGTTCGCGACCGTCGACACCAGGATCGATGGCGAGTCACGCATGAAGTGGCTTTCGCTCCAGTTCACCTGACCGCTGACATGAAGCATGTCGGTCGCTTGCCATTCAAAGCCCGGATTGAAGCTGATATAGTCGGCCTTTTCCTTGTACGGACGCGCTTCCAGGAACCACTGCGCGTTGTAGAACGTCGCGCTGGTCACGACGTTGCCAGCGTCGACCTCCATATCGGCCGGAATGAGATTGCTGAAGCGACCGACGAGATCGATGTCGCTGCGGTCGAGATCGTTGTACGTGCGGCCGCCGATGGCATCGAGGTAGAAGTGCAGTTCCTCGCTGGGCCGATACTCAAGACTTACGATGCCGTTGTAGCGGTCGCGGGTACCCTTCTCGTACATGGGACGGCCAAGGCGCGGGATGATACCGTTGCTGAGCTTGTCCATCGTCACGTCGGGGTTCAACTGGCGCAGCAACGCCTGATTGATCGGTGTGCCCGGAGCGACACCCGGGATATTGGCGTTCGTCGGAACCGTGGCCGGAAGGCTCCAGCTGTTGTCGCCGCCGATCGTATTGCAGGTATTGGTGTTGCTGGCGTTCGTCACAGTGATGTTCGTGCAGGCTGCGCCGCCGGCGATTTGCGCCGGTGTGTAATACTGCGAGGCGATCAGGTTCACGTTCGTGTAACCGATCGTCTCGTAACCGGTCGTCATGACGTTGTTTTGCTGGCCAGCGAAGCCGACCAGGATGCCCAAGGGGCCGTCCGTGTAGCTGCCGATCAATGCACCGCGATAACCGATGCTGCCGTTCTTCGCAAAATCGCTGCCCTGCGCCACATACGTGATATGCATGCCCGGATTGTCGAACGGACGCATGCTGCGCATGTTCACCACGCCTGCGGCGCCACCTTCGAGCTGATCCGCAGACTGGGATTTGCTCACCGTCAGCTGTGTGAACAATTCGGTCGGGAACATGTTCAAATCGACTTCACGGTTGGCACCGTTGGCATCCGTCGGGCCGGTGCCGGCCATTCCGACGACGGTGTTGTTCAGGAGAATCTTGGTAAAGTCGGTACCTAGGCCGCGGATCGCAATGCGCATGCCCGAACCGTCGATTTCACGCTGAATAACGATGCCTGGGATGCGATTCAGAGATTCCGCAATGTTGGTGTCCGGGAACTTGCCGATGTCTTCTGCGAAAACTGAATCGCTGAAGCCGATGGACGCACGCTTTGCGTTCGTCGAATCGGTCAAGCTGGCGCGGTAGCCCGTCACTACGACGGTTTCCATCGCCGGCGCCTCCTGCGCGAAGGCGGGTGCCACGGCAACGAACGCCGTCCCCAACCCTGCAAGAACCGTCGTGCCTAGCAACATGGCTCTGGCGCGACCACTCAGTTTGCCCACTGTTGGATGCATAATTCAGTTCTCCCCTAAGATGTTTTCTGTGTTCTCGCCGCGCAGGTCAGCGTCCGCGCCAACTTGCTTGCCGTAGACGGATAGCCAGCTCCGGTGCCTGCCCGCCTCGGTCGCGCTCCCAATTCAAGATGGTAGCGGTACCACCAAAACATCTAAATCGTTCGTTTGAATTTGGTCAAGAAATTACAAAGACAAAACGGAATATTGCCAAGAAGTGTTGCCACAACAACTCTATTTAGTACTATTGATTATGACAAGAATTCGCATGAATCAATAACATTGATTATCACTTTCGAATACATGAAGTTGATTTTCGGTTTGTGTGATTGAGAATAATAGTCAATACGATACGATTACAGTATCCGATGGTGCCTGTAATCACGGCGGTACCGAGCATCGAACCGCAAAAATTTTATCGAGATAGCGACGCGTTCGCGGAGCAACGCCAAAACGTCAGGCAAGCCGCCGGAAAATTTTTCTTCCCTGCCCCCGTGAAGCGACACGCTCGATTTACCACATACATTATATCCCGGTCTTTGCGCACGAACGCCCTTCGCGGGGGCGTCCCGGCTTGTGTCTCCTCTTCGCGGAGTGCTGAGCCTTGCCGTCTTCCCCGTATGGAACCTTGGCGCGAATGCGGACGCCATTCCGCAAAAGCCCATTCTCGGACGTGAGGTCTGCGTGAAAAACGTCTGAACAAAATTGGACCTGCTGCCGCGCTACCCTCAACGCGCGCCCCAGCCTGTCCGTCATGCCGCCACTGTCACGGCGCGACGAGTCTGTGTGGGCCTGAGATAACAATGTAATTGGCAAGCCATGCGCGCGCATTTCGCGCCTGCACACGCTCCGGAAAAGAACGGGCGCGCCTAGACTGTTCAAAGTCGAGGCGCGCCCGTGGTATGTCTTGAGGAGTGTCTTAATACGTGCTTTTTGGCGGCGCCTTCTTCTTCACGAAGTCCGGATGGGTCGCTTTGGCACTGTTGAGGAACGGCGCGGCGGTCATGCCGGGGTTGCCGGGCGCATAGGGGAACGTCAGGGACTCATAATATTCCAGCGGGTGCGGCGGCGGCGCATAGCCAGCCGGTAACGGTAGCCCGTTGAGGCTCTGGAAGTAGGAGATGCTGGCGTCGCGCCACAGCTCTGCGTCCTTATGCTGGATCTCCAGGAAGGCTGCGACCTCGTCGAAGCGCTGCGGATCGATATAGGGCTTCATCTTTGCCCACGTCGCCTGCATCTGCGCCACAGTATCGACGCCTTTCGTATAGTGCATCACCAGTTCGTCCCACAGCGTGTGCCCCGACTTCATCTCATAGGTCCACGGAAGATGGTGGAACCAGAGCAGGAACTTCTGGGGCGTCGTATTGACGTCCGTGAACTCCTTGGCCAGCGGCGGCGCATATTGTGCGACGGCGTCGCTGCCGGTCGGTGTGCGGTCGAAACCGATGCCGTCCTTGTCGGCGCGGTTGTAGTAGACCGGGTTCCAGTCCGGGCGCCCGGCATTGTCGATCCATGGCCCCGGCCCATAGTGATGGCCGGTGCCCATCTGGTGGGCAAGCCCGAGCGGCGTCATGTAGTTCACAGCCGCCTCGCGCGATCCCATCATCATGGCGACAATAGGCTGCACCGCGGCCGGTTTGGTGGTCAGCGTCATCCGCACCCAGTCATCGGCGATCTCTTCTGCCGACTGGTTGGGGTTCCAGGCCAGACGTCCGAAGGCATACCAGTTCGCCTGGTCGAAGGTTCCGCCGCACCAGTTGCGGTCGGCGCCGACATTCGAGACACCCGCCATGAGTGTGTACTTGTTGCCAAACAGCGAACCGTCGATGACCTTGGCCACCGTCGAGCCGGGTCCACGGACATAGGTGTCGGAATCGAGCACCTCCTGCCACATGGTGCCGAGGTAGACGAGATGCGTCTCGAAGCCGAGATATTCCTTGGTGAGCTGAACCTCGAGTCCAACATTCGTCTTCGGCACGGCGCCGAACAGCGGGCTGAACGGTTCGCGCGGCTGGAAGTCGAGCGGACCGTTCTTGACCTGCAGGATGACGTTGTCGTCGAACTTGCCGTCCAGCGGCACGAACTCGTCATAGGCCTGTTTGATGCGGTCGGTCGGCACTTTGTCCGAATAGACGAAGGCCCGCCACATGACGATGCCATGATGCGGCTTGAGCGCTACGGCCAGCATATTGGCGCCATCGGCGTGGGTGCGGCCGTAGTCCTGCGGACCGGGCTGTCCTTCCGAATTGGCCTTCACCAAGAAGCCGCCGAAATCGGGAATGTAATGGTAGATCTCGTCGGCCTTGGCCTTCCACCAGGCCCGCACCGCCGGGTCGAGCGGATCGGCCGTTTTGAGACCGCCGATCTCGATCGGCGCGCTGAAGCGGGCCGAGAGATAGACCCTGATGCCGTAGGGCCGGAAGGCACCGGCGATGGCCGCGGCCTTCTTCAGATATTCCGGCGTCAGGCTCAAGGCGCTGGCGGCGACATTGTTGAGGACGGCGCCGTTGATGCCGATGGAGGCGTCGGCGCGGGCCAAATCCGTGTAGCGCGGCTTGACGTATTCCGGCAGCTCCCACCAGTTGAAGACGGAGAAGCCAGCATAACCGCGCTCGACCGTGCCGTCGAGATTGTCCCAATGATCGAGGAGGCGGTACTGCACCAGCGGCGACGAGACGATGTCCAGCTTATCGAGTGGCTGGCGGGTCTGGAGCTGCCGTAGAAAGCGGAAGGCGCCGTACAACGCGCCGATGTCGCTGTTGGCCGCGATGACGATGACCTTATGCCCCTTCGCCGTGACGCTGCGGATAATGTAGCCCTCCTGGCCCACACGATCGAGCGGCAGGTTCAGGCCCGCGATGGTCCGCGAGTCGGACGGCGTTCCGAACAGCACCGCGCCGTCGCGCCGGATCGCGTCGTCGACGGGCTCCTTGCGATCCAAAAGACCGCTCAGCCCGCGCACCAGTTCCTCGCGGGTGGCTTGTGCCGTGAGCGATGTGCCGGCGGTCACCAACACATCCGCCGCGGCCCGGTATTTGCCGAGCCATTCCTTCCCAACGGGATGGTAGCGGAGCCAGAGGTCGTAACCGTCTTCCGCATGGGCTGCGGCGGCGGCGAAGCAGCAAAACGCGGCCAGTGCGGCGAGGCTGCGAAGATATGGAGTGGCTTTCATGCGAATTCCTCTGTTTGTTCGAATAGGTCGGCGTACCCAGCAGATGAGGTGACGGGAATGTGCTCAGATCAGCCCGATGCCACGGGATGAATCCATGGCGCGCGATAGGCGCGTGTCAGCCGCTTCTGCGCTTCTTCGTCGCCGATGACCCGTTGCTGTTGAGCGTCCCAATGGATGCCACGGCCGAGATCCATCGACATATTCGCCAAAATGCAGCACGAGGTGGAGATGTAACCCTGCTCAATATCCGCCGCCGGCCGTCCGCCTGTTTCGATCGCGGCGATGAAGTCGCGCATGTTGGAGCGCGTCAGCGCCGTCAACTGACGGTCGGAACTGGGCAGCAGCTTGTCGTTGGGAAACGCCGCGAGTTCGGCCGACATATCGCCGGCAAGCCGCTGTCCCTGACCCGGCACCGGCTCGAACACGTAATTGACAGAGCCGATCCTGAGCGTGCCTTTGTCGCCGTAGATATTGGCACCCCAGCCGCCCGCAGGGCCGTCAGGTATGGTGCCCCACTCCCGGTTCCCCCAGGACATAAGCAGATTGTCGAACTCGAACTGTGCCGTTTGCGTATCGGGCACGGTCGCGATGCTTCCCTTGTCGACATAAACTCCACCGACCGAGGAAATGCGCTTTGGCCAGCCCAGATCGAGCATCCAGCGGCAGGTGTCGACCATATGCACACCGAGATCCGCGATGTAGCCGTTCCCGAATTCCCGGAACGACCGCCAATTCACCGGATGAATATTCGGGTGATAAGGCATCAACGGCGAGGGACCACAATAGAAATCCCAGTCGAGATACGCCGGTGGCTGCGTCTGCGGCGGGAAGCTTTTCTGGCGCTGATGGTAATAGCCGAAGACTTCGACATAACCCACGTTGCCGAGAAGTCCTGCGCGGACGACCTTGTCGCGCGCTTCGATGTGGCAGGACGTCGTGCGCCGCTGCGTGCCCACCTGAACCACACGGTTGTGCGCGCGCGCCGCCGCAACAAGCGCCTGTCCCTCTCTGACATCCAAGGTGATAGGCTTTTCGAGATAAAGATGCGCGCCGGACTTCATAGCGACCAACGCTGGCAGGGCGTGCCAATGATCGGGAGTCCCGATGATCACGATGTCGAATTTGTGGCCGGCCAGCATCTTGCGGTAATCATGATAAAGCTCGGGCTGTCTGGTCTGCGTCACGAGCGAATCCGGGAACGCCATGACGCGAGCGCGGGCGTCTTCCAGCATATGCTGGTCGACGTCGCACAAAGCGACAATCTGTACCGGAGCCACCTGCATCAAGGCATAAAGGTCGACCTTTCCCATCCAGCCGCAGCCGATCGCGCCTACGCGATAGGGCCGCCGCCTTGCGAGAGCGGGTCCGCTCACGCCGGCGGTCGCCACCGCGGCTGCCGCACCGCCAAGTATTTGGCGCCGACTCGTATCCGTTGTCATGCCTTCCTCCCTCTTATGCCGGCTTTATGTCCATCGCAGGTCGCGCAGGTGCCGAACGGAAAGCCTCGGCCATGGCGTCGCGAAGCAGCTTTGGCTTGTAGTTGTCGTCGTAGGGACACGGCCGCTGGGGCAACCCGTCGGCACGCGGGATGAACTCCTGCAGCCAGTTGTACTTGTCCACCAATCCCCAGACCATCACGTAGCGCAGCTGCGGATAGCTCACCATGATGTCGAAGTATGCCTTGCCCACATCCGCCACGGCGCGATCGCGCGCGGCTATATCGGTCGGGGCGCTCTTGTCGTTGATGTCGAACTCCGTGATCAGGAGATCGAAGCCCATGCTCGTCACGTCGTCGAGAAACTTGCGCCACGCCGGTTCATCGCGTTCGGAATCCGGGCCGCCACCGG
>DAIDUA010000077.1 GCA_027456965.1 Alphaproteobacteria bacterium | reverse complement strand
GGCTGAGATCCATCGTCCCTTCCGAGGGACGCAGCGCGACGGCGGGCGCTCCCGGCCGCGGATGCGGCACCGGCGGCCCGCCGGCGCCGGCGAAGGCCGGCGCGCAGACGAGAAGAGCCGCGAGGAGCGCAGAGGCCCGCGTCCGTCGCATCGTCATGCGCGATCCGGCATCACGCCCGTTTCGTCTGTGCCTTGACGGCGTTGATGCGTCGTTCGAGTTCTTGCGGATCTCCCAGGAACCTTGCGTCATCGGCTTTGTACGCTGCGTTCAGCCGGTAGGCTTTGGGAATGCCCGTCGGCAGGTCCACGTTGACGATGTCCTCGTCGCTGACGCCTTCGAGATATTTGAGCAAAGCCCGCAGCGAATTGCCATGGGCGACGATCAGCACGCGCTTGCCCGCCTTCAGATCGGGCAGAATCGTCTGTTCCCAATAGGGCATGACGCGGCCGAGGACGTCCTTGAGGCTTTCGCTGCGCGGCAGATCGGCGTCGGGCACATCGCCATAGCGCCGGTCGGCCTTGGGATAATCGGGCGAATCGAGATCGACAGGCGGCGGCGGCGTCGCATAGGAACGGCGCCAGATCTTCACCTGCTCCTCGCCGAACTGCTGCACCGCTTCCAGCTTGTTGCTGCCCTGCAGCTTGCCGTAGTGACGCTCGTTCAGCCGCCAGTGCTTGATCACCGGCAGCCACAGAAGGTCCATCTCCTCCAGGGCCAGCGACAAGGTCTTGATCGCCCTTGTGAGCAGCGAGGTGTAGGCGACATCGAAGGCGAAACCGTCCTGCGCCAGCGTGCGGCCGCCGCTGCGCGCTTCGCGCTCGCCCTGCTCGGTCAGTTTGACGTCGCGCCAGCCGGTGAACAGATTCAGCTTGTTCCACTCGCTCTCGCCATGGCGGAGAATAACCAACTGATAATCCTTGAACGCCTTACTCGCCATGGCTGTCATTCCCGTGAATTTCGCGCTTCGTCAGACTTGCGAACGTACAGCATTTTCCGCGCCGCACTGCGCCGCGTTTCGCCGCAGAAAACAAGGAAAAAATTCGCGGAACGGCGCGGGACTGCGCGTCAGCGCGCGCTTTCTTCTTTCCCGACGACGCAATCGGCATAGCTGCGCGCATAAATCCGCTTTTGCATGTCGTCGCCATAACCATTGTAGGCGGCGTCCTGCGCTCGTTGCCGGGCGACCGACACGCAATACGCGTCGCGCGGCGCGGCAACGCCGCCCTCCGGTTCGCCGGCGACGAATGCGGGACCCAGACTGCAGCCCGAAAGCAGCGCAAAAAGCATGATGGTGACGTATGGCCGAAACATCTTTTCCCCCCGAGCGACCGTCGTTCGCGGTCGGTGGCCACATACGGATATGTCTGATTACAATTCTCAACTGCAGGGAACGTGCGACGGCCAGGCCCTCGATTCTTGGTTGAATGGCCGGCGGGGACGGCAAGGCGCGGCCAATCCTGCCGGGAAAAACCTGCCGGGCGCTCTTTCGGAGCCGCCCGGAACCGTAATAACTATCTGATATTATTATGTTTTTTGTTTCCCTGCTGCGGCATGGAACTGGCAAGGGAGAGCACGGAAAAGCTCCGCGAGCAGAAATGCCACGTCCGCGCCCCTATATGATGAGAGTCCTCGCCGCCGTTTTTGCGGCCATCCTGGCCGTCACGGCACAGCCCGCCTTTGCCTATTCGCGCGTCAAGGACCTCGTCAGCGTCCAGGGCATCCGCGACAACATGCTGGTGGGCTACGGCCTGGTGGTCGGCCTCAACGGCACGGGCGACTCGCTCAGGAATGCGCCGTTCACCCAGCAGAGCCTGCAGACGATGCTCGAACGGCTGGGCGTCAACACGCGCGGCCAGGTCATGCAGACCAAGAATGTCGCCGCGGTGATGGTGACGGCGAGCCTGCCGGCCTTCGCCGGCGAGGGAACCCGCATCGACGTTTCCGTCAGCGCCATGGGCGATGCCAAGAGCCTGCAGGGCGGAACCCTTTTGGTCACGCCGCTGTTGGGCGCCGACGGCCAAGTCTACGCCATCGGCCAGGGACCCGTTTCGATCGGCGGCTTCAGCGCCCAGGGCCAGGCCGGCAGCGTCACCCGCGGCGTGCCGACGGCGGGGCGCATCTCCAACGGGGCGATCGTCGAACGCGAAATCCATTTCGCGCTGGACAGCGAGCACAATCTGAAACTCTCGCTGCGCAATCCCGACCTGACGACCGCGGTGCGGATCGCGTCGGCGGTGAACACCTATCTGGGAACCACGGTTGCGAGGGCCACCGATCCGTCGACGGTCGATCTCGCCGTTCCGGTCAATTATCCCAACGGCGTCGTCGGCCTGCTGAACGACATCGACCAGGTGAAGGTCGACCCCGACCAGCCCGCCAAAGTCGTCATCGACGAGACCTCCGGCGTGATCGTCATGGGCGCCAATGTGCGGATTTCGACGGTCGCCATCGCCCAGGGCAATCTGACCATCCGCGTCAACGAGACGCCGCAGGTCAGCCAGCCGGCGCCGTTCTCCAACACCGGCACGACGCAAGTCGTCCCGCGCACGCAGATCCAGATCGACGACAGCAAGGGCAACAAGATGACCGTGCTGCACAACGGCGTGGCGCTGCAGAACCTGGTCGACGGGCTGAACGCGCTGGGCGTCGGACCGCGCGACATCATCTCCATCCTGCAGGCGATCAAGGCGGCCGGCGCGCTGCAGGCCGACATCCAGGTGATCGGATGAGCGGCAGCGCAGATATCCAGGCCGCCATGGCCATCGCCAAGTCGGCGCCGATCCAGGCGCCGCAGCAGACGACGAACGCCGCGGCGGCGAAGAAGGCGGCGACGGCTTTCGAAGGCGTCTTCCTCAGCCAGTTCCTCGGCGAGATGTTCAGCGGCATTTCGGCCGACGGCCCCTTCGGCGGCGGCCAGGGCGAAGAGATGTTCCGCTCGCTCATGCTCGACGAATACGGCAAGCAGATCGCCGCCCAGGGCGGGATCGGCCTTGCCAGCGCCGTCACGAGCGAGCTGCTCAAGACACAGGAAGTCCGGCAGTGAGCGCCGATCCGCAAAAGATCGAACTGCTGATCACCATGGCCGAGCGGCTGATCGCCGCCATCGAGGGGGATATCGCCGCCCTCAAGGCCGGCCGCCCGCAGGACCTGCGCACGACCGATCCGGAAATACAGCGCCTGTCCGCCTTATACGGGCGCGAAGCGGCCAACCTCGATCCGACCCGCGCCAAAACGGCGCCGGCCGATCTGCGGCGCAAATTCTTCGCCACGACGGCGCGGTTCCGCGACGTGCTCACCCTGCACGCCAGCCTGCTGACCTGCGTGCGCAACGCCAGCGAAGGCATCGTCAAGGCGGTGGCCGACGAAGTCGAACGCCGGCGCGCGCCGACCTGCACCTACGCGCCGGGGCCCGCGCGGCCGCGTCCGCCCGCCGGCGCCATGGTCTACAACAACGTCATCTAGCCGGTGACGCTGGTGCTTGAAGCGTTGGCGGTCATCAGACTCAGCGCCAGAGAATAATTCGACAGCTGCGTTTGCGTGTAGGCCGAAACGGTCCCGCCCGATTGGGTGGCCGTGCTCGTGCCCGCAGCGGGCATGTTGGTCTTCTGATAGGCCGACTGTATGGCAGACAGCACCGTCAGGAGCTGCGCCCGCGCCGCGCCCGCACCGGTCGTGGTCGAAATGTCCATGTTCGGGTTGAGGCCCAATCCGAATGTCTGCGAACTCGACGATGTCGCGCTCGAAGACGCGGCGGCGCCGGTCGCGGCGCTGGACAGCGTTCCCGGCGAGATGCCGAGCCGCGCCAAGGCGTCGAAATCCGTCGGGCCGGCGACCAGTTTCGCCGTGACGCCGGAATTGACCGCAATCTTCAGGCCTTCACCCTTGGCGCCATAGCTGATGCTGGCCGCACCGTTGCCGCCGAACTCGCCGTTGATCTTGGTCACCAGAGACTGGAGCGTCTCGCCCTGGGCGATGGTGATGGTGAAGCTGCGCGCCGCCGTCCCCTGAATCTGGATCTGGAACGAATCGCCGGCCCTCAAGGTCGTCTGCGACGTCAGGTCCACCGACTGGTTGACGTTGACGGTGCCGCGCGGCAAGCCGAGCGCATCGAGCACGCTCGAACCGGTCGGATCGACGGCGATGCCCTGTCCGGTGGACTGGCCGTCGGCGCCGCCATATTGCCGCGTCCAGTCGATGGAACCGTTGCTCGCCATCGCGGTGACGAACATGTTGTTCGTTCCGGTCGCGTTGCGAACCTGGCCGGCGAACGTGCCCGTCGTCGACCCGGTGAGATAGACCGTGCCGTCCGGCGCGACGGTGACCGCGCCCGCGGTGTCGTTGCCGCTGGTGCCGACATAGCTGACGTAATTGGGTGTCGCGCTGGTGCCGTTGTCGGTCGCGTTGAAGACGAAGGCGTCGCTGCCGCCCGAACTGGCATTGACAATCGTCGCGGCGCCGCCCGCGTTCAGGGCCGCGTTCTGCGTCGAGCCGGAGACGTAGACCTGATTGCCCGATACCGCCAATCCGCTGATGGAGCCGCCGTTCTGCAGCGCCCCCATATCGACCTGCCAGGCGGGCGCGGCCGTTATGTTGCCGCCCGTATACTTCGACAGGAACGCTTCGCCGTTTTGCACCGACGCCACGACGAGATCGCCCGAGGCCGTCACCGCGGTCGCCGCGACGGTGTCGCTGCCGGTGGTGCCGAACTGGTTCTCGGAGAGCACTTTGCCGCTCGAATTGAGCTGCGCGAGATAGGCGTCGCTGCCGCCGGCGCTGGTCTGGCCGGCGCCGATGGGGCCGGTCGTCTGGCCGCCGACATAGACGTTGCCCGACGCATCGACGCTGACGGACGCGGCCTGATTTTGATTCAGAGTCTGGATCTGCGTCGTCCAGTTCTGATTGCCGTTGGCGTCGTAGCTCGCGACGAAGCTGTCCGTGTTGCCGTTGGCGACGGCGGTTGTGGAGAGGTCCGCCGTCGTCGATCCCGCAACCACCACGCCGCCGGCCGGATTGAGCGCCAGGGAATAGGCCGAGGCGGAAGCGCTGCTGCCGAGCAGATGGGTCCATTGCAGGTTGCCGGCCGAATCGTATTTCGTCAGGTAGACGTCCTGCGAACCCTGATTGAGCTGGTTGCCGAAATTGCCGGTGGCGTTGCCGACCATGTAGACGTTGCCGTTGGCGTCGACCACCGTCGACTGCGCGGTCGTCGTTCCCGTGCTGGGCGCGACCGTCTCGCTGAACGCGCCTTGCGGGTTGGCGAGGTTCGTGAGCTTGGTCAGGCGGCCCTGGTTGTCCGCCGCCGTTGTCGACGTCGCCGTCGTCAGACCGGAGGTGCCGGCGATGTAGAGCGACGGAGTCGCCGAGGCCGAGGACAGCGACAGGCTTTCGCTGGCGGCGGCGTTGATCTGGATGCCGTAGGACGCCTTCGTCGGATCGCTGATCGATCCGCTGGTCATCACGCGCTGGAAGCGCGAGGAGAAACCGGCCGCCATCAATTGCTGATTGACGTAATTGACGATGTTGTCGATCGACAGCGTGCCTTGCACCTGCGACAGGTTGATCGCGACGTTCGTCGTGGCTCCGCCCTTGGTGACGGCAATCGTGAAGCTGTCGGTGGCGCTGACGCCGGGCAAGGCGTTGGCGATGTTCGCGTCGTTGACGATCGTCCCGCCGGCGTAGCCGAATTGCGCGAACGGCACCTGTGCCGTGCTGCTGGCCGAGGACGACGGGGCCGCCGCCTGCAAGGTGAAATTGTTGAAGGAGGTCGTGCTGATGAAGGACTGTATCTGCTGCAGTCCGGTCTGGAAGCGCGTGTTCAGGCCCGTCAACTGCCCCGGGGTCATCGTGCTGCGCGTCGCCATGCTGGCGAGGTAGGACACATTGTTGACCGCCGTGTAGAGTGAGAAGAGGTTCTGGTTGTCCTGCTCGGTCTTGGCGTCCGCCGCGCTGGAGTGAAGTATCGGCACATTGGTGGTGTCGACGAAGTTGGTGGTGGCGAGGACCTGCGCGTCGCGGGCCTGCTGACTGGGCGGATTCAGATTGTCCCATGGCGGCTTGTCGTTCGCCGTGGCGCTGTTCGGCGCGGATATCGACGACGATGCGGACGAGGAGCCGGAACTCGCCTGCGAGTTCGCCGCGGCGACGTACAGCTGCGACTGATAGTAGTTCAGCAGCGTCGTCGAATCGAAGCCCACCATCGACAAAGTCGTGACCTTCCGTGCCGTCCCATGCGACGCGGCAGTCTCGCTTTTCCGGCTTAACGCCTTCTAAAGACCGGCGTGCTTAACGCGGCCTTAACGGGGCCCGCGCGACAAGGGTGCATGCTCGCCGATCCCTATGCGCAAGGCCTGAAGCATTCCGCCAAGGGGCAGCATGCCCTGGCGATCGAACAGTTCGAACGCGCCCTGGCGGCGAACCCCGAGGATCCGCGCACGCTTTTCGCGCTCGGCAACACGGCGCGGGCCCTGGGCCTGAGCCGGCCGGCCGAGGAATTCTATCGCCGCGTCCTTTGCCTTGAGCCGGAGCGGCTGGAAGCCATTGTTAACCTCGCCAATCTTTTGCGCGCCCAGGCCCAGTTCGCGGCCGCCGAGGCGCTGCTCAAGCCGGCGCTGGCCGGGAGCCCGAACGCCCCCGAGCTGTGGCTGACGCTGGGCTCGACCTATCGCGAGATGGGCGATGCGACGCGGGCCGCCGACCATTATCGCGAAGCCATCGCGCGCCGACCGCATTACGCCGCGGCGCTGGGCAATCTGGCCGACCTGCGGGCCGACGACGGACAGCACGACGCGGCGATGGCGCTCTACGATCGGGCGCTGAAGGCGGAACCGGACAATGCGCAGGCGAAGCTGAACCGGGCGGTGCTTCACCTTCTGAAGGGCGACCTCAAGCCGGGCTGGCGCTATTACGCCGCGCGCCTGAAATTGCCGGGAAAGGTTCCCGTCGCCGATCACGGTTTGCCCCGCTGGAGCGGCGGCACGATGCGCAGCACGCGGCTGCTGGTCACCGCCGAACAGGGCGTCGGCGACCAGATCATGTTCGCGAGCCTGATTCCGGAGATGGCGGAACGCGCCAGAGCGGACGGCGGCAGCCTGATCCTGGACTGCGAGCCGCGTCTCGCCGATCTGTTCGCCCGCTCCTTTCCCGCCGTGACGGTGCGGTCCTGGGACATCGCGGGGCGGGAGGGCGTGACGCGCACCCGTTACGGCTGGTTGAAAGCAGCCGGCGGGGCGAATGCGTTCATCGAAATGGGCTCCCTGCCGCGTATTCTGCGCAGCGATCTCGAAAGCTTTCCGACCCCCAACGCGTTTCTCCGCCCCGATCCGGCGGAAGCGGAGCGCTGGCGTGCGGTCTTCGCGGCCCTGCCCCGCCCGCTGATCGGCGTGTGCTGGCGCAGCGGACTGAGGGGCGGACATCGCGCCATCCAATATGCGCCGCTCGAAGCCTGGGCGGCGTTCATCCGCGATCTGCCGGGCACCGCCATCTGCGCGCAATACGACGCGACGGACGACGAAATCGCCACGCTGTCCGCCATGAGCGGACGCAAGGTGGCGATGCCTCAGGGTATCGACCAGAAGAACGACCTTGACCGGGCGGCCGCCATGCTGTCGAGGCTCGACGCCGTGGCGAGCGCCCCGACGGCGGTGTCGTGGCTGGCGGCCGCGGCCGGCGTTGCGACTTATAAAATCCTGTACGACACGAGCTGGACCAGCTTCGGCCAGAGCTACGAGCCCTTCGCGCCGTCGGCCTTGTGCATGATGCCGCGCAGGCGCGGCGACTGGACGGACGTCTTCGCGCAGACCTTGGCTAAACTGCCGCCCGAACCGCGCTGACGCTTCGCTTGACGGCGAGCGCGGCGGCGAGATCGCCGGCGAGGCGCGCCGCGGCGTTGCCGTCGATGGTCATCAGGCCGGCGGAACGCATGTCGCGGCGGCGCTGGTGATCGCCGAGCAGGGTCCACACCGCCATGGCGATGGCCCGGTCGGTCGCAAATTCGCCGAGCCCCAGCGACACGCCCATGCCGGCATGTTCGAAGGCGGAGGCGGACAGCGCATGATCCTGGGTGGCGCAGAGATAAAGCGCCGGCACGCCGAACGCCGCCAATTCGTAGGCCGTGACGCCGAACGCCGCCAGCGCCAGATCGCAGGAGCCGTATTCCGTCGCCAAGCTGTCGGCGCCTTCTATGGTCTCGAAATTCGATTTGAGCGCGACGATCGCCCGTGCGGTGGCCGCGCGATTCGCAAAGCCGGGTCCGATCACGAAACGGGCGCGAAACACGGGATCAAGCTTTGCC
>DAIDUA010000076.1 GCA_027456965.1 Alphaproteobacteria bacterium | reverse complement strand
CTGGTGGGCGAAGGCGGAGCGGCGCCGTGCCGTCTCGTCAGTGCACGTCGACGGTGCGGTCGCCCTCGTAATGCATGATGTGGTAATAGCCCTGCCAGCCCACCGTCAGCACGGGCGGCGGCAAGGTGGTCTCGGGATCGTCGATATAGCGGATGAAGTCCTCGACCAGCGCGCGGGTGTGGTGGATGCCGTCGAGCCATTCGCCGCGATACCAGTTCTTCCACTTGCCGTACTCGGCCTTCGCTTCCATGGCGTGGATTTCGTCGAAGTCCTTCAGCGTCGCTTCGGCTTCGGCGCGCGCCTTGGCCTTGTCGCCGCTGCGGTAATCCTGCACCGCCTTCGACACCAGATAGAGGATGTGGTTGCTGTCGCGGTTGATGGCGATCATGGTCAACATCTCGGCTTCGTAATAAGGCCGGCGCGCGGGCTCTACCGAGGCTTCGGCGGCCAATGCATCCTTCCACACCGCGTCCCAGCGCGGCTGCGCCTCGCCGCACAGCTTGAGCTCGCGCTTGATCGTCTCGGGCGCCCATTCCGGTCCGTAGTGCAGGAAGAAGCCCTTGTCGTCGCCGATGCCGAGGATATGTGCCGGCGTCCATTTCGGATCCTGGCTGGGCAGGTGGTACCAGGGCGGGCTGATCATCGTCATCAGCAGCAGCTGCTGCGCTTCGCTGTGATAGATCTGATCGCCGTATTCGTCGCCCGCGCCGTGCTGACCGGCGGGGATGATGGCGGGCGCCTTGAAGTATTCCTCATAGGCCTTGGCCACCGGGGCCGCGGCCTTGGCGCCGAATTCGTAGGCAGCCCAGTCCTTGTAATACTGGTCGGCGCCGCCCGCGGCCGGCACGCCGCCCCACGCCACATCCATCACCGCTTTCGCCGTCATGGCCACGGGGCGGATGTCGCTGGTGTTGACCAGGAAATATCCGGTGGCGCCCGCTTTGATGTAACGGCCCATCTCCGAATAGATGCGACGAACCGGCACCATCTCGGACAGCTGGTTGGCGCGGCCGTCCAGCATCGCCACGTGATAATAGGCGCCTTCGCCCTTGGCGATCTCGCCCTTGTCCTGCAGGTAACCGTCGCCGCCATCGGCCCAGACATGGATGACGCCGGGCGGAATGGTGACCAGGCCTTCATGCACCAGCCGCGCGCCTTCCTGCCAGAAATCGGTGACGAACTGCGCGTCGGGATGGACCGCGCGCACGATCTTGATCTGCGTGGCGATCGCTTTGCTGATCAGCATGCCGAGCCGTTTGTCGTTGCCGACGACGCTGGGGTCCATGGTGGCGTAGGAGGTATCCGACAAGCCGCGCAGCCCGACCGACCAGAGGATTTCCTGATGCGGATCGTAGGATGCCACCGCGTCCTTCCAGGCGCGTTCGAGAATTTCCGGATGCGTGGAATAATTGTACGGCACGCCCTCGGGCCAGCGCGCCACGTTGACGCCCAGCGGCATGGCATGATGCTGCGTCATGATCAGGCCGCGCTCGCCGACCAGCTTGACCTGCGGATCGGTGGGGAAGATCCAGGTACCCGGCACGATCATGTTGCCCTTCAGGCGCAGGACGGTCTCGTAGATCTTGTTCATCACCTTGAGCGAGATGCCGGAGTGATCGGTCTTCTCGCCCGGCGCCCAGCCGGTTAGCAGGTCTTCGTCGTTGATGAAGAAGCCGCGATATTTGAACAGCGGCGGCGGGAAGACTTTCGAGAGCGAGGCGGAGAGCGCGATGGCACTGCGCTTCGCCGGCTGCTTGTCGGTCCAGTAATACATCGGATCGACGCCGAGATAATCCTGCGAGAACTGGTAGATCGCGTACATCGTGCCGCGCATGTCGGGACCGCTGAGCACCACCGCGTGACCGCCCGCCGTCTTCTGCACGGAGATCGAGAAGCTTTCGGGCGCGGTGGCGCCGGCCGGGCGCATGCTCGCCGGGATTTCCGACTCTTCGCCGATCATGATGGTCAGCGGGCCGGCGTCGGCGGCGTTGGTGACGATGCGCGGCTGGACGCCGAACACTTTCGTCAGATCGCTCTGCAGATCCTCCGCCGCCAAGCGGACGGGCCCGTTCTCGTGCGGATTTTCCAGGATCGTGACCTTGGCGGTGACGGCGACGCTTCCCACCTCCGCGGCGAGCGCCGCCGTTCCGAAGCCGATGCTCAGCACTGCGGCTGCCAGCGTGGTCGCGATCGTTTGTCGTGCTGCGCTCATGGTTTTCTCGCCCTGTCTTGTGAGTTTTTCCCGCACCGTGGCGCAGACCTGAAGAGGCGCCCGGCCGATGTTTGTTTTGTCGAAGACCAAGTTCCGCATGGGAGCGGTACCAAGTCAAGCGCGGCCCACCGAATTGTGATTGGCCGTCCGCGAGGCGGTCAGGGCGTGATGCCGAGACGCAGGCGCGCCTCTTCAAGAGGCAGAGGCGACATCGGCCAGAAATCCCAGTTGTCCGACAGGTCGGTGTTGACCCGGC
>DAIDUA010000075.1 GCA_027456965.1 Alphaproteobacteria bacterium | reverse complement strand
GGCCGCGCTATCGATCTCATCGCGCACTACCTGCGAGACGCGCAGATTGATCGTCGTGTCGGGGCGAGGGCGCGTCATCGCCTTGCGCGGTGTTTTCATGTCCATCGGCGGTTTGTCCTTCATGCCGAGAATATACACAGTGTGTATACAACTCGCCAATGCCGCCGTCAAGAACAAACCATGTACAATATTGTCGCTGGGCGCTAAACGCCCCCAAACGCCTCCCTCTCCACCCTCGTCAACTCCCCAATCCTCTCGATCGTGATATCCGCCTTCGGAAACGCCGCCACGATCTCCGGATCGGTCGCATAGTGGCCCTGGCGCGGGAACACCGTCGTCACCTTCGCGCCCCATTGCCGCTTCACCATGTCGAGGATACGCAGCTTGTCGTCGATCAGCACATAATGCTTCGCCGGAAAAATCTTCTCGATGTAGTCCAGCTCCTGTTCCTTGTGGATGTAGATCAGTACGCGATAGTCGAACTCCTCCGACAGGCCCGAGCGCTGCACCTTGCGCGGCTGGAACACCGCGTCGCCGTCCGACAGGATGGCGGTGGTTCCCCATTTCGCCACATGCCGCACGGCGTCGAGCGCGCCGGGGAACAGGCGGTTGGCGAAGGGATAGTCGATCAGCCAGTTGGCCATGCGCAGGATGCGCGGGTCGTGCAGGTATTTGACGCGATAGCGTTCCAGCGCGCCGATGTAATCGGCATAGCCGAGTTCCTTGCGCAGTTCCTCGAAGATCGACCAATAGCAGTCGTGCGGAAAATCGCCGTAGGTCCTGGTCAGATAGTCGCTGAGGTCCTGGGTGATGCGGTCGTTGTCGATCAGCGTGTTGTCGACGTCGAACAGGAAACAAAGGTCGGGCATTTCGGGCATTCGGGGCTCCACGTTCCTGCTTGCAAGAGCAAAACGGTACATTATCGTGCCGGGAACCGCACCCCTCATGCTTCGACAAGCTCGGCATGAGGGACCAGCCAAATCCCTCACCCTGAGCTTGTCGAAGGGTGAGGCCACGCGAGCACCCTCCGCCTTGGAGACCATCATGCCCAGCTATTCCGGTTCGTGTTTCTGCGGTGCCGTCAAATACCGGCTCGAAAGCGCGCCGATGTTCGTGCATTGCTGTCACTGCAAGGATTGCCAGTGCCAGACCGGCACGGCCTTCGCGCTCAACGCCATCATGGAGGCCGACCGCGTCACGTTGCTCTCCGGCGCGCCGGAAGCCGTCACCATGCGCACCGACAGCGGCCGCCCGCACGACATCTATCGCTGCCCCGATTGCAAGACCGCCGTGTGGAGTGACTACGGCCGCCGCAAGGTGATGCTGTTCGTGCGCGTCGGCACGTTGGACGATCCCGGTGCGCTGCGGCCCGACGTGCACATCTTCACGCGCTCGAAACTGCCTTGGGTGGTGCTGCCCGACGGTGCGCGCGCCTTCGACATCTATTACGACATGAAGAAAGAATGGCCCGCCGAAAGCCTGGCGCGCCGCGAAGCGCTGCTGGGGAAGGGGAAGTAACCCCATCCGCTTCACTCGCAAGGGCTCGCTCGGCACCTCCCCCGTAAAGGGGGGAGGAAAAGTAGCATGTCCTCTTTCTTCCCCCGTTTACGGGGGAAGTGGCGAAAGCGAGCGTCAGCGAGCTTGAGGCGAAGGGGGCCTCAGCCCCACCTCTTCTTCGCTTCGCTGAGCAACGTCACCATCTCCTGCGCGGTCATTTCCCAGCAGGGGCCGAAGCTGCCGGCGCCGCCCGCAAATCGCTTGGCGAGGGGATGCGCCGCATAGCTCTCCGAGAAGACGCAGCCCGGCAGCCGCGAAAAGATCGCGGTCGGGACGACGGCGAAGCCGGTGAAATCGCTCCATTCGAAGTGCCGGGTTTTCCAAGTTCCGTCCCAGGTCAGCCCGCTTTTGTCCAGGGTCAGCGACCGGGGCGGAATCAGCCGCGGCATCATCAGCCAGCCGCCCCCTCCGCCAAGGGTGAAACCCATGAACAGCCCGACCGCCAGGCGCGCGCCGGCGCCCAGGCTTATGGCGACGAAGGTCAGCACCAGGCCGATCATCAGGAAGAGCATGAACACGACCTTCCCCTGATCCTGCGTGATGATGATCGGCGGCTCGTCGAGCGTTCCCTGCATGTGTCTCTGTCCGGGTGCGTGGCCGGCGGCAGCCTAGCACTGTTTACCGCCGTCCGTTCTTTGCAGGCCGGGGGTCAGCCCCACCGTTCCTTCGCCGATTTGAGCAGCTCGACGATCTCCGCCGCGCTGTTCTCCCAGCCATGGCCGAACGAGGCGTGCCGTCCGGAGACGCCGCGGCCGATGCGGTGTCCCGTATAGCCATCGACGAAGACGCAGCCCGGCGTGCGGGTGCGGCTCGACGGCGCGAAGACCACGAACTCGGCGACGTCGGCCCAGCGGTGGCGGCGGACATACCAATAGGCGCGATAGGTCAGGCCTTCCGGATCAAGCGTCAGCGTGCCGGGATGGAGGAAGCTCCAGCCGCTCGCCGCCGCAGCCGCCGCGCTGCCCAGCGCCAGCGGCGCCAGGAAGCTGAGTCCGAGATAGGCCCAGACCGCGTCGCGCAGGAAGCTGCTGATCCAGGCGCCCAGCGCCAGCACCACCGTCAGCCCGGCGAACAGCCCGAAGAGCAGCGCCAGTTTCAGGCGATGCTGGGTGATGATGATCGGCGGATCGTCCAGCGATCCCTGCATGCCCACTCCCTCGGCGACGGAGATGATGGCTTATTGTGCCCTGCGCGCGGCGGCAAGCGGCTACGACCAGCGCCGCCGCGCTTCGTTGAGCAGAGCGACGACGTCCTTGGCCTTCATTTCCCAGTTGCCGCCGAACGACCCCCGGCCGCTGGTGGGCAATTGGGATTGGCGCTGTTTTCGATGGGCGGCCGAGAAGACGCATCCCGGCCATTGCCGCCAGGCCACGGGCGCGTACACCTCGAAACCGTCGAACTCGTTCCAATCGTAGCGGAAGGAGCGCCACATGTTTTTCCAGGTCAGCCCGTTCCTGTCCAAGGTCAGCGAGCCGGGATGCGCGAGATTCCACGCGACCATCGCCGCACACGCCAAAAGAGTGGCGACGACGAAGCCGTGCCACGCGAGATCGCGCGCGCCGGACTCGAAAAGGTCCGTGCCCGAGACCGCCGCGAGGACGAGGCAGACCAGCAGCAGCAGAAAGATCTTGTGGCGGTCCTGGCGGATGACGATCGGCGGATCGTCCAGCGTGCCCTGCATGCGAATCTCTCCGGATCAATCTGGCGCGGCGCCGCCATCCCGCCGCACCGCCTTGAACCTACGGCTTTAATGCCCAGTGTAAACCTGCGGTGCATGCGATTTTCGCGTGACGGCGTGTGCTGGGCCGCCGCCTCGAATATGGGCCATGAAATATCCGTGGTTTGCTTGTGCAAACCGCTTCAGCGGCCGTCGACGACGTCCATGGTATCGATCACGACGTTGCAGAAGCCGTCGACCCCTTTGTCGTCGCCCCAGAATACGACGCGTTTGATGCCGGGCCCGCTCAGGGTGAACCGGCGAGCCGGAACGTCGACGTAGCTGCGGATTTCGGCTTCGCCGACCGAGCCGAGGCTGCGCCCGTAGGCGTCGAAAGCGGTCGCAGTCCACACGGGATGGGTCACGCCGCTCGGACCGGCCTTCAAGTACGATCTGTTGAACGACACCGAAGCGATCGGCTGGTCCCACTCCAGGGAGTACTGGCATGGATGGCCGCCTTGCTGGATGAACACCACGCCGCCGCGGGCCATTCCGATGGCCTGACCGTCATAGACGTCGTTCTGATCGAACATGACAACCGGCTGATCCGGTGGCGCCGAAAGGGTGACACCCTTCGTCCGGAAAAGGTTGTACAGGTCGGCGCCGCGGACGCCCGTAGCGGGCAATGATTGCGCCGACGCCGCCCCGACGGCGATCAGCACAACACCGACCGCGACCTTCAGCGTCAAGCGCATGGAAACACCCCCCACGATCACGGATTGGAATCGTAGCGTGCGGATAAGGAATTGTCAGCTGACAACGGGATCTTCCGCATCGCGCGGCGTCCGGTTGTTTCCGTAACGACAGGTTCGTATGTCCATGCCCGAGGATGTGTGCATTCCTGCGATCTCATCGCCTTGACCCCACAATCGTGTCCTTCGACGAAATCGATGACGTCGAATGCCTTCTTGTATTATCGTCCGCGCATCGGTCGGTACGGGGCAACCGGCATAGGCAGGCTGGCGCGACACGGGGGATGCCGCCGATGATTGTTGGTTGCTCGGTGCCGGATCGGCGCGCACCGCCGCTATGGGATGCTCTTCTCGTATGCGCACGCCGCACGGTGCGGTCGGCGCATCGCATGCCGGCCGTCGGCACGAGCCCGTCGCGCCAATCGCCGGATACCTGTCTTTATCGGCGCACCGACGTCCGCATCGGCGCGCACACGGACGATCCATTCAACATACGCCGGGGGACCTCATGATCCGATTTTCGGCCACGATGCTGGCCGCTTTTCTCGTTGTTGCGGTAAACGCCGCCTCGGCGGCCGATTCCGTGTCGGAACAAATATTGTCTCCTTGCGAAGAGGCGAACAATGACGACGCCACGCTTGATGCCTGCACGCGCGCCATTCAGTCGGGCCAACTCGACGGCACCGACATCACTGTTGCGTACATCAATCGGGGCGGCGCTTGGGCGGGCAAGGGCGACTATGACAAAGCGATCGCCGACTATACGAAGGCAATTCGAGCGAACCCACAGCCGAACGCCAACGCGCTCCTCGACCGCGGCACAATCTGGCTTATTAAAAGTCCGCCGAATGTCGACAAGGCGATAAGGGATTTCAGCGCGGCTATTCAGTACCAACAGAACCAACTCGACACGAAAAATTATCTCACTGCGTTTCTCTATAGCGGTGCGGCGCAATTCGAACTGGGGCGCTACGATCTCGCGATCGATGATTTTACGAAGATCGACTCGGAAAATCCCTATCGGCAATACAATTCGACCCCCGATCCTCGCGCCGCCATTTGGTCGTATCTCGCGGCCGCGCGGGCTGGGCGGCCGTCGACGGCCGCGCTTTCCGCCACAATCGCCGCTTTGTCCGGTCTGGATTGGGTGCAAAGCACGTGGCCCATGGAGATGGCCGGGAGCCGTTATTTCATGGGAAGTCTCACGGAGGCGGCGCTGCTCGACGCCGCGACAAACCCCGATGCCACAAAGCAATCCGGCTATCTGTGCAAGGCCCACTTCTATATCGGCGAGGCGGCGCTCATTCACGGAGACAAAAAGAAGGCGGCTACGCAATTCCACGAAGCGCTTTCCACGGGCTGCCCCAACCGCATCGCGGAATTCAGCGTCGCGCGCGCCGAATTGGCGAAGTTGCACGGCTCGCGGCGCAAGCGCTGACGGCACGTCGCCGGCTGGAAGGGATTTGGATATCGCGTTTCCACAAATCCGCGCGGGAGCCGCGGCGTCTGCTTTGTCGAATTCTGGGAGGTCATGCGGATGAAATGGTCAAAACTGCCTTGGATCGTGCGGATTCCGGTGCAGGCGGCAATCGGCGTCGTGATGCTGCTTGCTCTTTATTCCGGCGCGAAGTGGAGCCAGCCCCTGTGGAACCCCTCTGCCTTTCACTGGAAGTACTCCGAGACGGCAACGGCCGACGGCGCGGAGCAATCGCTGTCGATCAAGGCCAGGGACAGCACGATGACAGCCATCGATGGCCGGTCGTTCACGCCATCCCTCTCCATTATCTGCGACCGGCATCATGTCTATGTCGAGGTGGCCTTCGCCCGGCCGATCTGCATCGGCCCTTGCGGCGCGAGCGGAAGCTACGACATCGCCGAGACCTTCGTCACGGATTTGGGGGCTGGCGCGCAACAAAGCCGGCCTGCCAGCTTGTATTGGACCGGCTCCGATCCGACGCGCGCCAAGCGCTTCTACGAGTTTTCCGACAATCCCGAACTCGCCAGGGAAGATGCGCCCAAGGCGGTGGCCTTCGTGCATCGGCTGGCGGCGGCAAGGGAGTATTGGATCGAAAACGAACAGAATCTCAGCAAATTCGACACCTCGGACCTCGCCGCGCAGCTGCCTCGCCTGCAAGGGGGCTGTCCGGCGCTGAGATGATGTGCGTTCCGGTGAGTGTGGACGAATTCCGCCGCGCCGGAGGCGTAGCTTCGGTCATTCTGCCGCAGGCGCTTGAACGCCCCGTTGCAATACCCATTTTTAGAGTGTGGTGTAAGCAATGAGGTCCTACGAAATCGATTTCTGCAGGCTCTCTCTACCCCCTCCCCCCGGGGGATAGGCGCCAAATCGAAAAACAATGATCGTTCAATAACACAACCCATGGTGCGGCTATGTCTGCGACCCACTAAATCTGGATGGACCTAGCGCTTGGCCGCTTTGCCATTGCCAGCCTTGGCGGGGGCGGGCTTGTGGGCCGCGAACAGCTCGGCGATGGCGTCCTGGCCTTCGTCGCTGTGCAGCCAGCCTTCCGCCGCCTGCTGGGTAGGGAATTGCTGGGCGATGCGATGGGGCTTTACGCGGTCGGGCAGGGGCACCAGAACCTCGAAGGTCCCGGCGAAGCGGTGGTCCTTGGTTTCCACGGCATAGGCCTGTGGCTTGGCATATTTCTTCATGGGCCCATCCTCCGCGTGCGGCAGCCGGGGTGCATATCACCCTGAGCCGGAGGCGCAAGGGGTCAGAGGTCGTAGCCTTCCCACAAAGTCGTCAGGGAGGTGTGCGGCGCATAGCCCCTGGTCTTCATGCAGGCGGCATAGGTGCGGTTGAAGACGTCGTGTTTGCCTACGTTGTCCGCCGCCATGCCGGCGATGCCGTAGGAGCGGGCGTTCTCGGCGGCCTCTTTGCAGGCGGCGGCGTCCATGGTGAAGCGTTCCTGCGAGGCCTGGCCCCGGGCGAAGGCGTCGGAGTCGAGAGCGGCCCAGCGGCCGCAGCCCGCCGCCGTCAGGACACAGACGAGGATGAGGGCCTGCCGCGTCATCGTCCGTCCTTGTGCTTTTTTCGGCCGATGCCGAGATGTTCGCGCCACAGCTTGGCGGGGATTTCCTCGACGCCGCCCTCCGGCAGCTGGCCGAGATGGAACGGTCCGAACTGGACGCGGATCAGCCGCGCCACTTTGAGGCCCAGGCTTTCCATGACGCGTTTGACCTCGCGGTTCTTGCCCTCTTTGAGGGTGACGCCGGCCCAGGAATAGACGCCTTTGGTGCGCTCGATGTCGGCAACGATCGGGCCGTATTTGACCCCGGCGATGGTAACGCCTTCGGCCAATCTGTCGAGTTCGGCCTGGGTGACCTTGCCGAAGAGGCGGACGCGGTATTTCCGGGTCCAGCCGGCGATCGGCAATTCCAGGCGGCGGGCGATCTCGCCGTCGTTGGTGAGCAGCAGCAATCCCTCGGAGTTGAAGTCCAGCCGTCCGATGGAGACCACGCGCGGCAAGGTCTTGGGCAGGTTGGCGAACACCGTCGGCCGCCCTTGCGGGTCCTTGTGCGTCGTCACCAGTCCCGAGGGCTTGTGGTAGCGCCACAGCCGCGCCGCATCGGGCTCCATCAGCGGTTTGCCGTCCACGCTGACGACCTGGTTCTCGCTCACCTTGACGCCCTGCGTCGTGACCGTCTCGCCGTCCAGCGCCACGCGGCCCTCGGCGATCAGCTTCTCGGCATCGCGCCGCGAGCAGATGCCCGCCCGTGCGATGACCTTGGCGATGCGCTCGCCTTTCTCCGTGCTATCGTCGGCCAATGAGGAATCCGCCATGAATGACGAGGAAGCCATAGCACTCGCGCTCGCCGAAGCCCAAGCGGCCGGTGAGCGCGGCGAGGTGCCCGTCGGCGCTGTGGTGCTCTCGGCGGATGGTGAGCTGCTGGCCCGGGACGGCAACCGAATCCTGGAACTGCGCGACCCCACGGCCCATGCCGAGATACTGGTCCTGCGTGCCGCCGCCCGGACGCTGGGCAACGAACGGCTCACCGGGACGGCGCTCTACGTCTCGCTGGAACCCTGCGCCATGTGCGCCGGCGCGGTCGGCATGGCGCGTGTCGCCCGTCTGGTGTTCGCCGCCGAAGACCCCAAGGGCGGCGCGGTCTTGCACGGCCCACGCTTTTTCGAACAGCCCACCTGTCATCACCGCCCTGCGATCTCGCGCGCGGGTGACGCTAAGGAAGCGGGGCAGGTGCTGAAGGCCTTCTTCCGCGCGCGCCGTACTTAGCGCTTGATCGCATCCACCTGCGCCTTACATCTATCGCCGGACAAGCTGCTTGGGAGGCGGGCGTGGCATTGATCGTTTACGGGGCAAACATCTCGCCCTTCGTGCGCAAGGTGCGCGTGGCCCTGATGGAAAAAGGCCTTGATTACACACTGGAGTCCGTGAACCCGTTCCATCCGCCGGAGGATTACGTCGCAATCAGCCCGCTGAAGCGCATTCCGGCACTCCGCGATACCGATCTGCCGGAACCGAACACGCTCGCCGACTCCTCGGTGATCTGCGACTACCTGGAGCACAAGTTTCCGGAGCGAGCGCTCTATCCCAAGGAATCCTATCTGCGGGCGCGCGCTTTGTGGTTCGAGGAGTACGCAGACTCCGCCGTGGCGCAATGCGTCGGCCGTGGTCTGTTCTTCGAGCGCGTCGTCAAGCGGATGATGCGCCAGCCTCCCGACGAAGAGCTCTGCAAGAAGACGCTGGAGGAGACACTACCGCCGCTGTTCGGCTATCTCGAGAAGGAACTCGGAAACAACGATTACCTTGTCGGCAACAAATTCTCGATCGCCGATATTTCCGTGGCCACGATGCTTGTCAACTTCGAGCATGCGGGCGAGACTGTCGATGCGCAAAAATGGCCCAAGCTCGCAGCCTACAGAGCCCGCCTGCTCGAGCGTCCGTCGTTCAAGACTCTGATCGCGGAGGAGAGGGCGCTGGTTGAGCGTTTCCGCGCCGCCTGATTGGAAAGGATGTCATGATCGATCTCTATACGGCGGCGACGCCGAACGGCTACAAGGCATCGGTCGCACTCGAAGAGCTGACCTTGCCCTATGAGGTTCATTACCTGCAGCTCGGCAAGCTGGAACAGAAGGCCGACTGGTTCCTGAAGATCAATCCGAATGGGCGCATTCCGGCAATCGTCGACCGCGACGAGGACAATTTCGCCGTCTTCGAATCCGGTGCCATCCTGATCTATCTGGCGGAGAAGACCGGCAAGCTGTTGCCCAAGGACGTCAAGGGCCGCTCGCAGGTCATGCAATGGCTGATGTTCCAGATGGGCGGCATCGGCCCGATGATGGGACAGGCGAACGTCTTCTTCCGCTATTGGCCGGAGAAATATCAGGCGGCCATCGACCGTTACCAGAACGAGTCGCGGCGACTGTTCGAGGTGCTGAACGGGCGCCTGAAGGATCACGAATATCTCGCCGGCGATTATTCCATTGCCGACATCGCAAACTGGTGCTGGGCGCGGACCTACGAATGGTCGGGCGTGTCGGTGGACGGCCTGGACCATCTGCAGCGCTGGCTGAAGGCGATCGGCGACCGCCCGGCGGTGCAGCGCGGCATCCAGGTGCCCAAGAAGCCCGAGGTCACCGAGAAAGACGATCCGCAGAAGCGCATCGCCCAGGCTCAGACGATTTTACAGCGTTAGAACCAGGGCAGTGTGAGCTGCGGAAACAGATACGCCAGCACTTCGCGCGCGCTGATCAAACCGATGCCGGCGCCAACGAAGACGTCGCTGAGGTAATGTGCGGTGAGCAGGGCTCGCGTCAGGCCCAGCCAGAGAGCGATGGCGAACCACAGGATCGCAAGTTGCGGCCATAGCGCCGTGGCGATCGCCGCCACGCACATGATTGTCAGCGCATGGCCAGAGGGAAATGAGTTCCAATCGAGATTGAAGCCGAACAGCTTGAAGCCGTGCAGGTTCATCTCGATGTCGTCGCGTGGCCTCCGCCGGCCGAGCACCAGCTTGATCCCGTGCAGGATGGCGCTGCCCAGCGCCAAGCTGGCGATGAAGGCGAGGGCGCACTGGAGCGCCAGTCTGATCGTGGCGTCCTCTCCGATCCATCGCAGCCATGCCCAGCTGAGGGTTGTGACCAGGCAGGCCCCCAGCAGCCAATGCGCCGCCTTGGCCATGTGGGTGGGCGCCGCGAGGAAGCGATGGAACGGCCCGCTCACATTGTCGTAGAGGAAGTGCGCCGCGGACCGGTCAATGGTCACGCACGCCACTCCGCCGATAATCAGGAAAAGGCCCACCAACAGCAGCATGGCGACTGCTTGCCGCGACGGAAGTCCGCTGTCAAATCCTCTTGTCGTCGCTGGTGGCATGGTCGGGGCGCCGCTAGAGTTCGGCGCTGTGATCGCTGACGAGGAAAATCCCATGGATTTCGATTATTCGCCGCGCCAGAAGGAATGGTTGGGGCGCATCGGCGATTTCATGGCCCGCCATATTCACCCGGCCGAGGAAATCTATGCGGCGCAGATGGATGAGGCGCGCAAGGCGGGCAATCCCTGGATCGTCGTGCCGGTTGTGGAATCTCTGAAAGGCGAAGCAAAGCGGCAGGGTTTGTGGAACCTCTTCCTGAACGAAAGCGAGCACGGCGCCGGCCTCACGAATCTGGAATATGCGCCCTTGGCCGAGTTGATGGGCCGTGTCGGCTTTGCATCGGAGGTGTTCAACTGTTCGGCGCCGGACACCGGCAACATGGAAGTCCTGGAGCGTTACGGCAGCCCGGAACAGCAGCGCGCCTGGCTGAAGCCGCTGCTCGACGGTGAAATTCGTTCCGCCTTTGTCATGACCGAGCCGGGTGTCGCGTCGTCCGACGCCACCAACATCGCCACGCGCATCGAGCGTCAGGGCGACCATTACGTGATCAACGGCCGCAAATGGTGGTCGTCCGGTCTTGGTGATCCGCGCTGCAAGATCATGATCGTGATGGGCAAGACGGATCCGGAGGCCAACAAACACAGTCAGCAATCGCAGGTTTTGGTTCCCGTGAATACGCCTGGCGTCTCGATTACGCGCATGCTGCCGGTATTCGGCTTCGACGACGCGCCGCACGGCCACGGCGAAGTCGTGTTCGAGAACGTGAAGGTGCCGGCCGCGAATATGATCCTGGGTGAAGGCCGAGGCTTTGAAATCGCGCAGGGCCGCCTCGGGCCGGGCCGCATCCATCACTGCATGCGCACCATCGGTGCCGCCGAACGCGCGCTCGAACTTATGGTCCGGCGTCTGCTGTCCCGCGAAGCTTTCGGCAAGAAGATCGCCGAGCACTCGATTTGGGAGCAGCGCGTCGCCGAGGCGCGGATTAACATCGACATGTGCCGGCTGCTCACCCTCAAGGCGGCCGACATGATGGACAAGGTGGGCAACAAGACCGCGCGGACCGAGATCGCCATGATCAAGGTTGCGGCGCCGCGCATGGCGCTCAAGGTCGTCGACGATGCGATTCAAGCGTGGGGCGGCGCGGGTGTGACGTCGGATTCCGGCCTAGCGAAGCTTTATGCGGGGCTGCGGACCCTTCGCCTGGCCGACTGACCGGACGAAGTGCACAATCGCATGATCGCGCGTCTGGAATACGGAAAGTATCTGGAGCGGCCGAGCCGGGCTGCCGAATAGGAGTCAGGCAGCGGCGCGCTTGCCGGCGACCAACGGGAATACGGCGCGGACTTCCGTGCCGATACCTTCCTCGCTCTCGATTGAAAATGTGCCGCCGTGCTTTTCCATCAGCGAGCGCACCAGCGCCAGGCCCAGGCCAGATCCGCCCTTGGCCAGCATCGGGTCGCCGTTGACCTGCTCGAACGGGTTTCCGAGCCGCGGAATGTCCTCGGGCGGAATGCCAATTCCAGTGTCGCGCACGGTGATGGTCACCAAACCACCACCGGTGCGCACACTGACGCCGACGTGACCTCCGGCCGGCGTGAACTTGATGGCATTGGTCATCAGGTTGAGAAGGACCTGTTTCACGGCCCGCTTGTCGGCGATCAGGAACAGAGGTTCTTCGGGTAGCGAAAGCGTGAGCTCCAGGCCGTTGTCCTCGGCGCGGTCTCGCAGCATGCGAACGCAGTCGTCAACGGTCCCGTTTATATCGACGCGCTCGTAGTTGAGTTCGAGCTTGCCCGCCTCGATCCTCGCCATGTCCAGCATGTCGGAGATGAGATCGAGCAGGAGTTGGCCCGAATCGTAGATCAAGGTCGCATATTCCTCGTAGCGCTCGTTGCCGAGCGGACCGAAAGTGCGCTGACGCATCAGATCGGTGAAGCCGATGACGGCGTTGAGCGGCGTGCGCAGCTCATGGCTCATGTTCGCGAGGAACCGCGACTTCGCCTTGTTGGCGGCTTCTGCGCGCTGTTGCGCGGCCTTCATGTCCAACTCGTGGTTCATGCGCTGGGTGATGTCGCGCGACACGCTGATCAGATTTCGCAACGCGCCGGTGTTCGCATCATAGACGCCCCGGGTCGTTGTCTCGATCCAGACATAATGGCCGTCGCCGTGCCGCGTGCGGTAGGTGGCCGTCAAGGACTGGCCAGGCAGCGGATAGGCGCGGATTTTGGTGAAGGCGTCGAGGTCGTCTGGATGAACCAGTTGAAGGTATTTCCCGTGTTCGATGTCGGCGACGCTCTTTTTGAGGATCCGGTCGAGTGCCGGCGACGCGAAAAAGATGCTTCCGTCGGGCTCGTGCAATATCACGATGTCCGAGGTTTCCTCGGCCATCATGCGGAATGCGCGATACGCCTTCTCGCAATCTCTTTCGGTTACGCCCCGGTGGTCTTCGACCGCCATGATGCCCTCGTTTGAGCAGGAATTGTTCGCTCGGGTATCAGCCTAATCGCATCGTGTTAATCAACGCTTTCACAACGGCAGGCTGTATTAGCTGCGTTAAGTGCAGATTAATCGCGATCCCGGGGGGTAACGCTTTGTTCAACACTCGGCGCCGGCGCGTCGGGCAAAGCGCCAGGCAAGCTCGGCGAGCGGGCGCACGGCGGACGCGTTTTGCGCGGCGTTCGCGTTGGCCGCCGTTCCGTCGCGCACCCGCCCCACGATGCCCTGAAGAATCCCGGCAAGCCGGAAGAAATTGTAGGCTGCGTAATAATCCATGTCCGGCAGGTCGCTGCGGCCGGTCCGCCGGCAATAGGCCGCGACGTATTCCTCGGCGCCTGGAATACCCAACGCGGCCAGATCGCGGCCGAGCAGCGATCCGGCGCTCAGGGCGTCCAGCGCCGGCATCTGCCATTGCATCAGATGATAAGTGAAGTCCGCCAGCGGGTCGCCGATCGTGGACAGCTCCCAATCCAGCACCGCCAGGACACGCGGCTCGGTCGGATGCAGGATCACGTTGTCGAGGCGGAAGTCGCCGTGCACGATGGAAGACCGCCCGCCGGGCGGCACATGGGCGGGCAGCCATACAATCAGCTTGTCCATTTCCGCGATGGTCTCTGTTTCGGACGCCTGGTACTGCTTGCTCCAGCGGGCGAGCTGGCGCGCGATGTAGTTTCCGGGCTTGCCGTAGTCGCCCAGACCGACCTTCAGGTAGTCGATGCCGTGCAGACGTGACAGCGTCTCGTTCATCGCATCGTAGATTGCATGGCGTTCCTTCGGCTCAAGGCCCGGAAGCGTGCCGTCCCAGAAAATACGGCCCTCCACGCAGTCCATCGCGTAGAACATCGTACCGATGACGCCGTCATCCTCGCAAAGCAGATGGGGGCGGGCGACGGGAAACCCCGTCGGATACAGGGCGGAGATGATCCTGAATTCCCGGTCTACCGCGTGCGCGCTGGGCAACAGCTTGCCTGGCGGCTTGCGCCTGAGAACGTATTTGCGGTTCGGGGTAATCAGTTGATAGGTCGGGTTCGACTGACCGCCTTTGAACTGGCGGACGTCGAGTGGTTTCATGAACCCGTCGACGCGCTCGGCGAGATAGGCCTCGAGCCGTGCGACGTCGAAGGTGAGCGTGTCGGCCACGGTCTTGGTACCGGAATAACGGTCCTGGCGCGTGGCTTCCGGCATGATCTGTGATCCCTGTCCTGCCCAACCTTCATTCTTGGCCAGTCGCGTTCGAACGCACAAGTTCTGCCCTAGCGTAACCTGGAAACGCCGTTATAAAGGGCGGGTGCCAGAGCGATTTTCGGAACAGGGGAGTTTTTCGACATGCGTTTTACCGCAGTAGCCGTGCTTGCCGCCGCCTTGTTGACCTCACAAGCCGTCGCAGCCGGCGATCCTTTGAGCGCAGAGGCGAATGCCGCCTACCTCGCCGCGAACGCGAAGAATGCCCGCGTCGTCTCCGTCCCCGGAATACAGTACGAGGTCCTCAAGCGCGGGAAGGGCGCGCAGCCCGGCCGTCACGACTGCGTCACGGTCGACTACAAGGGCTCTCTGATCGACGGGAAAGTCTTCGACCAGACGCAGCCGGGCAAACCCGCGACCTTTCCGGCTGGCTTGTTGATCCCGGGCTGGGTCGAAGCGCTGCAGATGATGCATGTCGGCGACAAGTGGAGGCTCGTGATTCCGGCTGGTCTGGCTTACGGCAAGGGCGGTGCCGGCAACGGGCTGATTCCGGCGAACCAGACTCTGGTCTTCGAACTGGAGCTTCTGAAGGTTGCCCCTGCGACGGAAGCTGGCTGCGGGTAAGGATCAGGGCTTGCGCGCCCGCCCGCCGGCGCGGCGCTGGGCGAGGCATACCCAGTCCCATGGGCCCTTTCCTCCGCCGGAGCGGGGCTTGCGCATGCCTTCCTTGCTCCAGGGGTAATATATCCGGCTGATGCGCACGGGGACGAAGCCGGCGCGCGCCAGCGTGGACATCAGTTCGTTGCGCTCGAAGTGTTTCTGAACGGCGTCGTCCCTTTGCACGAGCCCTTCGGGCAATGACGCGTCGGTGCCGCGGCCGACCCGCCGCACCATGCGTTCCGACTCGAGCGATGGAACGACGATCAGGGCGTGGCATTTCGGCTTGGTGACTTTCGCGATCGTCGTCCAGATCGCGTGCCGTCTCGCCCGGCTCGGAGAGGTGATGACATTCATGCAGACGGTAAGATAGGCGACCGCGCCGATCGCCGCGGCCGCATTCGGAATATCCATGGCGAGCCATCGGACCTGCGGGACGTCGGCACAGTTCTTCTTGGCGCGGGCAATGATCCGTGGCGCGAATTCCACCGCTGTGACGTCGCGGAAACGATAATGGAATTTCCGGATGAAACTGCCTATGCCGCAGCCGAGGTCGACGAGGACGGAGTTCTTCGGCGACAAATCGACGGCGCGGACAAACCGGCTCAGTTGATCGCGGGTCTCTTCGCGCGCGATATCGCAAACTTCTGTTTCGAAAGTATCTGCGAGCTGGTTCCATTGCGCGCGATTCATGGTCGACGACCTTTCGAATCATGGGCGACGCAAAAGTGTAACAACAAATTCCGCGGTTGAACGCGATTTATCGATGCGCGATTGCGCGCCAGCCGATGTCGCGGCGGCAGAATCCCTGAGGCCAGTCGATCAGATCGACCGCGGCATAGGCGCGTCGTTGCGCTTCGGCGATCGAAGCGCCCGTCGCCGTGACGTTGAGCACGCGCCCGCCCGCCGACAGGATCTTTCCGCCGCGGCGTATCGTGCCGGCGTGGAAGATTTGCACGCCGTCTTGTTTCGCGGCGTCGTCCAGGCCGCGGATCTCGGAGCCTTTTTCGTATTCGCCGGGATAGCCCTGCGCGGCCATCACCACGGTCAGGGCCGCCTCGTCGCGCCAGCGCAGGTCGATGGCGTCGAGCACGCCGTCGCGCGCCGCCAGAAGCGCCGGCGCCAGGTCCGACCTCAGGCGCATCACCAGCACCTGGCATTCCGGATCGCCGAAGCGGCAATTGTATTCGATCAGCTTGGGCTCGCCGTCCTTGATCATCAGGCCGGCGTAGAGGACGCCTCTGTACGGCGTGCCCCGTTCCGCCATCGCGGCCACCGTCGGCTTGATGATGCGCGATATCGTCTTGTCGATGACCTCGCCGGTCAGCACCGGCGCGGGACTGTAGGCGCCCATGCCGCCGGTGTTCGGTCCCTGGTCGCCGTCGAAGGCGCGCTTGTGATCCTGCGCGCCGATCAGCGGCAGCACATGTTCGCCGTCGGTCAGCGCGAAGAAGCTCGCTTCCTCGCCCTCCAGAAATTCCTCCACGACGATTTGCGCGCCGGCCGCTCCGAAGGCGCCGTCGAACATGAAGTCGATGGCCTTATGCGCATCCTCCTTGGTCTCGGCGATGATGACCCCCTTGCCGGCGGCCAGGCCGTCCGCCTTGATGACCACCGGCAGTCCCAGCGTGTCGGCGTAGAACTTCGCGCGTGCCGAGTCGCGGAAGCGGCGATAGCCGGCGGTCGGAATATTATGCTCCGCGCACAGGTCCTTCACGAAGCCTTTGGAGCCTTCCAGCATGGCCGCTTTGGCGCTGGGACCGAACGCCTTGATGCCGGCCGCCTCCATGCGATCGGCAAGGCCGGCGACGAGGGGAGCCTCCGGCCCGATCACCGCAAACGCGATTTTCTTTTCCGTGGCAAAGGCGACGAGGCCGTCAAGGTCGCTGGCGGCAATGGCGACGCATTCCGCCACCGCTTCGATGCCCGGGTTGCCGGGGGCGCAATAGAGCTTGGAAACGATCGGGCTCGCCGACAGCGACCAGGCCAGCGCGTGCTCGCGGCCTCCCGAACCGATAAGAAGAACGTTCAAAATCAGGCTCCTTTCAGTCGTCCGGACCCTTCCCCAACGGGGGGCTGGATTCAAGCACAGTTCCTATATCATCTGTGAATCATGTCCGACCGAGCCAATTTGCCCGAATTCAGCGTCACGGAACTCTCCGCCGCCCTGAAGCGCACCGTCGAGGATGCATTTCCTTACGTGCGCGTCAGAGGCGAGATCAGCGGGCTGAAGTTCCATTCCTCCGGCCATGTCTATTTCGACCTGAAGGACGACAAGGCGGTGCTTAATGCCGTGATCTGGAAAGGCACGGCCAGGAGCCTGAAGGTTCGGCCGGAAGCCGGGCTCGAGGTCGTCTGTATCGGACGCATCTCCACTTACGCAGGTTCGTCGCGCTACCAGCTCATCGTCGAGCAGGTGGAACTCGCCGGCCTCGGCGCGCTGATGGCGATGCTGGAGGAGCGGAAGAAGAAACTTGCCGCCGAAGGGCTGTTCGGGGCCGAGCGCAAAAAGGCATTGCCGTTCCTGCCCGAGGTGATCGGCGTTGTTACCTCGCCGACGGGCGCCGTGATTCGGGACATCATGCATCGGCTTGAGGCCCGCTTTCCGAGGCGCGTGCTGCTTTGGCCCGTGCCCGTGCAGGGCGAACGCGCGGCTGCGGAGATCGCCGCCGCCATTCGGGGCTTCGGACGGTTTCCGCAAGCCGCGCTGCCGCGCCCGGATGTGCTGATCGTGGCGCGGGGCGGCGGTTCGGTCGAGGACCTGATGGCGTTCAACGATGAAGCCGTCGTGCGCGCCGTCGCGGACTGCGATATCCCCGTGATCTCGGCCGTGGGACACGAGACCGACACGACGTTGATCGATTTTGCCGCTGATGTGCGGGCGCCCACGCCCACGGCGGCCGCGGAACTGGCCGTGCCCGTGCGGACGGAGCTTCTTGCGCTGGCGCTGGACTTCGAGCGCCGTCTGTTGCGCGCCTTCGCCAGGGGCATGGAGGATCGCCGCCAGGCGGTCCGGCAGATGGCGCGTGTGCTGCCTCGTGCCGACCAGCTTTTTGCCCAGCCGCGCCAGCGTTTCGATGTGGCGTCCGAACGTCTCGGCCATGCCTTGCGCAGCAACCTCAATGAGCACCGGCGAAGCCTTATCGAAGCGGCGTCCGTTCTGCGGCCGGCCGGCCTCAGAAGCCGCTTGTCGCTGGGTTCCGAGCGGACGCGCACGCTGGCGCAGAGGCTGGAACGTTGCCATCGCGCGCGGCTGGCCGAACTGAGAAACCGGCTGGACGGGTTTTCGCGCCTGTTGGACGGGGTCAGCCATTATGCGGTTCTGGCGCGTGGTTTTGCCCTGGTCCGCGCCGCAGACGGCACGCTGCCCCCCAGCGCCGCCGCGGTGATCTCGGG
>DAIDUA010000074.1 GCA_027456965.1 Alphaproteobacteria bacterium | reverse complement strand
GCTATATCGTGTTCGAGGACGAGGGCGGGACGCTGACCGGCAAGGGGCCGATCGCGAAGTTCATCCCTGTTGCGGCATTGGCCGAAATGGCGGCGAAGGCCGGTGTGAAGGCGGGCGACGCGCTGTTCTTCTCGGCCGACGCCAAGAAGGACCGCGCGGCGGCGCTGGCCGGACAGGCGCGCATCCGAATCGGCCGAGAGCTGGGGCTGATCAAGGAGGGCGAGTTCAAGTTCTGCTGGATCGTCGATTTCCCGATGTACGAGTGGAACGAGGACGAGAAGAAGATCGACTTCTCGCACAATCCGTTCTCCATGCCGCAGTTCGACCGCGAAAAATTCCTGGCGCTCGATCCGGCGGACCGCGCCACCATCGAAGGCATCAAGGCCTATCAGTACGACATCGTCTGCAACGGCATCGAGCTGTCGTCGGGCGCCATCCGCAACCACGATCCCGACGTGATGCTGAAGGCCTTCGAGATCGCCGGCTACGCGCGGGAAGAGACCGAACAGAAGTTTGCGGGAATGCTGAATGCGTTCCGCTATGGCGCCCCGCCGCATGGCGGCACTGCGCCGGGCATCGACCGCATCGTCATGCTGATCGCTGGCGTGGAGAACCTGCGCGAGGTCACCATGTTCCCGATGAACCAGCAGGCGCAGGATCTGATGATGAACGCCCCCAGCGAAGCCTCGCTTAAGCAGTTGCGCGAGCTGCATATTCGGGTGGTGCTGCCGGAAGCCAAATAGTTCGGGGGCGATTCCTTGATGCAAATCATCGAAATCGCGGCAAGAAAACTCTAGGGTGCGGGGCCTTCGCAAGGAGGGCCTTTCACATGATCGAGATTCTGCAAGGTTTTCCGGACGACGTGCTCGCCATCTCCGGATACGGCGAGGTGACGGAAGAGGATTACCGCAAGGTTCTGATCCCGGCCACCAACGAAAAACTGAAGAAATACAAGAGTATGCGGCTCTTCTATCAGCTAGGTGACCGCTTTACCGGGTTCACGGCCGGTGCCATGTGGCAAGACACCAAGCTCGGTCTCTCGCGCTGGAGCCATTGGGGCCGTATCGCCATGGTGACGGACGTGCATTGGATCGCGCAGGCGATGCGCTTGCTCGCGCCGCTGTTCCACCATCCCGTGCGCGTGTTCAGCAACGCCGAATTCGAGTCGGCCAAGCGCTGGATTGCCGAACAAGAGGCAAAGGCCGCTTAGCTCCGCCGCCGGGGCGGCCGCGACGTCAGATCTCTGCAAGTCTGGCGAGCTTGAGCACTGTGTTCCAATTGCGGGCGGTGCCGCGCGTCTCGAGTTTGCGGTCGATCACAGGCAGGGTGAATTTCGAGCCGGCGAAACCGTCTGGATAGACGGCATAAAGCTCGCGGCCGGCGGCATGGAAATATTCGCCGCGGGTTATGCAGGCCTGCAAGGCGTCCAGATTTTTCCTGGCCGGCTTGTCCTTCAGGAACACGACGGCGAGGTGGCCGGGATCGTTCTTCGCTTCATCGCGAAAGGGATTGTCGGCGACGATCTTTTCCCATTCCGCGGCGCTGCGGACCATGACCCGTGTATCGATTCCGAAGCGCTTCGTCGTTTCCGCTTCGAACAATTTCTCGAGGGACGAGGGCGCGCGCGTCCGGCTGCGGAATACGATGTTGCCGGACTGCAGCACGGTCCGCACGTCGGCGAAGCCAAGAGCGGAGACGAAGTCCCGCAGCTCGGCCATGGCGATCTTGTTATGGCCGCCCATGTTGATGCCGCGGAGCAGGGAGATATAGGTCGTCATGACGGCATCTTGCGGCGTACGCCACCGCCGGACAAATGAAAAGGCCGCGCCCCGGTGGAACGCGGCCCGTTTTTTTACCCCACCCGATATTCAGTTCAACTTGCCCGGCAGTTCCTTGATGCTGTCGCCGATCAGGGCGGCGGCACGCTTTTCGTCGATGCGCGCGGCAATGAGTTTTTCGGCGGCGGCGGCGGCGGTGTCCGCGGCCAGGCCGCGAATCTCGGCCAGAGCGGCCGCTTCGGCCTGCTCGATCTTGTCTTTCGCCATCTGGGCGCGGCGATCGATCTGCGCGCGCAGCTGCGTGCGCATATCCTTTGCAAAGCGATCTGCTTCCGCCTTCGCTTCGGCGATAATGGCGACCGCTTCGTTTTCGGCCTGCGCCGCCTTCTGCACATAACCCGCAAGGATGGCCGCCGCTTCCTCGCGCAGGCGCTTGGCTTCGTCGAGTTCGTTGGCGATGGCGGCCGCACGCGCATCCAGCATCTTGGCCAACATCGCCGGCACGCGCAGACGCAGGAAAATCGCCACAACGATCACAAGGCCAACCGCAACCCAGAACTCAGGATTTTGAAATAGAATCATCGTGATATCCGGAACCTCAACGCGATGGGTGACGAGAAGGAAAATCGCCAGCCCCGCAGTCAGTGACGAAGCGGCAGTGCGAAAAGTCGACATGACGCTCCCTCCCCATCGTCAGGTGCCCGATGCCTTGACGGCTGCCTCGGCCTCCTGTGGGGAAATCGTATCCCCGATCAGGCGGGCGACGATAGCCGCCGCCACATCCTGCGCCGCGATTGTGACATGTTGTGCAGCCTCCTGGCGCATGGCGGCGATTCTGGCTTCCGCCTTGGCCGCGGCGTCCTGGGCTGCGGCTTCGGTCGCGGCCTTGGCATTTTCGATCTCGGCCGTGACCTGCCGGCGATTTTCGTCCGCCGCCTTCTTGGCGCGGGCCCGCGCGGCCGCCAGGGCGGACTGGTGGGCCGCTTCCGCCGCTTCGGCGCTCTTGCGATGCTTCTCGGCTGCCTCAAGCTCGTCGGCGATCTGCGCCTTGCGTTCGCCGATCACCCCGCCGATGCGGGGGCCGGCAACTCGCCACAACACGACGAACAAGACGGCAAACGTGATCGCGAGCCAGAAAAGCTGGGTCGGAAACGTTGCCGTATCGAACGGCGGAAACGCATTGCTCTGCTGAGCAACGGTTCCAGTTGTTGTGGCAGGAGCGGTCTGCATCAGGTGAACAGGATGATGAGCGCGATCACCAGACCATACAGGCCGGTCGCCTCGCACAGCGCGAAGCCCAGCAGCAGGTTGGTGGTCTGGCTGGAGGCCGCGCCGGGATTACGTAGCGCACCCTGCAGATAGCTGCCGAACACGATACCGATGCCGTTGCCGGCGCCGGCCAGCGCGATGCAGGCAAGGCCCGCGCCGATCATTTTTGCTGCTTGAAGATCCATTTGGAAAGGCTCCTTGGTTTTTTAGTGGTGTTCGTGGAGGTGCAAGGCTTCGTTCAGATAGATGCAGGTCAGGATAGCGAAGACATAGGCCTGCAGGAATGCCACCAGCATTTCCAGCGCACCAATGAAGACGATCATGAACATCGGGGTGATGGACAGTAAGGAAAGTATGCCGCCCGCCGCGCCCAGCGCGATCACGAAACTCGCAAAAACCGCCAGCATCGTGTGGCCCGCCAGCATGTTGGCGAAGAGACGGACGGAGAGGCTGACCAAGCGTGTCAGGAACGAGATGATCTCGATCGGCACCAGCAGGATCAGCAGCAGAAAAGGGGCCTTGGGCACGAACAGCTTGAAGAAACCCAGCCCGTGAACGATGAACCCGGTTACGACCACCGTCAGCATGACCACCGCCGCAAGCGCCAAGGTGACGATGATCTGGCTGGTCGGGGTGAAGGCGCCTGGAATCATGCCGAAGAAATTGCAGAACAGCACGAACGTGAAGATCGTGAAGACGAAGGGGAAGAACACCATCCCGTCGTCGCCAGCCGTCGACTTGATCATGTTTGCGACGAATTCGTAGGACACTTCCGCCATCGACTGCAGGCGCGTCGGCACCAGACGGCCGCGCGTGACGGAGAAGGTCAGGAACAGTGCCGCGGCGGCCACCGCAACGCACATCAGAAGAGCCTGATTGGTGAAGAAGATGTCGTGGCCGGCGATCTGGAACAACGGATGTTCCAGGATCGGCTTCACTTCAAACTGCTCCATGGGGTTCATGGCCACGGGGTTATTTCTCCAAGTCCTTTGCCGCCATTTCGGCGTTCAACTCTTTTGCTGCAGCCATCACGTTGCGGATTCCCGCCGCGGCGCCGAGCACGAACATCACAACCATCCCCCACGGACGCGTCTGTAAATGCGACCAATGGTCGAAGGCCCAATCGATGCCCCATCCCAAGCCGCCGCCCACAAGGAGCGCAGAGACCATTTCCGTTGCAAAACGGAAGGCGATGCCCAGCGACGTCGGCGGCGGCGGTTTTTTCCGCTGCGCGTGTTTCCTCTCGGCTTCGTCGATCCGTTCTGCCAGACGCTTGAGGTCATCGGGTTCGGGAGAAGGCATGTCACCGGCTCCCCATTCGCCGTTGAACGCTGCGCGGCTCGGTACGAAAGCGGGCGGACCATAGGGGCAGTGAAAAGTGTCGTCAAGCGCGCGCAAATTGACGCAACGTATTGGAAAACCTATCCGAATCGGAAGCGCGGCGAAATAGACCCGTTTCTACTCCGCCGCGACGCGCTCGGCCTCGGCCAAGGTGACCGAAACGAGCTGGCTGATGCCGCGTTCCGCCATGGTCACGCCGAACAAACGGTGCATGCGCGACATGGTCAGCGCATGGTGGGTGATGACTAGAAAGCGGGTGTTGGTGATCCGGGTCATCTCGTCGAGCAGGTTGCAGAATCGCTCCACATTGGCGTCGTCCAGCGGCGCGTCCACTTCGTCTAGCACGCAGACGGGCGCCGGGTTCACCAGGAACACGGCAAAGATCAGCGACATCGCCGTCAGCGCCTGCTCGCCGCCGGACAGCAACCCCAGGGACTGCAGGCGCTTTCCAGGCGGACGGGCATAGATTTCGAGACCGGCTTCCAGCGGGTCCTCGGATTCGGTGAAGGTGAGCTTGGCTTCGCCCCCTTCGAACAGCTTCGAGAACAACGTCTGGAAGTTGGCGTTCACCTTCTCAAAGGAGGCGTGCAGGCGATCGCGCCCTTCACGGTTCAGGCTCTGGATACCGCGGCGCAGCCGGTCGATTGCTCCCGTCAGATCATCGCGATCGGCCGTGATCGTGGCCAGGCGCTGTTCGTGCTCGTTGGCTTCTTCTACGGCGCGCAGGTTGACGCCGCCGAGCTGTTCGCGCTCCTGCTTCAGCTTCTCGACCTGCTTTTCGGCCTGATCGAGCGGCGGAAGTTCTTCGTCGTCTTTGATTTCCGCCAGCGCGGCCAGCTCGTCGGGAGCGATTTCCAGTTCATCGCGGATGCGTTCGCGCAGTTCCGTGATGCGCGCCTGAGCGCCTTCCAGCAAAGCTTCTTCGCGGACGCGCTCCTCGCGTGCGGCGGAAAGTGCGTGATCGGCCGCCTTGGCGATCTTGTCGGCTTCCGCAAGACGGGCTTCCGCTTCGGCGCGCGCGTCGCCGGCCTGGTTGCGCGCCGCCTCGGCCACGCCGATGGCGTCGAGCAGCGTTCCGCGCTTTTCCGCGATCGCCTGCGGTAACGCTTCGGCAACAATCATCTCTTCGTTCAATTCGCCGGAGCGGCGGTCCAGTTCCGCGATATGTTCGATGGCCGCATTGCGCCGCACGTCCCAGCGCGTGCGCTCCTCGACGATGGCGGCAAGACGCCGGGCGCGGCCTTCGCCGTCGCGCTTCAAGCCGTCAAGCGTGGCGCGGGCGTTCGAGCTCGCGGCGCGGGCCTCGCTGGTCTGTTCGCGGGCATTGGCAACGCTTTGCATCAGCGTCTGGCCGTAGCCCAGCTCGGCGAGCGATTGCGCCGCCTGTCGTCCGGATTCCCGAGCGGCGTCGCGCGCCTGCGCCAGCCGGCGGATTTCCGC
>DAIDUA010000073.1 GCA_027456965.1 Alphaproteobacteria bacterium | reverse complement strand
CCCCCCCCCCCCCCCCCGCGCTGGCGGCGGCGGCCCCATCCCCCCGTTGCCGCCGCCGGCGCGGACCCATTCATCGACAACTTGGAGGCGGGCATGCGCATTCTCGTCGTGGAAGACGATCTTGAGGCGCAACGCTATCTGGTCAACGGACTCAAAGAGGCGGGCCACGTCGTCGACGATGCCGCCGACGGCGATACGGGCTTGGCGCTCGCTCTGTCGCGGCCATACGACGTTGCGATCATCGACCGCATGTTGCCCAAGATGGACGGCCTTAACGTCGTGGCCGAAATGCGCGAACACGGCAACAACATGCCGATCCTTTTCCTCAGCGCCTTGTCCGAGGTTGACGATCGGGTCAAGGGCCTGAAGGCAGGCGGCGACGATTATCTCACCAAGCCGTACGCCTTCGTCGAGTTGCTGGCGCGCATCGACGCGCTGATGCGGCGGCGCTCGCCTTCCGCGGTTAAGACCAAGCTTTCGGTCGGCGATCTGGAACTCGATCTGCTGACCCGTACGGCAACGCGTGCCGGGCAAGCGATCGATTTGCAGCCGCGCGAGTTCCGCCTGCTCGAATATCTGATGCGCCATGCCGGGCAGGTCGTCACCCGCACCATGCTGCTGGAGAGCGTGTGGGAATATCATTTCGATCCGCAGACCAACGTGATCGATGTGCATATTTCGCGGTTGCGGGCGAAGATCGACAAGGGCTTCGATGTACTGCTGCTGCAAACCGTCCGCGGCGCGGGCTACATGATCCGTGCGCGGTAGCGTTTTCCGCCCCTGGGCGCCGGGCCTTCTGCGCACGCAGGCGTTCCGCATCGTCCTCATCTATGTTTTTGTCTTTGCGATCTCGGCCACGGTGCTGGTCGGCTTTACCTACTGGAACACCGAGCGTTCGCTCGATGCACAGACCGACCAGATTATCGAGGCTGAGATCACGGGCCTCGCCGAACAGTATCAGCGGCTGGGTGTCAGGGGCCTGGCCGATGTCGTCGTCAACCGTTCGATGCACGAAGGGCAAAGCCTTTACCTCCTGGCGGACAATCAGGGGCGGCCGCTCGCCGGCAACCTCGACGAATGGCCGCAACGGGTCGCGCACGATGGAGACTTCATCGAGTTTGACTACGAGCGGCATGTCCAGGGCCAGCTGGTGAGCCGCCGTGCGCGCGGAAGGGCTTTCACCCTGGTCGGAGGACTTGAGCTTCTCGTCGCCCGCGACGTCAGCGAACGCCATCTGACCCGGCGGCTTTTCACCACCACCTTGCCGTGGAGCGTCGGCCTGATGCTGCTCTTCGGGCTGGTCGGAGGGGCCTTGCTCAGCCGCAACATGCTGGCGCGGCTGGATGCAATCAACCGGACCAGCGCCGAGATCGTGGCCGGCGATTTTTCACGTCGCGTGCCGGTGACGGGCGCGCATGACGAATTCGACGAACTGGCCGAGAATCTCAATCACATGCTGGAACGTATCGAGCGGTTGATGAAAGGGATGCGCAACGTCGTGGATTCCGTCGCACACGATCTGCGTACGCCGCTCAACCGGCTGCGCAATCGCCTGGAGGAGGCGCAGCGGCGGCTGGCGCCGCAGGATACTTACACGGGCGATCTCGAAGCGGCCATTGCGGAAACCGACCGCTTGATCGCCACCTTCAACGACCTGCTGCTGATCGCCGAAGCCGATGCCGGCGCGGCGCGCGGCAGCATGGCGCATATCGAGCTCACCGCCATTGTCGAGGACGTCGCGGAGCTTTACGCGCCGTTGGCCGAAGAGAAGAATATCTCGCTGACCGCCGTGCCGGCGGGCGTCGTGACGACCGAAGGCAATCGCAGCCTCATCAGTCAGGCGCTGGCCAATCTGGTCGACAATGCCATCAAATACACGCCGGCGGGCGGCCATGTCGCGGTCGTCGTCGCCGAAACGCCGTCCGGAGTCGATCTCGTCGTCGCCGACAGCGGGCCGGGGATTCCCGAGGAGGAGCGCGAGCGCGTCCTGGAGCGCTTCGTGCGCCTGGAATCGAGCCGCAATTCGCCTGGCACGGGGCTCGGCCTCAGCCTGGTCGCCGCCGTCGCCCGCATGCATGGCGCACGCCTGACGCTCGCCGACAACGGGCCCGGCCTCAAGGCGACGATCTCATTTCCGCGGACCCCGCAGCGCAAAATCCGATCCGATGCACGCGAGCCGCCGGCTCCGGCATGACGCCGGTCCTGCGTGCCAAATCGCCCGTTCCGTCGGACCGGGATTTTTGCAGTAGTATGCCGCCATGAGCGCGTTCGCATTTTCCGCTGCCGCTTTGCCGAAGCCGTTCGACCGCGCGCGCGTCGAGCGCACCTTCGAGCGCCTGGCGGCGGCGGGCTATCGTCCCGAAGGGCAGGCGCGCGCGCTCCTCGAAGCGGTGTTCGGCAACAGCGCCTTTCTCTGCCGATTGGCGCTGCGCGAGCATGAAACCTTGCTGCGTGTGTTCACCGCAGGTCCGCGCGCCGTGCTCGACGAAGCCAGGGGTGCGGCATTGGCTGCCAGCCAGCGCAACGAAAGCGAAATCATGGCGGCACTGCGCCAGGCCAAGCGCCGCGCCGCGCTGGCCATCGCCATGGCCGACATCGCCGGCGCCTGGACACTGGAGGACGTCACTGCCGCGCTCACAGGCTTTGCCGATGCCTGCGTGAAAAGTGCGCTGCGCTTCGCTCTGAAGGAAGCCGCGCAGAATACCGAGTTGTGGCACAAGGACGGCGCGGCACTCGAGGCGTCCACGGGGCTCGTGGTCCTGGCCATGGGCAAGCACGGCGCCTTCGAGCTGAATTATTCTAGCGACATCGACATCGTCGTCTTCTACGAAGCGGAGACCTTTCCCTTCCGCAAGCGCGGCGATCCGCGGGGTGCGGCCGTCGACATCGTGAAGAAGCTGGTCAAGCTGATCGCCGAGGTCACGGCGGACGGCTATGTCTTCCGCGTCGATCTGCGGCTGCGCCCCGATGCGGGCGCAACCCAGATTGCCATCTCCACGGAGGCCGCCGAAGCCTATTATGAAGAGATGGGGCAGAACTGGGAGCGCGCGGCCTTGATCAAAGCGCGGGCCTGCGCTGGCGATGCCGCCGCCGGATCGCGATTCCTCGCCGCCATCGAGCCGTTCGTCTGGCGGCGCAATCTCGATTTCGCCGCCATCGAAGACATCCACTCCATCAAGCGGCAGATTCACGCCCATGGCGGCCACAGCACGATCGCTGTCGCCGGCCACAACGTCAAACTCGGCCGTGGCGGCATTCGTGAAATCGAGTTCTTCGTGCAGACGCAACAGCTGATCCTGGGCGGCCGCGATCCGTCATTGCGCGCCCAGGCAACCATCGCGGCCCTCGAAGCGCTGCGCGGCCGCGGCCATGTCAGCGCCGACACGGCGCGCGCGCTGGCCCACGCCTACCGTTTCCTGCGTACCCTCGAACATCGCCTGCAGATGATGGAGGACGAGCAGACTCACAGTGTCCCCAAGACGCCGGAGGGCGTGGCGCACATCGCCTGCTTCATGGGTTTTGCCGACGGCGCCGTGTTCGCCCTCGCGCTGCTCGACGAACTCGAAACCGTGCAGGGCCATTATGCGCGCCTGTTCGAACGCGAGGCACCGCTCGCCGCGGAGGGCGGCAGCCTCGTCTTTACCGGCGTCGAGGATGCTCCCGAAACGCTGGGGACCCTGGCCCGTATGGGGTTCCGCGATCCCGCCCATGTCTCGGGTGCGATCCGCGGCTGGCATCACGGGCGTATTCGCGCGACGCGCAGCGCGCGCGCCCGCGAGCTGCTGACGAAGCTGGTGCCGCCGCTGCTTGCCGCCTTGGCCGCCACCGCTGATCCCGACGCCGCCTTTGCCCAGTTCGACCGTTTCCTCACCAATCTGTCGGCGGGCGTACAGCTTTTTTCGCTGCTGCTCGCCCGGTCCGAATTGTTGCGTCTGATTGCCGAAGTCATGGGATCCGCGCCCCGCCTTGCCGATCATCTCGGTCGTTCGCCGGCGACGCTGGACGCACTGCTCGATCCCGATTTCCTGGGCGTGCTGCCCGGGAGGCCGGCGCTCGACCGCATGCTGGGGGAGCAACTCGCGCGCGCTGGCGATTACGAGCGCAAGCTCGATGTCGCCCGACGCTTCACAAAGGAACAGGCTTTCCGTGTCGGCGTGCAGGTCATCGAAAGTGTCGCCAAGGCCGACGCCGCAGGGCCGGCTTTTGCCGACGTCGCCGAAAGCGTCATCGTCAATCTACTACCCTGCGTCGCTGACGAACTGGCCGAAAGTGCGGGACGGATGCGCGACGGCGCTTTCGCGGTGATTGCGATGGGCAAGCTCGGCGGGCGCGAGATGACGGCGGGCAGCGATCTTGATCTCGTTTTCGTCTACGACGCGCCGGAAACCGTCGAGCAGTCCGACGGCAGGAAACCGATGCCCACCAGCCTCTATTATGCGCGGTTGGCGCAGCGGTTTATTGCGGCGCTGACCGTGGCGACGGCGGAAGGCGGTCTATATGAAGTCGACATGCGGCTCAGGCCCACGGGCAACAAGGGCCCCGTTGCGGTGAGCCTGGAATCCTTTGGGCGGTACCACAAGGCGGAATCCTGGACGTGGGAGCGCATGGCGCTGACCCGGGCGCGCGTGATCGCCAGTCCGCCGGGATTGATCCCCAAGCTCGACGCGGTGGTGTCCGATACGCTGCGCCGGCGGGTGGATTGGGCGAAGCTCTTCGCCGACGCGCGCGAGATGCGCGAGAAAGTGGCCGCGCAATATCCGGGGAAGAATTCCTGGGACCTGAAATATGCGCCAGGCGGGCTGATGGACATCGAGTTCGTCGCCCAGACCCTGCAGCTGCGCCACGCGCACGATAAACCTTCGGTGTTGTCCGCCAACACCATCGATGCCCTCAAGCGGCTGTCCAAGGCGGGCGTCCTCGACGGGAAGGACGCTGACGCGCTTATCGCCGCCGCCAATCTGCAGCATGCACTGACCCAGGCGCTGCGCATCGCGCTGGACGGACCGCTCGACGCCGACACCGCCACGCCGGGGCTGAAAGCGCTGCTGACGCGGGCGGGCGAGGTGCGCCAGTTCTCCGACCTGCAAAAACTGCTCGTCGATCTGCAGGTCCGGGCGCGGCAGATCTTCGACAGGGTGCTCGGCGGATAGGCCGGATTCACGGCGGAAGTTTCCGCGCCGGCGCGGCGACGGCCGGCGTGCCGCCGCCCTAAGTTGACCGCATGGCCCAAACCGGCTTGAATCTGGGGCTGGGGTGGGCCATAACCCGCCCCCAACTTGGATCGCGGGCGTAGCTCAGGGGTAGAGCATAACCTTGCCAAGGTTAGGGTCGGGCGTTCGATTCGCCTCGCCCGCTCCAAGTTTCTTAAGTAGTAACAGCCACTTAGTGATATTTTTCCATTCAATTTTGTGCTTACAGGCTATTTTTCTCGCCCAATGTAAGCTCATTGTAAGCACCAGGAATCGTACGAACGGACATCGCGGCGTGTTTCGGGATTGATGGCGCGGTCCCGCCGCTTGGTAATGATCTGTCTCTTTCACTTGTCGGCGTCCTTAATGCGATAGAGCGCCTGTGCAACAGGCAGAGACGTCTAACCGAAGGTAAGCTCGACGCCCACCGGCTCGGCGGGATCATCTCATATGGCCTATTCACACATCCGTCTTAGTTGCAGATCAAGCTCGACGCGCGCGTAGGCTGCGACGGCCTGTGGCGGATTTGGTCGCCCGCACGGTCGACCCCGGTTCCTCGTGCGGCAGGCGTCCATGCATCACGTCTTTCAGAAATTTGTAAACCAGCTCAGCGAAAGTCACGATGACGACGCGATGCGAACGGTCATGGCTGATGCAGCGGCCGCATTTGATCTGCAATGCTTTGCATATCTCTTGATGCCACGGGACGGCAAATCGCCCGCAGCGCTGATTTCGAGTTATCCGGTGCTGTGGACGGACCATTATCTCAAGGAGCATTACGAGCAGCTCGACCCCGTAATCGCACTCGCGCACGAGCGGACCGAGCCCTTCGAATGGGGTTTGGGTGCGGATGGCTTTCAAATGTCCCCCGACCAAGGACGTCTCTTCGATGAAGCGTCGGCGTTTGGCATCCGCTGCGGCTTTACGGTTCCTATTTGTGACGGCCGCGGCCCCATCGCTGCCGTAACCTTCGCCAGTGACCAGCGTCGACAGGTCTTTCAGCACACAATCAGCCACAACGCGCGCGTGCTGCAGCTGATGTCCATATCATTGCACGCCCACGCACGTCGAAAATTGGTGCGCGACCCGCTTATCAACGGCGTACGCTTGTCTCCTCGCGAACTCGAATGCCTGCAATGGGTCACGGCCGGCAAATCGGCATGGGAGATTGGCCGGATTCTTGGTATTTCGCACAACACCGTCACTTTTCACGTCGAAAACGCCAAGGCCAAGCTGGGTGTGCGCACGCGCCACCAAGCGGTTGCTCTGCTTGCCACCAGCCAAAACAATAGGTGACGCGCGGGATCATTAAGTCCCCCCTCTAAACCCTTAGAGGCTGTTTCGAGCGCATGGATTGCCTCCAATTGGGTACATCGAAAGCCCGGTTCGTGGAGGCGAGCATGATCCAACTTATCACATCGGATTTATACGGCGAATTCCTTGACGAACTCGCGCAAATGCACCGCCTGCGCTATCGCGTGTTCAAAGAACGTCTCGATTGGGATGTCGAGGTGGCCGGCGACATGGAAGTCGACGAATTCGATACCTTGCACCCGGCTTACCTCATTCTTCGGGATCATGCGAGCTGCATCCTTGGCTGCGTGCGCCTCCTGCCGTCTTCCGGTCCAACAATGCTGAGCGATGCCTTCCCCGTCCTTTTGGACGGTAGGATGGCGCCCTCTCGTCCGGATATTTGGGAGAGCAGTCGGTTCGCACTGGATGAGCACTCTGATGCGGTCAAAGCCGCCGGTGGAATTGCGGCGCCGACATACGAACTCTTCGCCGGCATGGTGGAGTTTGGGCTTGCCCGGAACCTTGCCAAGATCGTCACCGTCACGGATGCACGCATGGAACGCATTCTGCGGCGGGCGAGCTGGCCACTGGAGCGTCTTGGCGAACCGCGCGCACTCGGCAAGACACGGGCGGTGGCCGGGCTGCTTGAGGTTTCACGCGACGCGCTCCTGCGCTTGCGTAAGGCCGGCGGCCTTAACGGGCCCGTGTTGTGGGAACCCGTCATTCGAACGGCAGCATAATCCGCCTATGCGCCCGAATCGCTTCGCAGGGTCCTTCGGGCATCATTACAGCGGGTGCGCCTGTCGGCGCACCGATTTACCCGTTGAGCAGATCAGTGTGCCGATGGTCGGCTTCGGTTTTGTTGTCGATTGTGCGTGCGAGTGCCATTCCGACGAGTCCCAACTCGCTGTCAGGAGGATTTTTGCGCACTCTGATCGAATTGGAGAACCGTTCAGATGCCGATAGAGCTGCGACATCTGCACTATATGATCGCTGCCGACAAGCATCACAGCTTTCGGCGGGCTGCCGCGGCGCTTCGTCTCAAACAATCGACACTCAGCCGGCGCATCCACCAACTCGAAGACGAGCTTGGCGTGTTGTTGTTCGAACGGCACAGCGGCGGCGTGCGTCCGACGACTGCGGGACACAATTTCCTGAGAATCGCGGAGCACATCATCCAAGAGGTCAATTCCATGGTCTTGCTGGCCAAGTCCGAGAGCCGGGGCGAGGCAGGGTGTCTAAGTATTGGCTTCTACACGTCGTTGTCCGCCGGTCATCTGCGCGCATCCTTATTGGACTATGTCGCGCGCTATCCGGACGTCACCATCCGCGCTGTGGATGGAACGCGCGCCTATTTATTGGCCGAGTTGGACGGTGGGGCGCTTGACATTGCAATTGTCAGCGGAGAATCCGAATTGCGTAGGGCCCAGGTTCTTCCGCTTTGGGCGGAGAGGATCACGGTTGCATTGCCGCAAACGCATCCGCTTGCCGCCCACGAGATCGTCTACTGGACCGACCTCAAGGACGAGCGCTTTTTGTTGAGTTGCCGCGACCCCGGACCGGAAATCCAGGAACTGCTGATGGCGAAGCTTGCCGCACCCGGCGACCATCCTTTGGTAGTGCGTCATGATGTCAGCCGCGAGAACATTCTCAGCATGGTTGGTGCCGGCCGCGGGGTGAGCTTGCTGTTCGAAGCCAGCACGGGGGCTACTTATCCAGGCGTCGTCTATCGCGAGGCGGGCGAGGGCAATGGCCCAAGCCGGATCGGACAAAGCGCTTATTGGCGCGGGGACAATGAAAATCCAACTTTAATGCGGTTCGTCGCGTTGCTCAAAGAACGCTACCCCTCAGCGGACCTGGGGTGAGCCGGCCGCGATCCAGCGGCAGTCTTGCGCGCTTTCGCAAAGCCGCGGTCGGTCGCCATGAAACGCGCCAGCATGTGAGGTAACAGTTTTGCAGGATCTAGCTCGCTCTGCCCGGTCTCGCGGGCGAGCGTTTGGGCATAGGCCACAAGATCGCGATGCACCGCGGCTGGTAACACGACCGTGAGGCGCACCGGCTTTTCGCTCTCGATGGTGCCGAGTTTCAATTTCGCCATCTGCGTCTTCCTTAAGTACGATAAGGTTCGAGAATGAGATCGTTGGTCACGAGCACGTTGACCGGAAATCCCGGCCGGATCGTGATGGTCGGCTGGACGTTCAACGAACGTCCGACGACTTGTTCGCCGACCTGATTGAAACTCTGCGAAGCGCTTTGGCGCAGTGCCTGTGCCAGGGAATTCTCGCCGTTGCTGGTGCCCGCCTCAGAGCCGACGCTCAACAGGGTCGAGAGAATGGCGGTCTTGAAGAGCGTGGCCCAGTGGTTGTCGACGTCATCTTCAAGTCCGGCGTAACCTTGCGTATCGGCGCCCGGTTGGCGCTCTAGCAGGACGGAGCGACCGTTGGGCATGATGAGGCGGTTCCAAACCAGAAGCGCCCGAGATTGGCCGAAGGTCACTTGGGCATCGTATTGCCCGATGAGACGCGCACCCTGCGGAATCAAAAGAATGCTGCCAGTGGGACTGTCATAGACGTCTTCGGTCACTTGGGCGGTAACTTCGCCAGGCAAATCCGAGCGCAAACCCGTGATCAGGGCGGCCGGAATCACGGCGCCGGCTTGAATCACATAGGGACTTGTCGGGGCTTCGATGCGATCAGGGCTTTCAGTGCGATGATCGATAGCGCCGTTCAGGAAAGCGAGCTTTTGATCTTGCGCGCCGACACCGGTCGCGTTGTTTGTGGTAGGCGATGCCGTTCCGGTGCTGGACGGTGCCATCATAGGCATAGTGGCCGCAGGAGCCTCGCTCCGATCGGTGGTCGTGAAGAGATGGCTACTGCGCGCGGCTTGCGCCTCTTGGGCGATACGTTGCTGCTCCGGACTGGCCGCTGGTGTTGCCATGCCGGGAGCAGGCGCGCCGGCATTCAGAATCGGGCGGCCAAGATCGCCGGGCAGTGGCGGGCCGAGTTGCGGCACGCTGTGCGGCAGGGTCGCGTAATCGCGCGGCAGGCTGGCGAGGCCTTCCGGCGTCGTCCGATTATTAGTGCTGTAAGTTTCCGAACCCGCCGTCTGCGTATGCGGCCGCAAGGCGATGAAGAGTGTGCCGACGATACCGAGTGTCACAACGAGTCCCAAGCCCAACAAGACTTTGCGCGACAGGCGTGTCACCGGCGGCCGATCGGGGCGCAGGCGCATCTCGTGAGGGTGAAGCTTATTGGCGGGATGTTCGCTACTTTCCACCGTCTCGGGGCCGTGCTCTTGCTCCTCGATCATGATTGCGGCTTCCCATCGGTGCGAACAATGCGGACGATCTGCTGCGGATCGCCGCCGAGCTTCAGTTCCGCCGCGGCGAAGAGGCGGTCGACGATCATGTGATTGCCCTGGACGCGGTAATTCACGAGTTCGCCGTCCCCCTGTGCCCCGACGACCCAGAGCGGCGGCATCTCGCCTTGGCCGGTCCCGGCGGGAAACTCGATGAACACGTGGCGGCCATCATCGAATGCGCGCAGCGGCCGCCAGGCGGGATGGTCGCCCTCGATGCGGTAGCGGAATTTGAGCGCGTCGAGATCGATGCCGGATGCGACGGGCGCCGCGGCATCGGCGGCGGCGTTTTGTGCGCGCAGTGCAATGAGCTGATCCTCAGGGTAGGCCCAGGAGACTGATGCCATATAGGTCTTGTCGGTCGCGTGCAGCTCGAGGTGATAGGTGCGCCGATCGGTATTGATGACAAGATTGGTGGTGATGTCCGCGCGTGTCGGCTTCAGCAGGATGTGGACGCGTTTGTTCACGCCTACGCCACTTTCGGTGTCGCCGATGATCCAGCGCACCGTGTCGCCGGCGGCGACCGGACCTGTTCCCACCAGTTGTTCGCCGGCTTCGAGCGCGATATCGGTCACCTCGCCAGGCGCGGCGTAAACCTGGTAGAGCGCGCCATCCGAGAAGGGATAAACTTGTACGGCGTTGATATAGTCGGCGCGCGTCGGTTGCACGCGGGCGGCTTTGTTGGCCTCGGCAACGCGCAGGCGGGGATCAGCTGCTTCCCCGGGGGCTGGTTTCGCAGCCGGGATCGGTTTGAGCTGACCTGGCAAGGGCAGAGGCTGGGGAAGCTCGACGATCTGCACGGGCTTTGACGGATCGGGCGCTCGAACGGCCTGTTGCAGCGTGTTATCGTAGCTGATCTCTGGCGGCTTCCAGGTCGAACAGGCTGTGAGCGAGAAACACGTGAGCAGATAGATGGGAAGATGGATGTTGTGCATTAGCCAAGCTCCTTGGACCAGTTGAGGGCGCGGATGTAGATGCCGAGCGGATTCTGCCTCAGCCGATCGGCGTCCGTCGGCGTCTGGACGGTGATGGTGAGGATGGCGCTCCAGTGCTGCGTCGCCGCCAGCGCATCATCGACGTAGTGGCGTTCCGTCCATTCGACGCGGAAGCTGTCGTCGGAGGCGCGGATAACGCTGGTAACGTCGACCGAAACCTGCAATTTGCCGACTTTGGAGAAGGGATCATTGGTGCGCGCATAGTCGCTCAGCGCCAGCGCGCCCTTGTCGGTGACATAGTGGTACGCGTCGAGCCAATTATGCCTGAGCACGACGGGGTCGGCGGCAATGCTGCGCACTTCTTCGATGAAGTGGGCGAGATACCAGGCGATCTGAGGATCGGTCGGCCGGTAATCCGCGACGGCCGGCGCGATCGCTTCGGCCCGGCCGAACTTGTCGACCTGGACAACCCATGGTGTCACGGTGCCATGCACCGATTGCCAGACAAGGCCAGCGGCGAGCCCACCGCTGAGCGCGAGCATTCCGAAGAAGGCAAGCCGCCAATTCTTTGCCTGCACCCGCGCCGAACCGATCCTGTCGTCCCAGGCTTGGCCTGCGCGTTGATAAGGCGTTTCGGGTTCTGGTGCGGTGCCATAGCGAATGGTTGTTCGTCGAAACATCCTTATTCTCCTTCGGAAAGATCCACGGCGTGTCCGCCGCTCGGCTGATCGCCGGACCGCACGGCATGGCTGGCAGCGGTGGCGCCGTGGTTCATGGTCTGGCTACGCTTCATGCGCTGGGCCAAGGCTGGGGGAGTGCCTGCTGATCCACCGCCGGATGGATCGGCGGGACCACCTTGCGCACCGCGTGCGGTGGCGTTCCCCATCACGGTGCGTTCGCCCGTGGCGAAGCTTTCGCGCAGACCGGCCGTCGCGCGACGTAGCGGACTCATTGCGGCGGCGACGCCAGCCTCCGCAACGCTGGCAAGTCCCCCCGAGCGGTAGGCGGCGCTTGCGCCGCCCGCGACACTGGCGCCCGCGCGGGCCGTGCCGGCGATGGCGCCGCCGGCCGCGCCGAGCCCGCTCGCCGTGGCCGCCACGCCCACGGCGCCAAGACCTGCGGCGGCAAGGCCGGTTCCGACAGCGGCGCCGGCGCCGAGCTGCGGGCCACCGGCGATCAGACCATTCGCAATGCCGGGACCGAAGATCGAAAGGCCAAGCAGCGACAGCGAGGCGAGGATCAGCGTAAGGGCATCGTCGATGGTGGGCGGATTGTTGAAGCCGGCGGTGAACTGGCCGAAGATCATCGTACCGATCCCGATAATCACGGCCAGCACCAGGATTTTCACGCCGGACGAGACGACATTGCCAAGAACCTTCTCGGCGAGGAAGGCGGTGCGGCCGAAGAGACCGAAGGGGACCAGTACGAAGCCGGCGAGCGTAGTGAGTTTGAACTCGATCAGGCTGACGAAGAGCTGGATCGCCATGATGAAAAAGCTGATGATGACAATCAGCCAGGCGATGAGCAGAATGGCGATCTGAACGAAGTTGGCGAAAAAGCTCGTGAAGCTCATCAGGCCGGAAATGGCGGTGAGAATGGGTTTGCCCGCTTCTATGCCGATCTGCGCCAGCCGTCCCGGCTCCAGGAGCTGTGCCTGACTGAGCGCGCCGCCGCCCGCCTCGAGCCCCAGTCCGGCAAAAGAATTGAAGATGACCTGGGCGAGATGGTTGAAGTTGCCAATGATGAAGGCGAAGGCCCCTATATAGAGCGTCTTCTTGATCAGCCGGGCGAGCACGTCCTCCTCCGGAGCCATCGCCCAGAAGAGGCCTGCGAGCGTGATGTCGATGACGATCAGGGTGGCGGCAAGCCAGTGCACATCGCCCTGAACCAGACCGAACCCTGAATCGATGTATTGGGTGAAGACACCCAAAAATCGGTCGATGACGCCGGTACCGCCCATGTCCTTTAACGATCCTGGGATTTTGATTTGTCTGGCCGATCTGCAGATGGCGCGGACTTGGCGCGATCCGGCGCGCGATACCTGAAAATGCGGTAGTGGTTCACGGCCCAAGCCGCGTCACATGCCGTGTCATTCATCGCGACCATATTGATCGATTGGCAGCGCGGCAGCTCGCGCGCGAGGGGACCTGTGAGCGATGCCGGACCGAGTGATAGTCCCCTGACGTTCTTGCCGTCCTGCACGAGGTGCACGCCAGCCGCGACGATCGCCGCGACGACAAGGGCGAAGCCGGCAGCGCGGACGATGGTACGGTAACTGAACAGCCGCGCGCGCATCAGTGAAACATCTGTGCGGAGCCGGGCCGGTATCCCTGTCCGTAATTGAGGAAGTTGAAAAGCTGCTGTTGCGCTTGGGCCTGGGTTTCGATCGCGCGGGCGCCGTCCAGGCTCTGAGCACGCGCAATCGCCGCTATGACGGCAGTGAGGTCGGCGAGTTGCTTGGTCTCAAGCGCTATGAGTTGGTTCCCCGCCTGGGCCGCCTGCAGCGCGCCTGAAGCGGACTGGCTAGCGGAGATCAGCGCGTCAATTTGCGCGCGCGTGCTCTCAAGGTTTTGCACCGCGACCGCCTGCACGCGCATGGCGTCCTGATAGCCGGCGCGGGCATTCTGCCAGCGGGTTTGCGCATCGGCGAGCAATTGCTGCGAGGATGTCGAACTGGAATAGCCTTGCGGATACGTCTGGCTGAAGGCTTGGTCGATCGTCGTGACGTCATAGGCGATGCGCTGCGCCTTGGCGAGAAGCTGCTGGGTCTGGGCGATCGACTGATCCAGCTGCACGAGCGATGAATAGGGCAGGCTGGCGAGATTCTTTGCCTGATTGGCGAGCGAGGCCGCTTGGTTTTCGAGACTTTGGATCTCGTTATTGACCTGCTGCAGCTCGCGGGCCGCCGTCAGGACATTCTGTGTGTAGTTGGCCGGATCGAAGACAGTCCATTGTGCCTCAGCAGGAATGACGGCGGTGACGAGGGTCAGGATCGCGACGCCGGTGGTGAGTGCTGTGCGCAGACGAAGTTTCTTCATGGCGTAATCTCCTGTTTGGCGAGCATGTCGGCTGCCCAATCGAGGCCTTTGGTTCGCAGCCATGCGGCGGCAAAGCCGCTCTTGCCATGGACGGTGAATATCTCGGCGATGGCGGCCTGATCGATCTTGGACGATGCGGCCGTGAAGGCGAGCGCGACTTCGCTCAAACCCAGTTCGAACAGGCGATTGCCGCGCCGCGACTGGCAGTAGTAGTCGCGCTTGGGCGTCGCCCGACTGAGGATCTCGATCTGTCGGTCGTTCAGCCCGAAACGGCGATAGATGGACGCAATCTGCGGCTCAAATGCGCGCTCATTGGGCAAGAACAGCCGCGTCGGACAGCTTTCGATGATGGCGGGCGCTATCGCCGAGCCGTCGATGTCGGCGAGAGATTGCGTTGCAAAGATGACGCTCGCGTTCTTCTTGCGCAGTGTCTTCAGCCATTCGCGCAGCTGTCCCGCGAAGCCACGATCGTCCAGCGCGAGCCAACCCTCGTCGACGATGAGGAGCGTGGGGCGCCCATCGAGCCGGTCCTCGATGCGATGGAAGAGGTAGGAGAGGATGGCCGACGCCGCGCCCGTGCCGATGAGACCTTCGGTTTCGAAGGCTTGGATGTCGGCCTCGCCCAGGCGCTCGCTTTCCGCGTCGAGCAAGCGTCCCCATGGACCGCCCACGGTGTAGGACTGCAAGGCCTGCTTCAGCGCATTCGATTGGAGCAGAACTGACAGGCCAGTGATCGTTCGTTCGGTGACCGGGGAGGACGCGAGCGAGGTCAGCGCCGACCAGAGATGCTCCTTCAATTCGGGGGTGACGGAGACGGATTCGCGGGCTAAGAGTGTCACCACCCATTCGGCCGCCCAGGCGCGTTCACCAGCATCGTCGACGCGCGCCAAAGGCTGCAAGGCGACCGGCTCAGTAATGTCGTCCGCAAATGCGCCACCGAGATCGTGCCAGTCGCCACCCATGGCGAGGGCGGCGGCGCGGATCGACCCGCCGAAGTCGAAGGCAAAGACCTGCGCGCCGGCATAGCGCCGAAACTGCAGCGCTATCAGCGCCAGCAGCACGCTCTTGCCGGCACCGGTAGGACCGACCACGAGGGTGTGGCCGACATCGCCGACATGGAGCGAAAAACGGAACGGCGTCGAGCCTTCGGTCCGCGCGAAGAAGAGCGGCGGCGCCTTAAAATGCTCGTCACGCTCCGGTCCGGCCCACACCGCCGAGAACGGCATCATATGGGCGAGGTTGAGCGTCGAGACCGGCATCTGGCGTATGTTGGCGTAGACATGGCCGGGAAGACTGCCGAGCCAAGCCTCGATCGCGTTCACCGTTTCGCGTATGCAGGTGAAGTCACGCCCCTGGATGGTCTTTTCGACGAGGCGCAGGCGATCGTCGGCGATACGCGGATTCTCATCCCAGACGGTGACGGTCGCCGTAATATAAGCCTGACCGACAAGATCGGAGCCCAGCTCCTGGAGCGCAATGTCGGCATCTAGTGCCTTGTTGGCGGCGTCGGAATCCATCAGCACCGACGTCTCGTTGGTCATGACCTCCTTCAGGATCGCCATGATGGATTTGCGCTTGGCAAACCATTGCCTGCGGATGCGCCCGAGCACCTTGGTCGCGTCGGCCTTGTCGAGGCAGATGGCGCGGGTCGACCAGCGGTAGGGAAAAGCCAGCCGATTGAGATCGTCGAGCAGGCCGGGCCAAGTCTGCGAGGGAAAACCCATGATCGTGAGCGTGCGCAAATGGGCGCGGCCGAGCCGCGGCTCAAGGCCGCCTGCGATATCCTGATCGACCAGAATGGCATCGAGGTGCATCGGTATCTCGGGCACGCGTACGCGGTGGCGCCGCGTGGAGACACAGGAATGCAGATAAGTAAGGGTCTCGGGATCATCGAGCCAATCGGCCTCGGGCATGAAGCCTACGATGAGTGCCAGCACCCGATCGGTCCGGTCGATGAAGGCGGCCAGGGCCGCACGCCAGTCGGCACCCTCGCGGGATCGTCCCTCATAGAGCCACGCCTCGGCACGGGCCGCATCGTCGGGCGGGGGTAGCCAGACCAGGGTCAGGAAATACCGGCTCTCGAAATGTGCACCTTCTTCCTCGAACTGCGCACGGCGTTCGGCGTCGACAAGGCTTGAGGCTGCGTCGGGAAATGCATTCTGGGGATAGCGATGGGCGGGCTGGCGTTGGGCTTCGATGAAGAGCGCCCATCCGGACCCGAGCCGGCGCAACGCGTTGTTGAGCCGCGCGGTAATGGCGACGAGTTCGGCCGGCGTTGCGCTGTCGAGATCTGGGCCGCGGAAGCGCGCCGAGCGCTGGAAGGAGCCATCCTTGTTGAGGATCACGCCTTTCTCGACCAGTGTAGCCCAGGGCAGAAAATCGGCCAGGCAGTGTGATTTGCGGCGGTATTCGGCGAGATTCATCATCGGTCGCCCTCACGCGACGAGATGTTGCGGATAGCGCAGATGGCGGCGCACCACGTCGACGAAGGCGGGATCGCGCTTGGAGGCCCCCACCGCCGCCAAATGCCCGAGCAACCAGATCACCGCGCCGACGATCCAGAGGCGAAGCCCGAGACCGATGGCGGCGGCGAGCGTTCCGTTGATGATGGCGACCGCTCGCGGCGCGCCACCAAGCAGGATCGGCTCGATGAGGGCGCGATGAACAGGTGCATAGAACCCAGCAATGGGCTCGTCGTGGTTCATCACACCAGCGCTCCGCCGCCGAAGGAGAAGAAGGACAAGAAGAAGGAACTGGCCGCGAAGGCGATGCTGAGACCAAAGACGATCTGGATCAGCCGTCGAAACCCACCACTCGTCTCACCGAATGCGAGGCTGAGACCGGTGACGATGATGACGATCACCGGCACCACCTTGGCCACCGGCCCCTGTACCGAGTCCAGAATTTGTTGCAGCGGCTGCTCCCAAGGCATGTTGGTGCCGGCGGCGTATGCGGGCGCCGTCGCGAGGACACAGGCGGCGTAGAGCGATGCGAGGACAAAGCGGTCGCGGGCTCGATGGAAGAGCATCAAGATTCTCCGGTTTGGGTGAGGACGTAGTCGCCGGCAGGACCGAGGCCATTCACGGTGGCAAGCTCGGCCAGCCTTCGCCCAGCACCGCGGCCGGCGAGCACTGCGATGAGGTCGATGGTCTCCGCGATCAGCGCACGTGGGACGGTGATGACGGCTTCCTGGATGAGTTGCTCCAACCGGCGCAGCGCGCCAATCGCGGACCCGGCATGCAAGGTGCCGATGCCGCCGGGATGGCCTGTGCCCCAAGCCTTCAACAAATCGAGAGCCTCGGCACCGCGCACCTCGCCGATGGGAATGCGGTCGGGGCGCAGCCGCAGCGACGAGCGCACGAGATCTGAGAGCGAGGCCGCGCCGTCCTTGGTGCGCAGCGCGACGAGATTGGGCGCCGCGCATTGCAATTCGCGCGTATCCTCGATCAGCACCACACGGTCGCCGGTCTTGGCGACCTCGGCGAGCAGCGCGTTGACGAGCGTGGTCTTGCCGGTGGAGGTGCCGCCGGCAACGAGGATATTCTTCCGTTCCCGGACCGCCACCCGTAGCAGCTCGGCCTGCACACCTGACATGATGCCGGCCTCGACATAGTCGCCGAGCGTGAAGACCGCGACAGCAGGGCGCCGAATGGCGAAACAGGGCGCGGCCACGACGGGTGGCATGAGCCCCTCGAACCTCTCGCCGCTTTGCGGCAATTCGGCAGAAATGCGTGGGCGGCCCGCATGAACCTCGACACCCACATGGTGCGCGACCAGGCGCACAATCCGTTCGGCGTCGGCGGGCGCAACACGGCACCCGGTGTCCTCAAGCCCGCCCGACAACCGATCGATCCAAAGCCTTCCATCGGGATTGAGCATCACCTCGACGATGCCGGGGTCTTCGAGGTACCCGGCGATGGAAGCACCGAGCGCCGTGCGTAACATGCGCGCGCCACGGGCGAAGGCTTCGGATCGAACGGAAACATTGGTCATGTGCGAGCCCTCGACAATGCTTCATTGTCATTGAAGCGATAGATCAGCGAGGGTGACTAAGAAGGGCGATAAATCGTGCGCGCAACAGCTCAGATGCGAGCGTCGTAGAGTGGCGTACAAAGACAGGCGTTCGGCGCGATTGGCTTTTACGACGGCCGGGTCTGTGGAGCGTTGGTCGACGTGGCGTCGCCGATATCAGCTGTGATCTCTTCGGCGAGGGTCTTGCCGCGCGCAAGACGACGGCCCAGCGCTTCGACGAAGCCGTCGTAACGCTCTCGGCCTTTCGCCTGCGCCGCGTGTTGTGCCGTGTCCGGCAAAGGCGGCGTGCTGGTCAGCCAAAAGCGCACAAACAGGGCGAGCGCCTCGTTCGAGATGGTGACATGCCGTTCTAGGCGCTCGATTTGCCGCGTCATGCGATCTAGCCGGCGGGCCAGCGCAGCTTCCAAACGATCCGCGCCATCGGGCGAAAGGTGCGAGGCGAGCGCAGTTTCCACCACCAGCGCCTGGGGCACGCGTTTGCGAGCTGCATAGTCGGCGAGTTTGCCGGCAAGATCTGGCGGCAGGCGGAAGGTGTGCTTGGTACGCATGGCTGCTTACAGTCCCAAATCGTCGTCGGGATCGAGGGAAGCCTGCCGCGCGGTAACGCGGGCCTGGTGTCGCAAGGCGCGAAGGCGCTGGGCGTCATCGTCCGGTTTGTCATCGGCTGGCTCGAATTCCTGGGCAGACTTGTGCGGCTCGAGCGCAATCTCTTCCTGCTTGGGGAGTTCGGGTTCGCGGCGGATGCCGGCATTCGCGGGATCGTCCGACGGTGCCGATGGCGGTGGCACGACGGTATCCGACCATTCTTTGCCTTGTGTCCGCGGCGTCTCTAACGGCGGGCCGACCTTGATGGCGTGGATCAACTTGGGAGGGGGCAGGATGCGCGCCTGCAATTGCCGGTCTTCGTAATAGCGCGCCTTCCTGGCGCGGATTGGAGGACAACCTGAGACGAGCACAAGCTCATCGTCCGGTGGGAGCTGCATCACCTCGCCGGGTGTGAGGAGCGCCCGCGAGGTTTCCTGGCGGGACACCATTAGATGTCCAAGCCAGGGGCTCAACCGGCTGCCGGCATAGTTCTTCATCGCGCGCAATTCTGTGGCAGTGCCGAGTGCGTCGGAGACGCGTTTGGCGGTGCGTTCATCGTTGGTGGCGAAGCTCACCCGCACACGGCAATTGTCGAGGATTGAATTGTTCTGGCCGTAAGCCTTCTCGATCTGATTGAGCGATTGGGCGATGAGGAATGCTTTCAGTCCATAGCCCGCCATGAACGCCAAGGCACTCTCGAAGAAATCGAGCCGGCCCAATGCCGGAAACTCATCCAGCATCAACAGGAGGCGATGGCGTCGGTTTTTCGAATTCAGCTCCTCTGTCAGGCGTCGCCCAATCTGATTGAGGATCAATCGGACCAGGGGCTTGGTGCGGCTGATGTCCGACGGCGGAACTACCAAGTAGAGTGTGGCGGGACGCTCGCCTTCGACGAGGTCGCGGATACGCCAGGTGCAGCGGCTTGTCACTTTGGCGACCACGGGATCGCGATAGAGGCCGAGAAACGACATGGCGGTGGAGAGCACGCCGGAGCGTTCGTTGTCGCTCTTGTTAAGAAGCTCGCGCGCCGTGCTGGCGACGACGGGATGCACGCCACTCTTTCCCAGATGGGGCGTGGTCATCATCGCCCGGAGGGTGGACTCAATCGGGCGCCTGGGATCGGAGAGGAAATTTGCGACGCCGGCGAGCGTCTTGTCGGGTTCCACGTAAAGGACATGCAGGATGGTGCCGACCAGGAGCGAATGGCTGGTCTTCTCCCAATGATTGCGGCGCTCCAGTGCGCCTTCCGGATCGACTAGCACATCGGCGATATTCTGGACGTCACGGACTTCCCAGTCGCCACGGCGAACCTCCAACAGTGGATTGTAGGCGCTGCTGAGAATGTTGGTCGGATCGAACAGCAAGACGCGCCCGAAGCGGGCCCGCCAACCGGCGGTCAATGTCCAGTTCTCACCTTTGATGTCGTGGACGATGGCCGAGTCCTGCCAGGTCAGGAGCGTTGGCACCACCAAACCGACGCCTTTGCCGCTGCGGGTCGGTGCAAAACACAGCACATGCTCGGGACCATCATGGCGGAGATATTTGTTCTGCCAGCGGCCGAGCAGCACGCCGTTGCAAGCCAGCAAGTCGGCGCGACGGATTTCACGTGTTTCAGCCCAGCGCGCCGAGCCGTAGGTGGTGACCCGTTTGGTCTCCCGCGCCCGCCACACCGACATCATGATCGCAACCACAATCGCGGCAATGCCACCAGATGTGGCGATGTAAGCGCCTTCGATGAAAATGCCGCGCGCATAGGCGTCATACGCAAACCACCACCAAAAGAACGCAGGCGGCTGATAGAACGGCCAGCCTAAAACCTCGAACCAGGGATGGCCGAGCTGCGGCTGGAAGCCGAGACGCCACGCAGTCCACTCCGTCGCGGCCCAGAGGAAGGCGAGCACGGTGATGCTGACGAGGAGTACTTGACCCCAGAGGATCTTGGTCGCGGACATGGCGAAGGTGCCTCCACGTGGAATTAGTTTAGAATGAAGCCGACGCCCATACCGCCGCTCATGCCGCTCTCGGCGCTGTAGCTGGCCGAGGCTTTAATGATCATGCCGTTGTCGGGCGTGTAATAAGAGGCTCCGGCCGCGAAGCCGACTTCGCCTCTCGATGAGCCGAAAGACATGCCGATCATGGATTGTCCGGGATTGGGCGCCTGGGGGAGATTGGCCAGCGCTGCCGCTGCCGCCGCGACACTCCAAGTTTGTCTCGATGCCTTGCCGAACAGCGTGTCCGTATAGCCTTCGGCCTGGCTGATCGCTGCCTGGACCTGCCCGACATTGGCCGCGTCCGTTGGCGCTGTGCCGGGGGCGACATTGGTGATCTGCCGATCGGCTCCGTCACTGCCGACGGACACTTCTCCAACCGAGCTCGTGGTCTTTCCAGATATGGGGTCTTTATAGTTTGTCTGCGAGCCGCGTGTCGCTGTCGAGCCCGCACCGATGGCCACCGAATTGTCAGCCGTTGCAGAACTGTTGCTGCCCAGAGCCGCAGAATCGTTACCGGTCGCGGCAGCCCCCGAACCAACCGCCACGGAATTGGATCCGTTCGATGGAGAGGTGTTGTAGCCGTAACTGTTCAGCATGGAGACGAGCGATCCTGCCGTTGCGTTGGTGTAGCTTTCGGAAAGGTTCACGGCTTGTACTTCGGCGCTCTGTACCTGGCCGACATTGGCCGCATCGGTGGGGGATGAGCCGGCTGCGACATTGGTGATCTGCCGTTCCGCGCCGATGCTTCCGACCGATACTTCCCCAGCGGAACTCGCCATGGCACCCGAAATCGCGTCGATGTAATTGGTCTGTGCGCCGCGACCGGCTGTGGAATCTGCGCCGATGGCCACAGAATTGACCTGCGTCACGCTTGAGTTCTGGCCGAGCGCGACGCCGCCCGTCACAAGGACAGTCGCGCCGTAGCCGCCAGCGAAGGAGCCGCTGCCCGTAGCCGTGGCAAAATCCCCGAGCGCCGTTCCGCCGCTTCCGGCCAGGGCGGTATTGCCGACTGCGACAGAATAATCCGTTGCCAGCGCGTTCACGCCGATCGCGATAGCACTGGCACCGGTGGCCTGTGCGTTGGAGCCAACCGCGACGGCATTGGGCGCCAATGCGATCGAACCACCACCCACCGCGATAGCCTCCAGGCTTGAGGCTTGGGCAGGCGCAAGGGTTGAGTTGGCGGCAAAATAGGTTGTCTTCGTATCGGTATAGAACTCCGCGGAACTGAGGGTGGTGGCGCCCATGGCATCTGTATAGACGTTCGCTGAATAGAGCGTCGTCGCACTCACCCCATCGGCGTAGGTCTTGGCGGCGACCAGGGTGGAAGCGCTCGACGCGTCGGCATAGCCGTTGGCCGAAGCAAGCGTCGCAGTACTCGAGGCGTCGGTGTAGTTGTTCGCGGAGGTGAGTGTCGAAGCTCCAACGCCATCGGCGTAGGTCGTTGCAAAATTGGTTGCCGCCGTCAGGGTTGACGCCCCGACGCCGTCCGCGTAGGTGTTCGTCGCAGCCAATGTCGATGCGCCAACGCTGTCCGCATAGGTCTTGGCAGCGGCCAGCGTCGCCGCGTTCGATGTTTCAGTATAATTGTTCGCGGAGGTGAGCGTCGAAGCCCCAACGCCATCGGCATAGGTCATTGCAAAATTATTTGCCGCGGTCAGGGTCGCCGCCCCGACACCGTCCGCATATGTGTTCGCTGCAGCCAATGTCGATGAGCCGACGCCGTCCGCATAGCCTTCAGCCGTGCCCAATGTCGAGGCATTCGATGCGCCGGTATAATTGTTCGCCGCGGTCAGCGTTGAAGAACCCACGCCATTGGCATAGCTGGTCGCAAAATTGTTTGCCGCAGTCAGAGTCGACGCTCCGACACCGTCCGCGTATGTGTTCGCTGCAGCCAATGTCGATGCGCTTGCGGCGTCGGTATAGTTGTTGGCTGACGTTAGCGTCGAAACGCCAACGCCATTGGCATAGGTGGTTGTAAAACTATTCGCCGAGGTCAGAGTCGCCGCGCCGATGCCATCCGCGTAGGTTTTGACAGCGCCCAGCGTGGCTGCGCTCGATACGTCCGTATAATTGTTTGCGGACGTGAGCGTCGCGGCCCCGACGCTGTTGGCAGAGGACGTCGCGAAGTTGTTGGCTGACGTTAGCGTCGATGAGCCGACACCATCCGCGTAGGTCTTCGCTGTGGCTAACACCGCTGCGGTCGATGTGTCCGTATAATTGTTTGCCGCGGTGAGCGTCGAAGCGCCGACGCCATTGGCGTAGGTTTTTTCCGCACCCAACGTCGATGCGCTCGACGCGTCGGTATAGTTATTGGCCGCGGTGAGTGTCGAAGTGCCAACGTGATTGGCGTAAGTGGTCGCAAAGTTGGTGGCTGAAGTCAGAGTCGAGGAACTGACGCCATCGGCGTAGGTTTTTGCCACACCCAACGCCGATGCGCTCGATGCGTCAGTATAGTTGTTGGCCGAGGTCAGTGTTGAGTATCCGACGCCATTGGCGTAACTTGTCGCAAAATTATTGGCTGAAGTCAGGGTTGAAGAGCCGATGCCGACGGCGTAGGTTTTCGCAGCGGTTAACGCCGCTGCGCTCGATGTGTCGGCATAGTTGTTCGCCGAAGTGAGCGTCGAGGAACCCACGCCATCGGCATAGGTGCGAGCGGCGCTCAGGGCCGCTGCGCTCGACGAGTTCGTATAGCTATTTGCCGAACTCAGAGTCGAAGAACCTACGCTGTTTGCGTAGTTGGTTGCCGATGTCAGAGCTGAGGACCCGATACCGTTGGCGTAGGACTCCGCAGAACCCAATATCCCCGAGGTCGCGTTGTCGGCATAGGTATTCGCCTGCGAAAGGATGCCGCCGACAGCGCTTTCAAGTTGACCGACGGTAGCAGCGTCGGTTGCAGCTGATCCTGGCGCCACGTTGGTGAGCTGGCGTTCTGCGCCGAGACTTCCAAAGGAGACCTCTCCGGCCGAGCTGACGGTAACCCCGGAAAACGGATCGGTGTAGGTCTGTGCGCCGCGAGTGGCGGTGGCATTCGCCCCAATCGCGACAGAGTTTGCTGCCGAGACATTGGTATTATAGCCCAGTGCAATGGAATTGGTGCCGGTATAGATGACATCGGATTGAGCACCGATCGCGATCGACTCAGGTGCGTCCGCCTTGGCACCGAGATCGGTCGCATTCGCGTCGATCCAAATAAGGGGGTCGCCAGGCCCTCCCTCGCCTCCGTCCGCTTGAGCGTCGGCGGCCCCGGGCCGCACAAGGATCAAGAACGCGACCGAAACAGTCAGCGACCTCAGAAGCGCGGCTCTGCGGTTACTTCGTTTCGGGTTGTCTGCGATCGCGACTTGCGCGAAGACGTTGTCATTTGTACGCGACCCTGGATGTAGCAACGGTCTGCTCGCGCCAAGCTTCAGCAATCTACGAAGCAGATATGTGATCTTGGTCCGCTTTCGAATGTTGCTCATCTTTGGTCTCCTCATTGCCTCACGGGCCACCAGTGGAGACGATAAAAAGGAGCGCCATTTGCTCGTATGCAACAGCCTCTGATGTTGTTTTGAGATATTGATTATAGCCTCGCGCGAAGACTTGTCCCTGCGCGCGTTTGCGGCCCTATTCGTGGTTTGGAGCGCTTCCGCGTGAAACATCGGCATTTTGGCGGCATGCATTTTGGCCGGCGGCGACGGGCATGAAGTCCTCCCGTTGACACATATCAATGATATGTCGAGGCGCGGCGCCTTATAGACCACTTGGCCAGTGAGTGGTCTCATACGTAAAAGCCTGATGATTTTTATCGCCTTCCTGTCGATCGCTGCTGTTGCGATCTACGTGCTGTTCTTGCGCGACTTGTCGCGCGCGCACGCGTGCCTTGTGGGCCGAAGCCAGACGATCTCCACGCCTTTCGGGGACATGGAATATGCATTGCGGGGACACGGGGAGCCGGTCCTGGTGATCCACGGTGCCGGCGGCGGCTTCGATCAGAGTCTCGATTTGATCGGGCCTTTGGGCCCCTACGGATACCGGCTGATCGCTCCGTCGCGATTCGGCTATCTGAGATCGGCATCGCCGGCCAACCTGACGAATGCCAAGCAGGCCGACGCGTATGCAGACCTGCTGGACCGCCTCCGTGTCCAAAAGGTGGACGTCGTCTCCATCTCCGCCGGCGAGTGGTCGGCATTGCAGTTCGCGATTCGCCACCCAAACCGGTGTCACGCATTGGTGCTTCTCGTTCCAGCGCCCTATATGCCGCAGCAAAGGAACAGTGCCCGCATGGCCTTCGTTCGGGCAATGTTCGGTTCCGACTTCGTCGCTTGGGCGACGATCAAGCTCTTGCCGATATTGCCTGCCGCGATGACCAGGGTGATTCTGGGCACGGACCCGGCCGTCGTTCGCGCGGCCGAGTCGAGCGAGAAGGCGCGGGTGCAGAAAATTCTGGAACACCTTCTGCCGGTAAGCCCGCGGACGAAGGGAATGGAGTTCGACATAAGGAGCGCCACGATTCCAGAGCCTTATGACCTCGGGAAGATTTCATGCCCGGTCCTGACAATCAGCGCGGTAGACGACGCGTTCGGGGCTGATCGGGCAAAGTTCATTGCCGCCGGCGTGCCCGATGGTCGGGCCGTGATCTATCCGACGGGCGGTCATGCCCTGGTCGAGGACTACAAGGACGTGCAGCGCGAGATCGTTTCGTTCCTCGCTGCGCCGCGAAAGGAGCGCTAAAGCGGCTCGGATTAGATGGAAGGATCATAGTGTCCACTTTCTAAAGCGGCCATTTGCAGCTGCGATCGCGACTGGTAACAAAAGGGCGCGGACTTGCCATAGACCGTAGGGAGCGATCCGCTAACTGCTTTAAGGATAGTATGATGTGCAGCCGCTCAATCTCGGCGGCACCATATCCAGCCCTTCCGCTACAACATCGATCCAATTCTGCGCTTCGATAACAATCAGACACCCAGTCCGCGTTTCCGTCCAAAACTCCAATCGACCGTGCCGCCAGAAGACATAACGCCCGAGACCTGTCGCCCGAGTTGTTGCTCTAAGGTTGGTCGCCAGGGCACGAGTTGGAAGCCCAGTCCATTGTCGATCATGGCAAAGCGGCCGGATGAAAGTGGCACGCGCTGACGATAGATGCCGCCCACATGTTCGCCTTCGGCGGATGGGCGATGGGCGAGGCCCGTGTCGAGCGAAAGTTTTGCTGCCGCTTCCTCCAGCTCTCGCCGTCGCAGCGTGCTGAGAAGATCGCGCGCGAAGACGATCCGCTGACCTTGCCGTTGGGCTAATCCCTCAGCGATGAGGTGATCGGCGCGCCGATCCATCGCCGCGCGGACTTCTCTGCCAAAACCCCGACTACTGAAAGGTTCTTGCGCGAGAAGTTGCCGATCGATCCAGGTTGCGCCGCGTGCCGTTATTTGTGCCTCGATTGTGAAGTCGGACCGGACAGCAAGCGCAACCTGCTTGCGACCCTTGGCGTCGTCATAAGCGCGTGTTTCGACAACGGTACCGGGTTTGGCGTCGCCCGTTATCTCGAGATTGGAGAACATCACATGATGGGTACGCCCGTCGACACCCTCGATGACGGCGTAGGCCGAGCCATTCAATTCGTCCTGCAGCCCTCGCTTGACAAGCCGGCCGAGCACAGGCTCGGCGGTTGTGTCGCCGTGCAAGGCGAAGCCGGAAACGTCTGGTTCACGCCCGGTGCCACTCATCGCGCGGTGCATGGTCTTGATGATATCGCCGCGGATGGAGAGCTCACGTAGCGTCTGCTCCAAATTGGGCTTCAGGGTCCAGCAACCCGGCGCGATCTGTTCAGCAAGGCCAAGATGGTCAAGCTTCGCGGCGCGGCCAAGCAGAAGCAGACGCAGCTCCGGGTCTTCGCCTGTCACGCTTGGCCGAACGTCTGCAAGACCACCGCCATCGTCGGCGACGTTGCGCAGAGCCCGGTCGAGGTCCGTCCAGCGTTCCGCCTCGACGTCCTTTTCCAGGGCGGATCGAACGTCCAATTCGTTGCGTAGGCCGAGTTCAAGTGTCAGGCGCTCGGACGCGCGGGCGCGCAGACCGCGACTGATATAGTCGCGGCTGATGACGAGATCCTTGCCGTCATCGGCGCGGCCTCGGACCAGGATATGGATGTGCGGATTGTCAGTGTTCCAGTGATCGACAGCGACCCAATCGAGCTTGGTTCCCAGATCGCGTTCCGCATCGACCATCAATTCGCGCGTGAAGGCGCGCAGACCGTCCATCTTTGCGGCGTCTTCCGGGGAGATGATGAACCGAAAATGGTGCCGGTCATCCTGGCAGCGCTCGGCGAATTCCAGCTCGTCGACGGCATCCGAGTTCGCATCGAACATGTGGGCATCATTGCCGTCGCGGGTGACGCCCTCGCGCTTGAGATAGGTCAAGTGTCTGGTAAGGGGTGCCGAACGGAAACGGGTACCGTGATGGCGGACCACGCGTGCCTTCACCACGACGCGGCGGGAGGGGGAACGCATGGACAGCAACAACGCGGCACAGCGGCCGCGGCCGAACTGGGATCGCGTGGCGCCGGTCCTGCCGCCGCCAAAATGCTTGCCGACATGGCCGGCCTTCTTCGCCGCCCGCATCACTTGGCCGACAAAACTCTTGTCGCGGATACGGCCGGGACGAACGCGCAGGTCATCGTCGCGTGTCTTCATGGCCGAATCCGACTGGCGGGATAGTGCGGCTGGCGCGCGAAGTGCTGAATTTGTTTGTGTTTCGGAATGAAGAGCCAGCAGGATAATACCCCGCAATGCCCCAAATTATGAATCCAACCAACCAGATGCGCCAAACCGACGGCGGCGCTTTTATCTCGCCATCGCTTGGTTGGGTACCGGAATTTCCTGCGCCGACATTCCGAACCTGCGCTCGCTCGCGACAGCCCACGAGGCGGTGCGACACATCTCATGGCGGGTCTCCTGAAGGTTCGCCGTGCACGAACAAACTGTTCGATTGCGGCGCCAGCGCAAACAGAACTGGCGTCGATGTCGTGACAGTCCGTTGGTTGGAAGTGCCGTTCACGGGACGTGGACGCGCTGCCGGTGATGACGCGAACAACCCTGCTCGCTGCCAATCCGCCACGTTAACCGCTGCATTCGTCGTGGCGGCGATGTGCAAAGCGGGAAGCGTCATCTGCAATTTTGCAAGGTAATCCGTCGTCTCCTCGCGCAACGGTCGAAGGCCTGCCAGATATTCTTCGAAGCGTTTTGGCCCGGCATTGTAAGCAGCAAGAAAACCCGCTGCGCCAAAACGGTCGAACAATTCGCGAAGATAGGCGGCGCCGGACACGATGTTGTCGTGAGGATCGAATGGATCGGCGCCCAGGTGATAACGCGCGCGCAGCTCCGCCCACGTCTTCGGCATGATCTGCATCAGACCCATGGCGCCTTTGGGCGACACTGCTGCGGGATTGCCGTCACTTTCGACCAGCATGACGGCGTGCAGCAATGTCGCCGGAACGCCGAAGCGCCGCGCAGCTTCATCCACAAATCCGGCAGATGGATCGCGGTGCGAATCCATCGTTGAAGGCGTACCTGGCGACATCACTCGCGCAGCCGTCGCGCCATTTGCCGCGCTCGTCAGCGATGCCACAATCGCGGCAATACCCATCGCCGTCCCGAACTGGCGCCAGTCTGCCACCGTGCTCGCCCCCGTCCAGGGCAAGGCGCTGGCGCGCCGTCCGACAGGCCGCCCTGGACCGCCGCTGCGCGCGGCGGCGGCTTCGTGCCCGGCCGGGACGAAGGAATGGCGCAGCATGCGGCCGAACAAAGGAATCATCATTTGAAAGTGCGTCCTCGCCATCTTCACTGCTCCTTGGAGATCCAAAGCGGTACGGCGTGAGCGGTGATGGCGGTGACGGGCAATACCCCGAAATAGCGTCCGTCGAAGGAGTCCGGTGCGGCGCGATTGAGGAGAAAGATTTCGTTCGGCATAAGCCTGTGGCAGCCCTGCCAGACGGGCAGCGGACGGCCGGCGCGATCACGCGGCAGCGCGGATGCGACGGCGGCTCCGTTGATCGTAATGACGGGCCCGTGACGGCAAACAGTCTGTCCCGGCAACGCCGCGACATGCTTGAGCAACGGCACGCCCCTTGGCAGATAATCGCGCACGGCAAGGAAAGTCGCGAGAGGTCCTGGTGGCGTGGCGACGACAAGATCGCCGTCCTTGAGCGGGCTGCCCGGCTGCACGGCATAAAGCCCGATCGGTACGCTGGCGCTCGCGTTCCAGATCAGCCTCGCTGACGGATGAAATAGCGACGACAGCCCAATTGCCAGCGTTACGAAGTAGGTCGTCATGACATAGCCAAAACGTGTCATGATGCGAGGCTCTTGCGTAACAGCCAAGCGATGTGGCGCGCGCGTGTGTAGAGCCGCGGATCGTCGGCGACCGTGAGACGGTTATGGACATGGCGCCAGTAATCCGGCGCCGCGTCGGCTGGATCGACGCCGATGGCGTCCACGGTGTCGATCATCTGCAGTACGCGTTCGACCTTCCCCCAGCCATGGATGCGCAGAAGGATTTCGCCGCCGGGACGCACGAAGGGCAGGGTGGTGTAGGGCTCGCCGTGTGCCGTGGCGCGCACGATGTCGACGCGCGAAATGATGGTCCCAAAATCATTGGACGCCCAGCGCACGAAGGCGAAGATACTGCCGGGCGCGAAGCTGACAACGCGGCGCCGCCGGTCGATGATATGGTCTTCGGCGAAGCGCCCGAAGCGTATCCAATGCTCGATGCGCTGTTCGATCCAGGTCAGCTCGACATGGGTGAGCATGATCGTGTGTTGCGCAGAATCTTGGCGATTTGTGACATGCATGGTGAGCCTCTATCGATATCGGGAATTGTCTTGGTGAGCGGCAGGCGCTGCCGGTCGGTCGCGTTCAGCGCTCGTTGGCATGCGACGGCAAAGGCACGCTGCTCGCGCTCTGTCGCTGCGTGTTGGGTTGGCATCGGGGTTTCCGCCGATCAGCGCTTGGTCGGCGCAGAAGCTGCGTTGTTACCGCTCGTAGGCTGACCATCGCCGCGAACAAGGCTGGGAGGTTTTGTGTCGCGCCGATTGCCTGCGTGGACGGATGCGCGGTCGTTGGTGAGCGCCGGCGTATTGTGGCGCTTGGCCGGATGGACGATGCCCGTGCCCGGATCGGAGGTCGAATGGCGCAATCCCTGACCGGCCCAGATATTGAGGTCGTCGATCGCATAGACGACACGACCGCCGAGCTTATGATAGGCCGGGCCTGTGCCATAGGTACGATGTTTTTCAAGCGTGCGGCCTGACAGGCCGAGATAGCGGGCGGCTTCAGGCGTGCGCAGAAGCCGCGGCGGCAGGTCGCTGGAGGAGTTGCTCATGTGAAGCTCCGGTGTTGTTGGTGCGCTGTCGGTCGATGACGGCGCGGGAGCGATCACGATGGCGAAGAGAAGCCGGATGGGGGGATGACGGAGTCGGCGCTACCTGCCCGCGTACCCCTTGACGATATGTAAATCGTTATTTGCCGCGAAGCAGATTCAAGTAGCCGCCATCGATCATGGTGTCGGCATCTTCCACCAGGCGGATGGTCCGGCCGCGCACGGGCAGTGTTTTCCAGCCGTGTTCGGCGACGGCTTTGGCGCCGAAGAGATCGGCGGCGATTTCGCGATAGGTGGCACCGTCCTGGCGCATGTCGCAGGCACGCAGCATCAGCATCAAACGGGCGCGGTGGCGCGCGGTGAGCCGCATCGAGCGCGGAAGACGCCCGGCTGGACGGCGCATCAGCCAGTGTTGAAAGCGCAGGGCGCCGGCCAGGCGAAGCGAGAAGTCTTCGTCGAGCGGAATGGCGATCGCGAGCGGTTGATCGGGTCCCGGGCGAACCAGCAAGACGCGATGTTCGCCTCGGGGATCGGTGAAGATGACGTGCCGGCCGTCAATCCCCGTCTGGTCGGCCAGCGCAGCGCCAAAGTTGATCGTCTGCTGACTGGCCGCGGCCGTATATCCCGGTGGCGCGGGCGTCAGCAGCACCGCCGTCGGCACGAATTCCGGCCGCCAATGGACCTGGACTTGGCCCGCCGCAAGAGCCGGGTCGCAGGCGAAAGCTCAGCCCCCAATGCGCCATCTTTGCTGCCATCATGCGCTCATCGGACTGGCCGCCCGATTGTTGCCGATGCAATGCCGAATAGTCTCTGCGATAGCGGCGATTGCGGCGAAGAAACTCCCAGGCGAAGTCACAGCGTTGCAGTTGATGAGATTCGTCGGTGAGCTTTTCTGACGGCCGATCTGCGCCCTGTGACATGAAGCGTCCTCCCAGACTTTGTGCAGCTGGGAATTATTTGCGGCGCGACGGGTCTCGGAAGTCCTCAATTCGGTGGCGTGCGATGCGCACACAACGAGAGCTTGGTACGCTAAGACGTCCCAAATTTGTACAGTTCGACTACTGCTTCTTCGGTGATGGACGCAGCAGATCACGATAGGCGCCGTCCGCGATCCAGCGCGCACGGGCCAGGTGACTCTTATGAACGGCACGCGCCCGTGCGGGCTCACGTTCGGGATCGATATGAAAGATCGTCCACACCGCGCTGCACCAGTCTATGCCCGCGTCATCGGCGTCCAAGAGCAGAAGATACGTGTTGAGATGGCGCTCATCATAGGGCGTCACCTGTCGACTGGAAGGCGGCTTATTTTTGAACGGTGGAATGGGCATATGCCATCGCGCCCCTCTGACCGCAAAACGCCAACGACGATTTGAGATAAATCCTTCGTGTCATTCCATATTACGATAGAGTTTGGGCATCGCGTAGCGCACACAACTGCATCACCGTCGATGCGATCCTGCACGTCTGGCGTGCCCCGATTCCACGACAGTGCCACCTTAGTCGAGTATTATAATACGTAGCAATAAAATACGCGATTGGCATCCATCCTGCGGATGGATATTCGCAAGGTCTTCGGGCTGAATCTTCGGCGTATCCGGCTTGCCGCCGGCCTGAGCCAGGAAGCGGTGGCCGAGGGAATGGGTGTGGACCGCGCCCATGTCAGCAGCATGGAGCGGGGACAGCAAAACGTTACGCTTCTGACGCTGTGGCAGGCCTCGCAAGCTTTGGGGTGCCGCGCGGCGGATTTTCTGGATGAGAAATCCCCGGCAGCGGCTCTGAACCTCAATGTGAAGGCCCCAAGGCGCCGCCGAACCAAGTCCTAGAGATGCCCCTTAAAAAGCACGGCATTTTGCCGTACATTTCTTGCGAAGGAGAATCCCATGCGTGCCACCTCGCGCCGTAAGCCGCCCGCCAAAGAGCTCAAAAGGGACCGATTGGAGTTGCGCATTGCCACCTCGGCCAAAGCGCTCATTCAGCGCGCCATGGCGGTGAGCGGCCTGACGGCCGGCGATCTGGCTTATGAAGGTGCCCGCCGGGTTCTCGATGAACATGAGCGCATGGTGCTCACTGGCGCGAATCGGGATGCATTCCTGGCCGCCGTTCTCAATCCGCCGGAGCCCACCGCCAAATTGATCGCGGCCCTGCGCCGACATCGCGATGTGATGGGCTGACGATTGGCACTGAGGATTGAACCACTCGGAAAGCAGCACGAGCGCGCCGGCTTCACTTGCGGACAGCCCGAACTCGACGATTGGTTCCGCCGGCGGGCCAGCCAGGATGAGCGGCGCAATGTCACCCGCGTGTTTGTGGCCGTGGACGATGCATTGGGTGTTGTCGGATTCTACAGCCTCAGTTCGTTCACGCTCAGCCTGGAGAATCTGCCGGACGAGATCGCCCGCAAGCTGCCGCGCTATGATGCCATTCCTGTGGCGCTGATCGGGCGGCTGGCGCGCGAGGAGAAGGCCCACGGACTTGGGATCGGCGAGTTGTTGCTGGCGGACGCCGTGCGCCGCATCTTGGCTGCAAGCAAGACGCTCGCGGTGTTCGCCATTGTGGTCGATGCCAAGGACGAGCGCGCGGCAAAATTCTACGAGGCGTATGGCTTTGTGGGGTTTCCGCGACAACCGCGCCGTTTGTTTCTCTTGGCCTCGTCGGCGGCCGCGGCGTTTGCGAAAATGTAGCTGTGCGATACGCGATCTGTATGCACGGCGGGTAGAGGTGGGCAACACCGTCCAAAGAGACGCAAAAGCCCCGCCCGGCGAACCGGACGGGGCTTGGAGGAGGAGTTTTGCTTCAGTTGCCGTTGCGCTTGCCCGGCCGGCGCGACCAGATCGCGCTGTAGGTGTCGCCGTCCTTGTCCTTGACCAGGTTGGCGTAGACCGGAGCGGTGAAACTCGGGTCGTCGAGCTTGAGCGAGTGATACTCCTCGTTCTTCTCCGACGATTTGGTCCAGGCGGCACCGATCTCCGCGCGGCCGACAAAGATGCGATGGGTGGGAGCGTCTTCGTTGGTGCGGTTGGTCTCGGCGACGATACGCACGCCCTTGGCCTGCAGTGCCAGCATTGCGAACTCGCCTTCGAACCCGCCCGTGACCTTCTTGAATGTGCCGATGATAGCCATGTCTGTTCTCCATTTGCTGTTTCGAGCCCACGACCATCGCGGCCTCGATGGCGATCGGAAGGCCGAAGGCGATCGACGACGCACCCGCCCAGCGGGCTTGAGGGAGGGCGGCAGACTTTCTTGCCTCGCGAGGAATGGGTTTTAGCCCAGGGGAAGAAAGTCTGACGGCCCCCTTGCGTCTAGGCGATCGAGGCGTAGCCGGTCTTTGGCCCGATCAAAGCCAAGAGAGGCGGCATGGACTCGCGTGCCAAACAGCATCCGGGGAGAACTCATGGCGACTGTTCAGCGATGCAAGCAAGATCACCGACGTCTGGATCGAAGAAAGAGAAGCGCTAGCGCAGAATAGGAAAGGCAGCATCGGCGCGACCGAACGCGCTAACTCGCTGCTACCGTCGCGCTGTCGGACGCGCGACGGTGCCGCCTCTGGCCGATGTCGGAGTAGACGGGATATGCGCTCAAACTCGTGCCCCTATCAACGCGATGTCGGCCGGGCGTGGTCAAGATGGACGGCAACCGCGCGGCCTAGCCGTTGGCCGGGAAGGAAAGCTGCGGGCGGCACAGAACCCTCCTGCATGACCTCGCCGGTTGCCGGAGGGATAAAAATGGCCATGCGCGACCATGCCGTGCCGCCCACCAGCGCCGCGCCGAGAAGCGCGAGGATCTGACTCAGTGTACCCGCCGGGATGCAGATATGCGCGATGCCGAGTGTGGCGTGATAGCCCGCGACTGCCGCTGGAATGGCGAAAATGAGCGCGATACAAGCGCGCAAGATCGGCACGCGGACCGCTGCGAAGAGGATTTGGCCGAGCACAAGTACGCCGGCACCCACGACGATGGCGATGAGGCCGGAGCCGAGCATGCCGTAGCCGTGATGGTAGGCGGCAAACGCAGCCGTCATGCCGACAAAGAACGGCAAGGCGTACACGGCGAGCGTGAACAACAGCCAGCAGAAGAATCCGATGGCGAAGACGCTGAGGATGATGCCGAGAATGATCATGGCGGTGGCCTCCGTGCAAAAGATTGACGGTTCGCGCCTCTACCAGCCACCACGGCGCGACCCCGTCCATAGCAGCTTGCCATGCGGAGCGGAATCCTCGCGAACGATGTTGCGCGTGACCACGGTTGCGGCAGGCGCAAGTCATGTTGCAGGACGCGCAAGGGCGGCGCTCACGCGTCGCCCTCGCCGGAACGCCATACCGGGATGCCAAGCGTGCGGGCTTTGTCGCACAGATTGGCGCAAATGCCGGAACCGGGGAACGCGACGACACCGATCGGCAGGGCCTCGAGGAGCTGGTCGTTGCGCTTGAAGGGCGCGGCCTTGCGATGCCGGTTCCAATCCGGCCGGAAGGCGACCTGCGGAACCTTGCGCGCGTCGGCCCAGCAGGCGGCGATGCGTTCGGCGCCGGTCGGCGTGCCGCCGTGCAGCAGAACCATGTCGGTATGTTTGGCATGGACCTTGTCGAGGACGCTCCAGATGCGGTCATGATCGTTGCAGTCGGGACCGCCAGTGAAAGCGATGCGAGCACCGGTCGGGAACAGGACTTGCGTTTCGCTGCGCCGTTTGGCGTTGACGAAATCGCGACTGTCGATGACGGCCGATGTCATGGCGCGGCGGTTGACCATCGAGCCGGAATGCGGCCGCCAGACTGAGCCGGTGATCTGCTCGTAACGGTCGGCCGCGGCGTCGCGAAAGGCTTCGATGCTGTCGCGGCGGTCGAGCAGCACTTCGCCGTCTGCGAGCAATCGCTCGAGTTCGACGGAAAGGATTTCGGAGCCGTCCTGTTCGCGCTGGCTACGTTTCTGCGCGTCTTCATTGTCATCAAGCTTGCGCTGGACGCGGTCGATGGCGCGGTGGAAGACATGGACCATCGACCAACACAGATCGTGCAAGTCCGGTTCGAGGCGCGTGTCCGTGAGCGTGCCGGAGAGTGCATCGAAGATAACGGCGACGGCGCCAGCGATCTCATCGCTGTCGGGTGTGGGCCGCGTGTCCGGCTCGTCGTAGAACGGCTTGTGCCCGAAGAGCTGAAGCTGGGTCAGCACCTCGTCGGTGGGAGAAGAGGTGTGTTCGGGTTCGTGATCGTCGCTGCGCGTCATGGCTGTCTCCTTGGACAGAGGGACCGCGCACCACGCGCGGCCTTCGGAGATCCCGCAGCCAGGAGCGGAGTGGGCCGGAACCGCGGGCC